>DASZLL010000110.1:0-58970 GCA_035552395.1 Acidimicrobiales bacterium
CCTGCACCCACCGCCGGGCGCATGGCTCTACTTCGTGCTGGTCCAGAAGAACGGCGTTATGGCCTTTTCCGACACCTTCGCCGAGCAGCAGGCGAACGAACAGCTGGCGAAGTCCCGTGGCCTCCCCTGAGCCAGCGCCGCTCGGCCAGCTGACCATGCAGGCGGTGCGGGCCCAGTGCGGCCCGGAGGTCCACATCGTCGGCGTGATCGGCAGCCCGGTCGCCCATTCGTTGTCGCCGTTGTTGCACAACACGGCGTTCGCCGCGCTTGGCCTCAGTCACGCCTGGCGCTCGTTCGCCTTCGAAGTGGCGCCCGGTCAGGCCGCCCAAGCCCTCGAGGCGATGCGGACGCAGGACGTCACGGGGCTATCCGTCACCATGCCGCACAAGGCCGACGTAGCCGAGCTCGTCGACGAATGCAGCGATGTGGCGCGCCAACTCAACGCGGTCAACTGCGTGTACCGAGAAAACGGCCGCTTCCTCGGAACCAACACTGACGGCGAGGGGTTTGTGGCGTCGCTCGCCCGCGGCGTCGCGCTCGAGCCTGCCGGGAAGCGGTGCGTGGTCATCGGCGCCGGCGGCGCGGCCCGGGCGGTCATGCTGGCTCTCGCCCGGGCCGGCGCCTCCAACGTTGCCGTCGTCAACCGCACGCCCGAGCGGGCCTTCGAGGCGGCGGATCTGGCCGGCGATAGAGGAACGGTCGTGGCGTTGACCGATAGTGCGATCGCCGCCGCCGTTGGCCGCGCCGACCTGGTCGTCAACGCCACGCCGGTCGGCATGGTGGGCGTCACGCCGAACAGCCAGTCCCACCTGGCCGAATGGCTGGTTGACCCCGGGCTCCTGGGACCGGGCCAGGTCGCGGCCGACCTGGTCTACGTGCCCCGGCCAACGCCCTGGCTCGAACAGGCCGCCGTGGCCGGCGCGACCACCCTCGACGGCCTGGGCATGCTCGTGCATCAGGCGGCGGCCCAGCTGCTGCTCTGGACCGGTCAGTCGCCCCCGCTCGAGGCGATGTGGCATGCGGCCGAGGCGGCCAGTCCCGCCGAAGACTGAGCCAGCTCCACGCCACCCGCCGTCCGGCCACTCGGCACGCGGCGAGCGGAGCGCGCGCCCACCAGCCGGACCCCTCAGTCGGTGGATGGCCGGGACGGCGTGGCCTCTGCCGAACCGGCCGCCCGCGCAGCCGGATCCGCCGGCCACAATCCCGCCCCCGCCAACGCGGCGATCGCCGCCTCCCGCAGCGCCCGCGTCAACGCGTCACGCTGCGACGGCACGGTCAACAACATGACGCGCATCGTCACCGTCGTCGCGTCCGCCGCGAACAAGCCGACCACGGAAGGAGGCTCCGTGGTGTGGGCGGCGAACTCGGGCTGTGAGGCGACCGAATGAGCCGCACCCGAAATGACCGAGCGCACCCGCTCGAGATCCACTGCCGCCGCGCCCGGCAACGTCAGGTCCACGACCGCACGCGCCCACCCACGCGACAAGTTGCCGATCAGGCGGATGTCGCCGTTGGGGATGACGTAGATCGTCCCGTCGACGCCGCGGAAGCGGGTCAGGCGCAGGGTCACGTCCTCGATCACCCCCGTCACGCCCCCCACCACCACCGAGTCGCCGACGTTGTACTGGTCCTCCATCGTCATCAACGCGCCCGAGAAGTAGTCGCGCACGATCTGCTGCAGCCCGAACCCCAAGGTGGCACCGATGATGGTCGCGCTGGCCAACAACGGCGTCAGGTTGATGCCGAGCATTCCCAGGACGATCGCCCCCGCCACCACGAACACGAACAGACGCCAGAGGTTCGCTGCAAGCGCCGACATCGTCGTCACCCGCGCCCCCGCCCGCGACGAACCCGATCGGGCCGAGGCCTGGTTGGCGATGCGGGCGAGCAGCCGCCGCACCGCCTTGGCGCCGTAGCGAGCGACGAGCGCCGCCACCAGGACGACGATCAGAATGCTCAGAGGCCGCACAATCAGGTCGGTCACCGTCGACGCCGTATCCGGGCTGACCCCGAGCTTCACCAACAGGTGGTAGAGCCACCCACCGCCCTGGTCGACCTGCGCGACCTGCGCGACCTGATTGACCTGCCCCAACAACCCACCCGACGACGCCACCAGGGCATGGACCGGCGCCAGGGGGGGTGTGGTCACGGCCGGTATTCTGTCCGCGATTCACGCCATATGACCACACTCGCCCGCACACACGTTGCCTCCCGCCGTCGCGCGCCCGCATTCGACTGGATACTCGTCGTCGCCACCCTCGCGGTCGCCGGCATCGGGGTGATCATGGTGTACACCGCCACCCGTGGCGTCCTGCTCGCACAGGGCGACGATCCCAAGACGTTCCTCAAGAAGCAGGGCCTGTTCGTCGTGCTCGGCGTCATCGTCATGATCGTGGTGGCGCTGATCGACTATCGCCGCTGGGAGCCGGTGGCCAACCTCCTCTACTGGCTGATCGTGGCGTCCCTCCTCGGCGTGTTCGTGGTCGGCAGCAGCGCCCAGGGCGCCGCTCGCTGGTTCACCCTCGGCCCCCTCCAGCTCCAGCCGTCGGAGTTCGCCGTCCTCGCGCTCATCCTGGCCATTGCGTCGTACTGCGCGCGCCGCGACGACGTCGGCCTGGCCTGGAAGGACGTCTTCCGCCTCCTCATCATGGCCGGCATCCCGATCCTGTTGGTGCTCGTGCAACCCGACCTCGGCACGGCCATGATCCTGATCATTGTCCTCCTCGTCATGCTGGCCGTCGCCGGGCTCCCCATCCGCATCCTCGTGATGCTCCTCATCGGCACCGCGCTCGTGGTGCTCGTCGCCGTGGAGAGCGGACTGCTGCACCACTACCAGATCGCCCGCCTGACGGCGTTCCTCAACCCGAGCCAGCACAGCAACAACCCCTACGTGAACTCGGCCATCTACAACAAGACACAGGCGGAGAACGCCATCGGCTCGGGCGGGTTGTTCGGCTCAGGCCTCGGGCACGGAGCGCAGACCAATGGTGGCTACGTGCCCGAGCAGCAGACCGACTTCATCTTCACCGCCATCGGCGAACAGCTCGGCTTCGCCGGGTCGGCGGGCGTGCTCGTCCTCCTCGGCGTGATCGCTTGGCGGCTGCTCCGCGCGGCCACCGTGTCCCGCGACATCTTCGGCCGCCTCGTCTGCGCCGGCCTCTTCGCGTTCTTCGCCTTCAGCGTCTTCCAGAATGCCGGCATGACCATGGGCATCATGCCGATCACCGGCATCCCGTTACCCTTCGTCAGCTACGGCGGCACCGCCGTGCTGGTCTTCTTCAGTGCGATTGGCTTCGCCCTCAGTGTCGGGGCGCACCGGAGGTTCCGGTGACCGACGTCCAACCCGAGACCGAGTCTGAGTCCGAGTCGGCCGCCCCGGACCCGGCTTCGGTGGCCGGACCGGCGTTCCGGGTCATGGACGTGGACGACGTCTCGCTCGATCTGCCCTCCCAGTACCCGGCCGTCACCCTCCTCGAGTCCGAGCCACCGATGCGCACGCTCGTCTTCCCGGTCGGCCTCCCCGAGGGCACCGCGCTGGCCCAGGCCCTGCGCCGGATGGAGGGCCGACGGCCCATGACCCACGAACTGTTCATGCAGGTAATGCAGCGGGCGCGCATCGACGTGATCGCCGTGCGCCTCGTCGGGCGCGAGGACGGCAACCTCCTGGCCGAGCTCGACCTCATGACGCCCGCCGGGCGCGAGCGCATCGACTGTCGCCCGTCCGACGGCCTCGTCCTCGCGCTGCGCATGCCGGTGCCCGCTCCCGTTCTCGTCGACGAGCGCCTGCTCGAAGAGGGCGGCGACGTGGCCCCGATCTCCGACCTGTCCGTCTGATCGGCCATGATGCGGTCATGACCGTCATCAAGATCAACGCCATCACCGTTCCCGAGGACGCCGGCGACGAGCTGGCCCGTCGCTTCGCCGCCCGCGCCGGTGCGGTCGACAATGCCGACGGCTTCGAGGGCTTCGAGCTGTTGCGGCCGACCGACGAGCGCCACCAGTGGCTCGTCGTCACCCGCTGGCGCGACGAGGAGTCGTTCAAGGCCTGGGTCTCCTCGCCCGCGTTCGCGCACGGCCACGCCGGCGCCGACCGGCCGTCACCGCACGGCGGTCCCGTCTCGGTGTCCTCCGAGCTGTGGTCCTACGAAGTCGCCGGCGGCTCGCCCGGCGCAACCGCCTGACCGCCTGACCAGGCCCGATCACCCGGCCGATTTCAGACAGAGGGGACTTTCGGCTCTAGGCCCACCCCCCGTTGTGGCGGAAACTCGCTGGCAGCGGCCGCCAGCCTTCGGTGAGGGCGAAGGAATGCAGGGGCGAGGGCAGGCGTCCGCCCGCGAGGGGTGAGGCGACGCACGTCGCTGCGGAAAGGAACGAGCCCATGACGGCCGACCGAAGTTCCGCCACGCCGCTGACCACCGGGGAGATCGACCTCGCCTAAGGACGCCATGCTCGGCGACCGCCTCATGATTCGATTCAGCGAGGACACGCTCAAGCACCGCCCGCTCAGCATCCGGCTCATCGCCGAGTTCGTCGGGACGTTCATCCTCGTGACCGTCGCCGCCGGATCGGGCGTGATCAACCACTACGTCGGTGGCGGACCCCCACATACATCCGGCGGTCACGCTGGCCTTCACGGCCCGCCGCGTCTTCAAGGCGGTCTGGGCCGTGCCCCACATCATCGTGCAGTTCGCCGCCGCCCTCTTCCTACAGAACATGGACGCCCACGTCATCTCCGGCGGTAACTTCCCGATCAACAAGCCGGGCGGGGAATGGAAGTCGCTCGTGATGGAGATGTTGCTCTCCGCCATCTTGGTGACGGTCATTCTCAACACGGCCACCGGCTACCGCCGCATCGGCCACAACGCGGCGCTTGCCGTCGGGTCGACGGTGGCGCTCTTCGGCCTCTTTGCCAGCCCGATCAGTGGCGCCTCGATGAACCCGGCCCGCACCCTCGGGCCCGACGTCGTCCGCTGGGACTTCACCGGCTGGTGGGTCTATGTCGCCGGCGACCCCTCGCCGGTGCGGCGATCCCCGTCATGATCATCGGCCTGGTTCGTGGCCTTCCCGATGCCGCCGAGCGCGAGGCGGCCGAGGGGCGGCGCGCTGCCGCTCCGAGTCCTCACCCGACGAGGATCGCTAGCGAACCGAATTAGCGAGCGGGCACCATCGGACGCTCGCCCGGAGCACCGGCGTCGCCCGCCGCCTGCATCTCGTACTGCGCCTTGGCCCCCTCGTCGGAAATGCGCAAGACGAGCGCGATGAGGATGTAGTTGGCGAGCAGCGACGAACCGCCGTACGCCACAAAGGGCAGGGTTATCCCCGTGAACGGGAGCAACCGCACGACGCCCGCCATGATGAAGAACGCTTGGAAGCCGATGATCAGCGTGAGGCCGGTCGCCATGAGGCGTGAGAAGTCCGAGCGTGCGGTCTGGGCGACGCGGAAGCCGGCACCGACGAGCAGGACGAAGGCCACGACGACCGAGACGGCGCCGACCATGCCCATCTCGGTGGCGATGCCGGCGAAGATCATGTCGCTCGTCAGCCCGAAGATCTGCCCGGCGTAGTGGTCGAAGCCGAGTCCGGTGCCGCCGACGCCGCCCGTCCCCATGGAGTACCACGCCTCGCTGAGCTGGGTGTTGCCGTAATTCGGCGGGCTGGGCCAGGGGTTCTGCCACTGCTCAATCCGGTAGTGCACCTGGCCGAAGTAGTGCGCCGCGATGAACGCCCCGACGCCGAAGAGGACCAGGCCGAGGACGAGGTAGCCGATGCGGCCGGTGGCTATCCAGAGCATGCCGATGAAGAGGACGAACAGCAGCGCGGCGAAGCCGATGTCGTCCTCGAGGCCGATGATGGCCATGGCGGCGCCCCAGGCGACGATGATCGGCAGCAGCGGCCGGGGGTCGAGGAAGAGGCGATTGCCGATCTGTGCCGTCGGGATGGTGAGCATCTCCTTGTTCTCCGCGAAGTACGACGCGAAGAAGATGCACAGCAGGATCTTGGAGAACTCGATCGGCTGGAACTCGATACTCCCGAAATGCACCCAGAGGCGGGCGCCGCCGATCGGGGAGAAGCCGAGCGGGAGGACGAGCAGGATGCCCGCTACTAAGAGGAGCAGATAGCGATACCGCTCAAGGTCGCGTGAGTACCGGACGACGAGCAACGTGAGGACATAGAGGATGATGCCGAGGAGGGCCCAGGCCGCTTGGCCCTTGGCCTGGCCGGGATCCCATCGAGCGATGACCACGTAGCCGATGCCGTTGAGCAGCGCGGCCAAGGGGAGGATGACGGCGTTGGCGTCGGGGGCGAGCCAGCGGTTGGCCAGGTGAGCGATGAGCGCCAGGCCGAGCACGATGCCCAGGAACGCGCCGAGGTTGTCGGGGATCTTCGCCTTCTGGCCCAGCGCCGCGATGATGTACAGCGCCACGACGATGCCCATGCCGAAGAGCAGCAACCCGAATTCCGTGCGGCGCTTCGGTTTCGGCCCGAACGCGTAGCCCGGGATGGGCGAACGCCGGCTCCGCGTGCTCGGTGTGCGGGTCGCAGTGTCTGCTGGCGGCACGGGCGAATGGTAGTAGTGAGGGGTACAGTTCTGGGTGACATCGACCTTCCTGTCGGGGTTCCGTTCGTTTTTTCGTTTCCGGCGCAGTCCCGGGCCGAACTCCGTCTTTCCGCCCATGACCCAGACCCAGCCCAAATCTCAACCCCAGGCGCCGACGCCGCCTGACACCGGCGCTGCGGAGGTCAATGCCGGCAGCGAGGCCCAGGCCGAGGGCGAGCCGCCAGCAATTCCCGCCGCCCGTCCCACTCCGCCCTCGTACCAGCAGATCGAGGCCTTCGGCTACCAGCGCTTCACGAACCGGGAGCAGTCCAGGCTCGACTTCGGCGCCCGTCTCTTGGACCTGGCCGAGGACGACGGCCTGGCGCTCATGGAGCGGGCCAAGTTCCTCGCCATCTTCTCCGAGCTGCTCGACGAGTTCTACCAAATCCGGGTCGCCGCCCTCGAGGACCAGGTCGCCGCCGGGGTGCGTACCCGCTCCGTCGACGGCCTCAGACCCGGCGAGCAGCTGACCATGATCCGGAGCCGGGTCAAGGAGCTCCTCGCGCGCGAGGACCACATCTTCTTGGACCTGATCGTCCCCGCCCTCGCCACCGCAGGCATCCGCCTTTCCGACTGGTCCTCCCTCGATGACGACGACCGTGATCACCTCGTCGAGGTCTTCAACCGCGAGATCTACCCCGTCCTCACCCCCCTCGCCGTCGACCCGGGGCACCCGTTCCCCTACATCTCGAACCTCTCGCTCAACCTGGTCGTCGAGGTGCAGGACCCGAGCTCCCACGAGCGCCGCATCGCCAGGGTCAAGGTCCCGCCCGCGCTGCCCCGCTTCGTCGTCATGCCCGACGGCGAGCGCTTCGTGCCGCTCGAGCAGGTCATCGCCGCCCACCTGGACTCCTTGTTCCCCGGCATGACGATCGGGAACCACTACGCCTTCCGGGTCACCCGCAACGCCGACCTGGCCCTCGAGGAGGACGAGGCCGACGACCTCCTCGTCGCCATCGAAATGGAGCTCAGGCGCCGCCGCTTCGGCAAGGCGCTGCGCCTCGAGGTCGAGGCCGCCATGGACGACGACGTCGTCGAGCTGCTGGCCAACGAGCTCGAGGTCGGCCGCGAGGGCGTCTTCCGGGTGGCGGCGCCGCTCGACCTGAGCGGGCTGTGGGGCGTGTACGCGCTCGACCGCCCCGACCTACACGCCGAGACATGGACGCCGATGACGCCGCCGCGCCTCGCCAACGCGGCGCACGACCCCAACGAGTTCTTCGCCATGCTGCGCGAGCGCGACGTGCTGGTCCATCACCCCTACGACTCGTTCGCCACCTCGGTCGAGGCGTTCGTCGCCCAGGCGGCGCACGACCCCGCGGTCCTCGGCATCAAGCAGACCCTCTACCGCACCGGCTTCGACAGCCCGATCGTCCAGGCGCTCATCCAGGCGGCCGAGAACGGCAAGCAAGTCGCCGCCATCGTCGAGCTCAAAGCCAGGTTCGACGAGGAGGCCAACATCGGCTGGGCCCGTGCTCTCGAAGAAGTGGGCGTCCACGTCGTCTACGGCATCGTCGGCCTCAAGACGCATTCGAAGACGGCGCTCGTGCTGCGCCGCGAGGACGACGGCGTGCGCCCGTACTGCCACGTGGGCACGGGCAACTACAACTCGAAGACGGCACGCATCTACGAGGACCTCGGGCTGCTCACGTCGGACCCCGTCATCGGCGCCGACGTGGGGGCGCTGTTCAACTACCTGACCGGCTTCTCCAAGCACGCCGACTACCGCGAGATCCTCGTGTCGCCCGTCACCGTCCGCAAGCGCATCATGGCGATGATCGAGGAGCAGGCCGACGCGGGCGCCGGCGGCCGCATCGTGATGAAGGTCAACGGCCTCACCGACGCAGCCATGATCGACGCCCTCTACCGCGCCTCGGGCGCCGGCGTGCAGATCGACCTCGCCGTGCGCGGCCTGTGCCGCCTGCGCCCCGGCATCCCCGAGCTCTCCGAGAACATCCGCGTCCGTTCCATCGTCGGCAGCTTCCTCGAGCATTCGAGGATCTACCGCTTCGGTGGTGCCCCCGCTGACCCGGCGGCCGGACCCGGTCTGCCCTTGAAGATCTTCATCGGCTCCGCGGATCTCATGGGCCGCAACCTCGACCGCCGCATCGAGGTGGTCGTACCCGTGCACGACCCCGAGCTCCAGGGCCGCCTCTTCGAGATCCTCGACCTGGTCTTCGTCGACGACACCAACGCCTGGGAGCTGGGCTCGGACCGGCGCTGGCGTCGGGTGCCCAACACGCACGGCATCAGCTCGCAGGAGCGCCTGAAGGAGCTGGCCCGCATACGCTCCCGGCGTCAGCGGGACAGCGAGCTGCGGGTCGGCGAGGGCGACGAGGCCCGCCCGCCCGTGCCGACGCCGACGGCGACGTCGACGGCCTGACGCATGGCCGGCGTCGATCAGCGCCTGCTCCCCGACTACCGCGTGGCGTGCGCCGCCTTCACCGACGCCATCAGTGCCACCCGCGGCCATTTGGACGCACCGACTCCGGCCCCGGAGGGCGACGTGCAGAGCGTGCTCGACCACGTCTTCGGCGTCCACGACTCCCTGTTCCTCGCGCCGCTCGGTGTGCAACCCGATCGCCCCGACGACGATGACCCCGAGGCTCGATGGGCCGCGACCGTCGCCGCGTTGTTCCCGGCGTTGGAGCAGCCCGGCGCGCTCGAGAAGCGGGTGTTGCTGATCGGGATCGTCACCACCGACGTGCTGATCCACTCCTGGGACCTGTCTCGTGCGGTCGGCGCCGCCGTGGCGCTCGATCCCGAGCTCTGTCAGAGCGGCTACGACCGTGCGCTGGCGAACCGGTCGTTGCTCGAGGAGACCGGCGCACTGGGGGCGACCATCGCCGTGCCCGATGACGCGCCCGTGCAGGATCGGCTGCTCGGCTTGTTCGGCCGTAACCCGGATTGGTGCTAGCTGGTGTCCTGAACTGCAAATGTGTCGTTCCGGTGGCGAGCGCCGGTACGATCGCGCGTCATGGCGAGCGATTTGGCTCTGCGCATGCGCGGGATTGCAGCAGGTCGTAGCTGGGGCTGGCCGGCACTATCGGGCGCCGCGGCTGTCGTCGGCGTCACCATCCTCGCCCTCGCGCACCAGCAGATCGACCTCACCACCTACCTCTTGGGCGGGAAGCACGCGTCGACGAACGACTTGTTCAGCGTCCTGCTGGCCAAGGACGGGCTCGGCTTCACCTACCCGCCGTTCTCGGCGCTCCTCTTTGCACCGGTGTCCCACGCGCCGTTGGGCGTGACCGAGGTGGCGTTCTCGCTCGTCAACCTGGCGTCGCTGTTCGCGCTCGTCGCGGTGTGCCTGCGTGCGGTGTGCGCCCAGATGGATCGCCGCACCATCGTGTGGTGGGCGCTGGTGCTGTTGGTCCCCGTCGTGATGCTCGACCCAGTACGCCAGACGTTCCTGCTCGGTCAGGTCAACATCATCCTGGCGCTGATGGTGGTCGCCGACATGACGCTCGACCTGCCGGTGCCGCGCGGGATCCTCGTCGGGCTGGCCGCGGCGATCAAGGTCACCCCGATCATCCTGATCCCGTACCTGCTGCTCACCCGGCAGGGCCGGTCCGCCCTGCGTGCGTTGGCCACCTTCTGCGCCGCCGCCCTGTTGGCGGGCGCCGTCAACTTCTCGACGACATGGGCCTACTGGACCCACTACATCCACGACCCGCAACGGGCCGGCATGCTCTCGTGGATCGGCAACCAGGGCGTGGTGGGCGCGCTGGAGCGGATGATCGGCCACACCGTGAGCACGCCCACGACCTTCGTGATCGTGCTGAGCGTGGCCGCCATCGGGCTCGTCGTGGCGGCCGCCGCCTACCGCCGCTCCTCGCCGATCCTCGGACTCCTCGTCGTGGAGGCGGCCGAGTCGCTGGCCAGCCCGGTGTCATGGTCGCACCACTTCATCTGGGTGGTGCTGCTCGTGGCCTGGCTGGCGCTGGCGCCCGACCGGCCCCGCTATGGCGAATGGCTCGCGCTGGGCGTGGCCGTGCTGTTCTGGGCCGCCCCGCCCTGGTGGGCGCCGCACGGGCCGGGGATCATCTTCGCCGGCCGGGGCTGGCTCATCCCGCTTTCGGATTCCTATGTGCTGCTGTTCATCGGCCTCGTCGTCGGGGCCGGGATCCGGGTGTTCCGGGCGCCGATCGAGCGGCCGGTGTTCCGCCGGCGCCGCAGTGTGGCGCCCTCCGGCATCGGCACCTGAACCTGAGCCTACGGAGCGGGCTCTCCGGCCAGGATGACCATCTGCGCCTCGCGGTCGAGCCGGCTCGCCCGCCCGTTCTTTGACCGCACGACGCGCCAGCCGGTGACGACGAACAATTTCTCCGGGTCGCCCGGCTGGAATTCGTTGCGTCTCGGTTCGCCGATGGCGCGAAACATGACGCCGCGGGTGCGGCGCCAGGCGAGGAGCAGGTCGCGCGGTGCGGGCGCCGCCAGGAACGTCGCCACCAGGACCGATCCGCCCGGCGCCCGCGCCCCGAGAGTGCGGAACAGGGCGGCGGACGCCTCGAGCGTGAGATAGGGCAGCAGCCCCTCGCACACGAACAGCGACGGCGCGGTGGCGTCGTGGCCGGCCGCCTCCAGCGCCGCGTCGAGGTCGCCGTCCATGAGGTCGATGGGGACGTAGGCGACGGACGCCGGCGCGAGCCCGAGGGCGTCGAGGCGGCGGCGCTTGTCCGCTTGCGTGCTGGGGAAGTCGACCTCGAACCATTGGGTCGGCCCGCCACCGAAGCGCAGGGCGCGGCCGTCGTAGCCGGCGCCGACGATCACGATCTGCTCGACGCCGCGCCCGATGGCGCCCGTGACCTCGGCGTCGATGAAGGCGGTGCGGTGCGCGATGCCGGCGGGGCGGGCGAGCGACAGCACGAAGGCGCCGCTCACGTCGCGGTCGAGGGCGCGCTCGCCGTCGACGTCGCCGCCGGGGGTCGACGGCCGCGTGCGCGCCAGCGGCAAGCGGCGCGCCGCCACCCAGCGGGCGGTGAGGGATGGACGATTGGCGCGCACGGTCGTCAGCGGCTCAGGAGGTGACCGGCTTCGCCCCTGTTGCCTTGGCTCTCGACCGGGCGCCCGCGCGCAGTTTTGCTTTGCCGAAGCGCAAGGACAGGTACGAGACGCCGCCGAAGGGGATCGGCAGCCAGAAGTTGACAAGCCGCCAGCTCAGGACGCCGGCGGCGGCGACGCCGCTCGGCACCCCGAAGCCCTTCAGCACGGCAATGATCGTCAGTTCGATCACACCGAGCCCGCTCGGGGTCACCGGGATGACGGCGATGATGTTGGCCAGGCCGTAGCCCACTAGCACGTCGATGGGCGAGACGTGAGCGCCGAAGGCGACGAGGAACACATAGAGCGAGGTCGCATCGAGGATCCAGTTCGCCGCGGCCCAGATGCCGGCCCTGGTCAAGAGCTCCGAGCTGGTGAAGAGGATCTTCATGCGGTCGGCCACCTTCTGGACCAGCGAGGTGACGGTCTCGGCCCGGACGAAGGGCAGGCGCTGTCCGACCTTCATGACGAAGGCGGACGCCTGCGGCTCGTCCCGGGTGAACAGGAAGACCAAGCCGGCGAAGATCCCGAGCAGGAGCACGCCCAAGATGGCGCCGAAGCCGTAGGCGGGGTTGTAGCCCTGGAGCGGGATGGAGATCAGCAGCGCCAGCCAGAAGATGAGGTTGAGCACGACCGCGGAGCCGATGCCCTGCGCGGCCAGGCCGAAGGCGGCGGTGCTACCCGGCACGTTGGACTCCGTGAGCAAGCGGTAACTGGCCGCGGTCCCCGGCACCGTGCCGCCGGGAAGGGTGTGGCTGATGGCGAGGGCCCACATGTTGATGCGGAAGAGGCGAAAGCGTGAGGGCGCGCCCGGTGAGAGCACGGTGTGGGTCACCTCGGCGTAGGCGAACAACGCGCCGAGCTCGAGCAGCACTCCGAGGACGAGCCACCAGAAGTTCAAGTGGCGCAGCTGATGCAACTCCTTGCGGGCGCTGGAGAGCTCGGGGAGCAGGATGTACTCGAGCAGGAAGAAGAGCACGAGGATCGTCAGCGTGATCTTCACGTTGCGTGGCATCCATCGACGCTTCGGCTTCGGTTCTGCCTCGGACGCGGCGGATGTCTGGGAAGAAGCTGAGGTTGGTTGCGCCCCGTGTTCCGCCGGCTCCGCCTGCTCCATCCGATTCATGCTTGCACGTCCGTCACCCGACCAACCGCCTTCTCGGGGGTCCCAGCTGCCAAGCTGTCCGCATGGCCGCGGAGCACCACGACACGTGGCGGTCCCGGTTGACGGGGAGCGCGGACCGCCGCGGCGTCCCGCTCGCCACGATCGTCGTCACCACGGCGGTCGTGATCGGGCTCTTGGACCTGAACGCGGCCCTGATCGTCGGCATCTGGGTGCTCCGTACGATCGCGCTGTACATCGTCGTCGCGTTCTTCATCACGCTGCTGCTGACACCGGCGACGCGCTTCTTGAAGAAGCGGGGGATGTCGCACGGCGGGGCGACGACCCTCGTGTTCCTGCTCGGCGCACTCATCCTCATCGGTCTCGTCTACCTGTTCGCGTCACCGCTCGTGACTGCGGCCACCAACTTCGGCCACCAGATCCCCACCCTGATCAAGGAGGCCAAGCACGGGCACGGCTGGCTCGGCCGCCTGGTCTACCGCTTCCACCTGCAGAAGTACCTCTCCGAGAGCTCCTCGAAGATCACGTCGCAGATCACCAAGGTGCTCAAGCCGGCCACCGCCTTCTCCGTCGGTGCCGCCGCGGTCTCGACGCTCGTCGCCATCGTGACGATCGCCATCCTGACCTTCTTCACCATGCTCGAGGCCCCTCGCATGTGGGCCGGCGTGCTGAACTCGTTCCACAAGTCGACCAGCGACCGGCTGCGCCGGGTGGTCGACGAGACCATCCGCTCCATCACCGGCTACATGCTCGGCAACTTCTTGACCTCGGTCATCGCCGGCATCGTGGTGGGGATCACGCTGGCCATCCTCGGAGTGCCGTTCGCGTTGCTGCTCGGCGTCTTCGTCGCGCTGGTGGACCTGCTGCCGCTCGTCGGCGGTCTCCTGGCGGGCGTGCCGGTGGTGATCATCGCGGCGATCCATTCGGTGACGGCCGGGATCGTCATGCTCATCGTGTTCCTCGCCTACCAGCAGGTCGAGAACCACGTGCTCAACCCCGTGATCATGAGCAGGACGGTCCGGCTCAACCCCTTCTGGGTGCTCCTCGCGGTCCTGGTCGGGGCGACGCTGGGTGGCCGGGTGGCGGGGGGACTGGGCACGTTCGTCGGGGCGCTCGTGGGCATTCCGTTCGGCGGCGCCATCCAGGTGGTCATCCGCGAGCTGCGCAAGGGGCCCGACGTCACGGAGACGCCGGAGGAGCTCATGGGGACGGGACCGCCGAGCATCGACGAGCCCGCCGACATCTGACGGATCTGCCGTTGCTCAGCATTCAGTTACACCAGGGTCCTGGAGCGCCGGCGGAGAGTGGCACCCCCAGATTCGATGCCTATTTGAGATCTGCCGGATGGTGCTCAGCGCGGCAGTGCCCGATCTTTCCAGCAGATCCACGCGTCATGAACAGCATTTCCATGTCGTGGGATGACAATTTGGGAGGCGTTCGTCGGCCACCTGTCTGGGCTGTCGGAGGTGAGCGGAGATCTGAGACGCGAGAGGGTCACAGCCCACATTGGCCAGGTGTTCCCGGAGTAGGTCAGCAGCTCGAAGGGCGTCGCCGGTGACCGCGGCACGGACAACTTCGATGTGGTGTCGTTCCCAATTCATCTGCCCGTGACCGGGGTGCTGACTCGTCGCTCCGTCAATGGCGAAGAGATCGACGACGGCAAGCCCAAAGGCCGAATCGGCGGCCACAGCGAGCCGCAGCGCGGTGGCAGCAAGGCGACAGTCGACGGCCCGCTGCGCCTGCCGGTACCACGCTGCCGCCCGAGGGTTTGTCGTGACCGCGCGGCCGTGTTCCTCGACGGCCGGCACCTCACCCAGATGTATCGGGTATTCCGATCGCCGTCTTCGGGGGTGCTCCATTACGGCCATCGTGTTCCGATGCTCTGAGGAGCCACTGAGGTGGCACTGACGTCAGCTCGATCGAAAACCGTGGACCAACGCAAACGCCTCGACGTCTGGGTCGTCGAGGGCGGCCTCGAAGAAGGCGGTGGACCGACCCGCGGCGGCCCGTCGACCGAGGACGGCCGCAAAACGGGCCCGGTTCGCCTCGGTATTGGAGGAGGCGAGGGCGACCGCAGCCGCCACCGTGTCGGCCAAGATGCCGACCAACGGATCGGCGGCCTCCGAGGATCGGTCGCGAGCCTGCTCGGCGTAGCGCTCGGCTCCCGTCACGTCATCAACGGACAGGAACAACCAAACGAGGCCGATGAGAGCCGGGGTCGACCCGCCTGGAAGGCCAACGGACTCATAGTTGGCGTTGGCCTCTTCCAGCCAGCGTCGACACGAGGTGAGATAGCCCAGCCGGCGGGCCGCTCCGGCTCGCCCGACAAGGGCCGCAGTTCTGGCCATGTGAGAATTGATGGCGCTGCAATCGGCAAAGAGCCGTTCCGCCGCCAAGTCGTCTCCGAGCCGGGCCCGAAGCGTGGCGAGCCGGATGAGCCACATCGACTCAAAGTGGACGGTTCCGGCCGACCGGCAGGCGTCGATCAGCTCTTCGTAGGCAGCAGTCGCAGCCGAGAAGTCCCCGTGGGACTCCTCGATACCGGCCAGCATGCCCAGCCCATAGAGGATCATCCAGTGATCGCCGCAGGCCCGGAGTCGATCAACACTGGCTCGGGTGAGGAGCTCGGCCTCTTCGGTTCGACCCTGGGCAGCGAGGTTTCGGGCGGAGAACATATCGTGAGTGGCGACGTCCCATGGGTCCCCCTTCTCGACAATCAAAGGGAGCGCTTCGGCCAGAGCCTCTTGGGATGCCTCGAAGTCGCCGAGGCGGGCAAGGACATCGGAAAACACCAGCAGCGCCCCGCCCAAGTCAAGGGAACGGGCTTGGCGCAGATCGGTGAGGGCCTCCTGAAAGGCATCGAGTGCCGAGCCCGGGCCGATGACGATACTCCCGAAGAAGGCCTGGTAAGCCGCAGCAAAGCCGCGAAGGCCCCCGCATCCGTCCGTTGGATCCACCGCGAGTGCGTCGCTCGACCACCGGTAGCCCTCGTGGAAGTCGGCTCGCAGGAACCACAGGTAGGCGACGTTGCCTACGAGGCCAAGGGCCGAGCACGCGTCACCTCGCCCGATGAACCAGTCGAGGGCGGAACGGAAATTGTCCAGTTCCGCTTCCAGGCGTGCTCGCCATTCGATTCCCGAGTGGCCGCGTAGGCCAGGTCGTCCCTGTTCCCCGAGGTCGAGGTACCAGCGAGCGTGTCGTTCGTGAACTTGGTCGGCCCCGTCCAACTCAGCGAGACGCCCTCGGGCGTACTGCCAGAGTGTCTGCAGCTGTGAATAGCGGGCCGGGTTGGAGCTGAGGTCGACGGTCACCAAGGACTTGTCGATCAGTCGGCTGAGGATATCGAGGATCTCATCGCGAGGAACCTGGGCGTCGGCGCAGACCGTCTCGACGGCAGTCAGCTCACAGCCGCCGGTGAAGGCTGACAGGCGGGCGAAGAGCAGGCGTTCCTCTTCGAAGAGCAGGTCGTAGCTCCAGTCCACCACGGCTCGCAGCGTCTGCTGGCGGGGCATGTTCGTTCGGGCGCCACCCGTCAGCAGCCGGAAGCGGTCGTCGAGTCGTTCCGCCAACGTCGTCAGGGGAAGAGCACGGAGGCGGGCGGCAGCGAGCTCGACGGCCAAGGGAAGGCCGTCCAACCGGCGGCAGACATCCAAGACAGCCTGGCCAGCTTGCCCTTCGGCGCTGAAACCAGGCTGCACCGCCCGAGCCCGATCGGCGAACAGTTCCATGGCGGCTCGTTCGGCCAGGCCAGCCACCGGCACCACAATCTCGCCGGGAACGCCGAGCGGCTCACGGCTCGTTGCGATGAGTCGGAGGCCAGGGAGCTCGCCGACCAGGCTCTTAGCCAGTCCGGCCGCTCGGTCGACCACGTGCTCACAATTGTCGAGAACGACGATGAGAGATCGCCCGGAGAGGTGGCGGCAGATGAGATCTACCGATGATCCCGGCGGATGGATGCTTCCCAGCGCGGATGCAGCGGCCCCAAGAGCGCCCGCCACGGCCGGCGCAACCCCTTCGGGTTCGGTGACGCCGGCCAACTCGACCAGCCAGGCGCCGTCTCGGTACTCTTCGCGCAGTGAGGTGGCCACCTCGACCGCCAGTCGGGTCTTGCCGACTCCACCAGGGCCGACCAGTGTCACGAGTCGGCGGGTGCGTACCGTCTCGCTGAGCTGTGCCAGCTCGGCATTGCGCCCCACAAAGCTGGTCAACTGCTCCCGCAGGTTCCCCGCTACCGTCGGTGCGGCAGACAACCGGAGACGGGTCGGAACGGTTACGGCAAGCGTCGGGTCCTGGTCCAGGACGCGAGCCTCGAGCTCTCGTAGGGCCGCGCTCGGATCGATGCCCAACTCGTCCACCAAGCGGTCCCGGATCTCGGTGTAGGCCCGCAAGGCCTCAGCCTGACGTCCATCTCGGTAGAGGGCGATGATGAGCAGCTCCCAGAGGCGCTCACGAAGTGGGTGTTCGCGGCAGAGGGTCTCCAACTCGCCGATGACCTCCCCGTGGCGGCCCAGAGACAAGTCCGTTCCAATCCGGGCCTCGAACGCCAGGACGGTCAGCTCGTCGAGATGCGCCCGCTCGACATCGGCGAAGCCGGCATAGGCGAACTCGGCCAGCGGCTCGCCCCTCCTGAGCCGGAGTGCTTCACCCAGCGCAACGGACGCCGACTCGACATCACCCTCGTCGGAAAGGCGCCGACCCTCGGCCACCAGGTCTCCGAAGCGAACCGCATCGATGTCGCCGGGAGCAATGGCCAAGGCGTACCCCGCTTCCGTCGTGAGGATCGTCGTCGCGCCGAGGGTACGGCGGAGCTGGCCGATTTGTGCCTGTAGGGCGTTGGCCGGATTCGCCGACTGTCCGTCCTGCCACAACGCATCGATCAGCCGTTCGGCCCCGATCGGCTGTCCCCGATGCAACGCCAACAAGGCCAGCAGGGCCCGCTGTTTGGCACCGCGGACCGGCACCACCTCGCCGCTCTCCACCACCTCAAATTCGCCGAAAAACCTGACTTCCACCCCTTCACCGTACGACCTTCGCTTCGTCGTCGCCGGACCCCTGGGTGACCTGATTTGCGACCTCAGCGTCACGACAGTCCCACCTCAGGCCTCGAGCGCAGGCTGCTCTCGTACCAAGAACACCGACGAAAGGAAACATCATGATTGAGGCGAAACACCTGACCAAGCGCTACGGCAAGACCGTTGCGGTCAATGACGTGTCCTTCACCGTCAAGCCCGGGCAGGTAACCGGCTTCCTCGGCCCCAACGGCGCGGGGAAGTCGACCACCATGCGCATGATTCTTGGCCTGGACGCCGCCACTTCTGGTGAAGTCGCCGTGGACGGCAGGCCCTATCACCAGCTGAGTAACCCTCTCAGGTCGGTCGGGGCGCTCCTCGACCCGCGTGCCATCGTCGGCGGCCGGAGCGCGGCCAACCACCTCATGTGGCTGGCCGACAGCAACGGCATCGCCCGCCGCCGGGTGGGCGAAGTGCTCGACATCGTGGGACTGAGCGATGTGGCGGGAAAGCGAGTTGGGAGCTTCTCGCTTGGCATGAACCAGCGGCTCGGCATCGCTGCCGCTCTGCTCGGTGACCCTGAGACGCTGCTGTTCGACGAGCCGATCAACGGCCTCGACCCCGAGGGAATCCTCTGGATCCGCAACCTGATGAAGTCGTTGGCGTCGGAGGGTCGCACGGTGTTCCTCTCGAGCCATCTCATGAGCGAAATGGCCCAGACAGCCGATCACCTCCTCGTCATCGGCAGGGGACGGATCATCGCCGACGCCACCACCGATGAGTTCATCAACCGGCACACGGCCCCGAGCGTCCGCGTCCGGAGCCTCCAGCAGACTGACTTGGCCGAGGCTCTCACGCTTCGAGGCGCACTGATCGAATGTGGACTCGACGGCGGCATGGTCGTCTCCGGGCTCGACTCCGCTGACATCGGCGCAACGGCCTCCGCCCACGGCATCACCCTCATGGAGCTCGCCCCGCTCGGGTCGACGCTCGAGGACGCCTACTTCGACTTGACCAAAGACCAAACCGACTACCACGCCGGCCAGTTGGCCGGCTCGAGCAAAGGAATCTGACATGAGCACTGCAACTCACACCATCGATGCAACTCGCTTCACCGCCCCGGGCTCGCCGGTGCGCACCGGGGCAATCAGCAGGATCCTCAAGTCGGAGTGGACAAAGCTTCGCACGCTGTCCTCCACCTGGCGGACGGCCGTCACGGCCGTCGTCATATCCATCGCCTTGGGTGCCGTCCTCTGTGTCTCCCAGGCCGGTCAGTGGGCGAGCATGAGCGCCCAGCAGCGGAGCGCGTTCGACCCCACGGCCTGCTCGCTGGGGGGATTCTTCTTGGTCGGCGCTGTGCTGCTCGGGGCGCTCGCCGTACGGACGGTGACGGCCGAATACTCGACGGGGATGATCCGGTCCACCTTTACCGCCACGCCCACCCGACGCCTGGTGCTGACGGCCAAGGCTGCGGTCACCGCCGCATTCGCCTTCCCGGTGGCGTTGTTCGCTGCCGTCGTCAGTTTCGAAGTCGGTCAGCGGGTCTTCGTCGGCAAGCACCTCCAAGCGACCTTCGGGTCGCCCGGCGTTCTCCAAGCTTTGATCTTCGCTGCACTGGCGGTGAGCCTCGTCGCCATCATCGGGGTCGGTCTCGGCGGCCTCATCCGACACACTGCAGGGGCAACCACAGCATTGGTGCTGGTCATCGTGGGAGGAGCCATGCTCGGTCAGTTCCTCCCAGCCGGGCTCCGTCAGTACCTACCCGGAACCGCATTCGAGGCCGCGGTCACAGTCCATTGGTCGGCTGGCCTCCTGAGGCCCGGTATCGCCATCATCGTCCTCGGCGTCTATGCAGGCATCGCCTTGGTTGCGGCATCGCTTCGGGTGGCACACCGAGACGCCTGACGCTGCCCGAACAATCACACCTGACGCCAACCAACCCAAGAGGACGGCGATGCCCCCGGCCAAAACCGGGGGCATCGCCATGCCTGTGGGACCTTCCTCAAGCCCACGTATCCCTCGGTCCGTTTGTCCCCGCGTCCGCTGGCACCACAAGGGCTGGTTGGGCGAAGTCCGAGAGCACTATTTCATTGCCGGCAGCGAACATGCGGAGGCGGCGTCAAGATTTCCCATTTGGCAACCGGGCCCTTGGGACATGGGGCTCGGCGTTGGCCACGGCGACCTTGGACTGGATAGGCCGGGGGCATCCTCTGCCTCCCATTACCTCGGTGGGGAAGTTGGCCCCAGTGGCGGTGGCTGAGCGGCCGAAGAAGTTCCTCAGACATGGAACGGGAAGCGGCGGGTGGAGGGCGGGGCGCGGAAGGCCTGGTCGGGGGGCGGAACGGGGCCGGCCGCCGGGTCGATGCCCGCAGGAGGCGGCGCGGTCGGCTCCCCTAGAATGTCCATTCATGCGGCCGCTGGTGGTCATTCCGACGTACAACGAGTCGGAGAACATCGAGCGGATGCTGCAACGCATCAGCGAGTGCCTGCCCGAGGCGGGCGTCCTCGTGGTCGACGACGGCAGCCCCGACGGGACGGCCGAGCTGGTCGAGGCGGCGGTGGCGCGGTACCGGGACCTGCACCTGTTGCGACGGAGCGAGAAGTCCGGGCTCGGGAGCGCGTACCGGGCCGGCTTCGGGTGGGGCCTCGAGCGGGGCTACGACGCCTTCATCGAGATCGACGCCGACTTCTCGCACGACCCGGCCGCCTTGCCGTCCTTGGTGGCGCCGCTGGCCGAGGGGTACGAGGTGTCGATCGGGTCCAGGTATGTGGAGGGCGGGTCGATCCCGAACTGGGCCTGGCACCGCCACCTGCTGTCGAAGGGCGGCAACCTGTACGCCTCGTCGGTGCTGGGGCTCGGGGTGCAGGACTCGACCGCGGGGTTCCGCTGCTACTCGGCGTCGATCCTGCGGCGGTTGGATCTCGAGCGGGTGCGCGCTGAGGGGTACGGGTTCCAAATCGAGATGACGTATCGCTCCAAGCAGCACGGAGCGTCGATTACCGAGGTGCCGATCAGTTTTGTGGATCGGGCGGCGGGCGAGTCGAAGATGTCGTCGTTCATCGTGGTCGAGGCGCTGGCTTTGGTGACGTGGTGGGGGCTGGGGCGCCTGGTGGGGGCGGTGCGGCGGCTGGGGCGTCGAGGGGGCGCTGGTTCTGGTGGGGGCGGGGGCGTTGGGGGCGTTGGGGGCGCGGCCAACGAGTCGAGCGACGGCACAGCGCCGACCTACGCGGGCTCGGGACCAGAGTCGGACCAAATGAAGGTGAGGTAACACGGTGCACAGCGGGCGCAGCGTCGAGGCGAGGGTGCAGTGACGGTCGAGGCGCCGGCGGCGCGGATCCTCGTCGTCGACGACGAGCCGAACATCGCGGACCTGTTGTCGGCCGCGCTGACGTTCGAGGGGTATCAAGTGGGGGTGGCCGCCACGGGGGCGGAGGCGCTCGAGCAGGTGCGGGCCTTCCGTCCCCACCTGATCATGCTCGACGTCATGCTGCCGGACTTCGACGGCAACGAGGTCTGCCGGCGGCTGCGCAACCAGGGCGAGCAGATGCCCATTGTGTTCTTGACCGCCCGGGACACCACGCAGGACAAGGTCGAGGGCCTTAGCATGGGCGACGACTACGTCACCAAGCCCTTCAGCATTGAGGAGCTGATGGCGAGGATCGGCGCCATCCTGCGGCGGGCGGGCGAGGTGGCGGCGGCGGACACATCGATCCTGGGCTTCGCCGACCTGACGATGAACTTCGACACCCACGAGGTGTGGCGCAACGAACAATCGATCGAACTGACGGCGACCGAGTTCAACCTGTTGCGGTACCTGCTGGAGAATGCCCGCCGGGTCATTTCGAAGTCCGAGCTGCTGGACAACGTCTGGGGCTTCGAGTTCCGGGGCGATCCCAATATCGTCGAGACCTACATCAGCTACCTGCGCAAGAAGGTCGACGACCGTGACCCGCCACTGATCCACACCATCCGGCGCGTCGGCTACACCCTGCGGTTGCCGCGGGAAGGATGAGCCTCCAAAAGCGGCTCGTCGCCGTCGTGGCGCTGCTGCTGGTGATCGGGCTCGTGGTCGCCGACCTCGTGACCTACGCCTCGGTTCGCTCGTTCCTGTACGGCCGGACCGACTCGTCGCTGGCCCAGGACGAGGGCCTGGCCTTCAACTATCTGACCTTCTCGTCGACGCACCAGACGCCGTTGAGCGTGGCGGCGTTGTCCCGGCGGGTGTCGATGGACGTGTACGTGACGGTGATCAACCGCCAGGGCCAAGTGGTCGTGCAGCGCCCGTCGGGCTCGGCGGCGCATCCAGACCCCGCCCCGATTCTGACCAAGGGCATCCCGGTGCAGCAGGTGCCGGACATCTACCGGCGCCGGGGCGTGCACGCCGGGCGCTACGCGGGGACGTTCGTCCCCGACCCCAACGCCGTGGTGCTGGGGTCGACCGGTGACCCCGACGGCCAGTACCGCACGATCGCGGTCACCGTCCCGCAGGGGACCCTGATCACGTCGTTGTCGCTGAACCCGACGAACGACACGCTCAACTCCCTACGCAAGGTCGAAATCCTCGCCAGCCTGGCCGTCCTGTTGGCCATGGGTGCCCTGGTGCTCGTGGTGGTGCGGCGGGGCCTGCGGCCGTTGCGCCAGATGGCGGGGACAGCTGATGCCATCGCGTCGGGGGACTTGAGCCGGCGCGTGCCCGAGGGCCGCCCGGGCACCGAGGTGGGCCGGCTGGGCTCGGCGCTGAACGAGATGCTGGGTCAGATTGAGGTCGCGTTCACCGAGAAGTCGGCCTCCGAGGAGCGGTTGCGCCAGTTCGTGGCGGACGCCTCGCACGAGCTGCGGACGCCGCTGACGTCGATCCGGGGTTACGCCGAGCTGTTGAGCCGGGGCGGGTTCGCCGACCATGCGGGCCGTTCGAAGGCGTTGAACCGGATTGAGGAAGAGGCGACTCGGATGGGCGGCCTGGTCGAGGACCTGTTGCTGCTGGCCGAGCTCGACCGGGGCCGGCCGTTGCGGGCCGAGCCGGTCGACCTGCACCGCATCTGCGCCGACGCCGTGGGGGACTCGAACGCGGTGCCGCACGACCATTCGTTGGTGTTGTCGCCGGGGGGTGCGGTGGTCGTCCTGGGCGACGACGAGCGCCTGGCGCAGGTGGCGCACAACCTGGTGCGCAACGCTTTGGCGCACACGCCGGCGGGGACCACGGTGCGGGTGTCGACCGGGGTGGTCGAGGTGGAGGGGATGGGGTATATCGAGGTGGCGGACAACGGGCCGGGGATCCCTGTTGCTGAGGCTGGGCGCGTCTTCGACCGCTTCTACCAGGCTGACCGCTCCCGTACGGGTGGGGGGACGGGGCTCGGGCTGGCCATTGTGCGGGCGATTGCGGAGGCGCTGGGGGGGTCGGCGGAGGTCGTTGCTGGCGGGGGTGGCGGTGCCGGCGGTGCGGGTGGTGCGGCCGGTGCGGCCGGTGCGACGCTGCGCGTCAAGGTCCCGCTGGCGGCCACGCATGTGGCGGCGGCCACGGCTCGACCGTCGGTGCCGGTTACGCCATCGGTGGGACCGTCGGTGCCTTCCGCGTCACCGCAGCTCCACTGACGTCCCGGGGATCACCGTGTCGAGCACGGTGGCCAGCTTGACGTTGGTCTCCGCGGCCTCGGCCTCGGGGTCGGAGTCGGCGACGATGCCCGAGCCGGCCCGCAGGCTGAGCACCGGGGTGGGGGCGGAGGCGTCGGTGTCAGCGTCGGCGTCGGCCGGGTCGGCAGCGACCGCGTTGAGCAGCGCACTGCGGATGCCGATCATCCACTCGCCGTCGCCGCGGGAATCGGCCCAACCGACAGGCCCGGCCCAGTAGCCACGGTCATCGGGTTCTCCTTCTGCGATGGCCGCCAGCGCGTCGGCGCGGGGCGTGCCGCCCACCGCCGGCGTCGGATGGAGGGACTCGAGCAGCGCGATTGCCGTCGCGACGGGCGAGGTCAGCCGGCCGACGATGCGCGTGCCGAGGTGAGCCACCGAGCGGAACGCCACGAGGGACGGCTCTTTGGGGACGTCGAGCTCGTCGCAGAAGGGCGTCAGCATGTCCGCGATGGCCTCGACCACGTAGCGGTGCTCGGCGTGCTCCTTCTCCGATCCGGCCAAGCGCCCCTGCGCATCGGCGTCGTTGCGGGCTGTCGTGCCCCGGGCGACGGTGCCGGCCAGCGGGTGACAGGTGACCCGCCGGTCGTGCCGAGCCACCAGGAGCTCGGGCGACGCGCCGAAGAACGTGCCGTCCGGGGTGGGCATGGCGAAGACGGTGCAGGTGGGCTCTGCGGCGCGCAGGCGTCGCAGGACCGGCGTGAGCGGGAGCACGCCCGCCAGCTCGACCGTCAGGGGCCGAGACAGCACGACCTTGTGCAACCGGGCGCCGGGCGCCCGCATCTTCTCCACCGCCCGGGCCACCTGGACGCGGTAGCCCGCACTGTCGAGCGCGGTGGCGACGGCGCGGACCGTGACCTGTGCCCCCTGATCCGCCGCCTCGGGCGCGGTCCCGTACTGCCAGATGACGGCGTCGAACAGCTCGTTCGTATCGGGCAGCGGTTCGTCGGCCGGGCCGACGGCGGTCACCCAGCGCCGCGTGACGCCACCGGCGTCGCTGGCGATGCCCATGGTGAAGCGCGGGATCACGAGGAGGCCGGCCATGGCGTCGGTGAAGGGGAGCGCGCCGATCGCAACGACACCCGAGCCGGGGCCGCCGACCGCGTCGTCGCACGGGATGGCGTTGAGCGCCTCGTGCGCGTCCCGGGCCTCGACCAACTGCGAGGTGCCCCAGCCCACCAGGGTCAGCCCCGGCCGGTCGAAGAGGACGGTGGGGCTGCCGTCGAACTGCAGCGCGTCGGGCCCGTAGTCGATGGGCACTGTCCGAGCGTGGAGCCCGCCGGCCGTCGCGCTCACCGTTCCGGTGCCGACGCTCCCACCCGCGTCGCCAGGATGAGTTGGCTGAGGCCGCCGGCGAGCGGCCGGATGCCGACGGTAGAGAGGCCGGCGTCGAGCAGCATCTGGCGCAAGGCGGGCTTCTGCGGCAGGTAGGCGACCGACTCGGGCAGATACCGATAGGCCGTCCGGTCGGAGAGCGCGCCGCCCAGGACGGGCACCGCCTTGTTGAACCAGAGGTCGAAGCCGGCCCGCCAGAGGCCCGACGTCGGGGCGTCGACTTCGAGGATGCCGAGCCGTCCACCTGGGCGCAGCACCCGGGCCGACTCCGTCAGCGTTGCACCGAGGTCGGTGAAGTTGCGGAGCGCGTAGCCGCAGACGAGCCCGTCGAACGCTCCGTCGACGAAGGGGAGTTGGCTGCCGTCGGACTCGACGAGCGGAACGCCGGCGCGGTTGGCCGCCAGCATGCCTGCGCTCAGGTCGGTCCCGATGACCGTGTAGGTGCGGCGCGCCGCCGCCCGGGACAGGTCACCGGTTCCGCAAGCCAGGTCCAGAATGCGCGCGCCCTCGGGCAACGCGAGCGCCTCCACGGTCTTGCGGCGCCAGCGCTGGTCGAGGCCGAACGTCATCAGCCGGTTCACCAGGTCGTAGCGCGGTGCGATGGTGTCGAACATGGCACGCACGCGCGCCGTTTTCTCCTCGCGCGAGGGCAGCACCGACGTTCCCGACGCAGCCGCAGCCGCAGCCGCTGGCCCGGGACTGGGAGCGGGTCCCGTCGGGGGGCGATGCGCCATGGAGGTGGGGGAGGGCGACGCTAGCGGTAGTAGCGGTAGACCACTTGGGCGACACAGGCCGGTTTCGGCGCGTCTTTGACTTCCATGACCATGTCGTAGGTGACCTGCACGCCGCCCTCGACATCGTCGACCGCAGCCACCGTCACGCCCATCCGCAGCTCGGAGCCGACGGGAACCGGCGAGGGGAAGCGGACCTTGTTACAGCCGTAATTGACGCCGAACTTCATGTTGTCGACGCGAATGATCTTGTTGAGCAGCACCGGCGCCAGCGACAGGGTCAGGTACCCGTGCGCGATGGCGACACCGAAGGGGCCGCTCTTGGCTCGCTCCGGGTCGACGTGGATCCACTGGTGGTCGTCGGTGGCATCGGCGAAGAGGTTCACCCGCTCCTGGGTGATGGTCTGCCATTCGGAGTGTCCGAGGTCCTCGCCGACACGCTTGTGAAAGGCGTCGACGCCGTCGACGGTGGTGGTCATGCTGCGCTCCTCGCTGGTCAAGGTTCGATTCCGGTTGGGCACGCTACCCGCGTAGGGGAGCCTCACTACGCTGACGCCGTGGCCGTCCCTCACGAGCACGAGCACCTCCCGCCGCATCACCATCGAGACCTCGGTGGAGGCAGTGCCAGGGCCGCCGTCTTCGGGGTGAGCGACGGCCTCGTCTCGAACGTCTCCTTGGTCCTCGGCATCGCCGGCGCCAGCCCCGGGGGGTCGATCGTGCGGCTGGCCGGCATCGCGGGCCTGATCGCCGGGTCTTTCTCCATGGCGGCCGGCGAGTACCTCTCCATGACCGCGCAGCGCGAACTCATGGAGCGCGAGCTCGATGTCGAGCGCCGTGCCCTCGAGCGTCACCCCAAGGGTGAGGCGGCGGAGCTGCACGGCATGTACGTGCGCCGCGGCATCGACCCCGTAGTGGCCGAGGACATGGTGAACGAGGTAATGCAGAACCCGGACTTGGCCCTCGAGACCCACGCCCGCGAAGAGCTCGGCATTTCCGTCGGGCGGCTCGGTTCGCCGTGGCAGGCCGCGGCGGCGTCGTTCTTCACGTTCGCGCTCGGCGCCTTCATCCCGTTGTTCCCGTGGCTGATCGGCTCGGGGACGGCGGCCATCGTCGCGTCGGTCGTGCTGGGCGCGTTGGCCGCGCTCGTCGTGGGTGTGGTGTTGGCGAGGTTCACTGAGCGGCCGGCAGTCGCCTCCGCGCTGCGGCAGCTCGCCGTGACAGTCGTCGCCGCCGGCGTGACCTATGGGGTCGGGCGGGCGATCGGGACAGGGATCAGCTAGCCGACGGCGGCGCGCCGGTACGAGCGGTCGACGTGGTCGACCGTGAAGCCCAGACGCTCGTAGAGCGCCACCGCAGCCTCGTTGTCGGCGTCGGTGTAGAGCATTCCGACCCGGACGCCGCGCTCGGCCAGCGAGGCCAGCCCGGCGACGGTGAGCGCCCGCCCCAAGCCGTCCCCGTGGTGGGCCGGGTCGACGCCGATGACGTAGATCTCACCGAGCACCGGCGTGCGCCCGCGGTGGATCTTGGTCCAGCAGAACCCGATGAGGCCGTCGCCGTCGGGGTCGTCGGCCACGAGGAAGCCCTCGAGTTCGACCCAGTCGGCCGCGAGCCGCTCGTGGAGCTGCTCCAGCGTCCACGACCCCTGCTCGGGGTGCGACGCGAAGGCGCGGTTGTTGACGCGGAGCCACGCCTCGTCGTCTTGGCCCGGTACGAACGGACGCGTGACAACGGGCCGGGTCGCTCGCTGCACGTCGTCGGCCAAGGGCAGCGGCACCCGCATCTGCACCACGTCGCGCTCGGGCTCGAAGCCGTGGCGGCGCGCCAGGTCGTCGTCGGCCGGCCCGGCATGCATCGCCCAGAGATGGAGCGGACGATCGCCCTGCTCGGTGGCGCTGACAACCGCCGCAGCCGCGAGCTCGCGGGCGAGCGCACTGTCTCGCCGCGCCGGATCGATCACGAGGTGGATTGCGGTGGATCCGTCCCGGGCCGGAGAGAGGAGGCCGAAGCCGGCCAAGCCCCCCTCGCCCTCGGCCAGTACGACCAGTCCGTCGTGCACCTCCCCGGCGCCGCCATCGTCGACCACTGCGTGGTACTGGGGTTCGGGGAGAGGCGGGTAGTCGTCGGCCGATTCGGCCCGCTGCAGCAAGGCGATCAGGGCCTGGCGGCGCGCGTCGTCGATCTGGCTCAGCTCCACCACCTCCATATGGGCCAACGTAACCCGGTACCCGGTACGTTGAGCCGGTGGCGAGGCCGAGGACACCGAAGGGGAGGGCCAAACTCGTGATGGAGCGGTTGGCCGACCTCTACCCGGGGACGGCCAAGGAGCTGTGCGCGCTCGACCACGAGAACGCGTTCCAGCTTCTCGCGGCGACGATTCTCTCAGCCCAGAGCACCGACCAGCGGGTCAACATGGTCACCCCGGCCCTTTTCAAGAAGTACCACGACCCTGAGGCGTTGGCGACGGCCAACCCCGAGGACGTCGAGGAGCTCGTCCGCTCCACCGGCTTCTTCCGCTCCAAGACCAAGAGCCTCATCGGGATGTCGGCCGCTGTGGTCGAGCGCTTCGGTGGCGAGGTGCCCTCCGCACTCGAGGACCTGGTCACGCTGCCCGGCGTCGGCCGCAAGACCGGCAACGTCGTTCGAAGTGTGGCCTTCGGGTTGCCCGGACTCCCCGTCGATACCCACGTGCTCCGCTGCAGCGAGCGACTTGGCCTCACCGAGCGTCTCACCCCGACCGAGCGGCGGGACGCGGTAAAAGTTGAGCACGAGCTGAATTCGTTCATCCCCCCGGCCGAACGCGGCGTGTTCAGCTTGCGCATGATTCTTCACGGGAGGGCCATCTGCGTGGCCAGAAAACCGCGTTGCGAGGTCTGCGTCATGCGCGATTTCTGTCCCTTTGTGCGCTGACCAAAGCGGGATAGGCCTTTTGGCCCCTTTTGCCGCAATTGCCGTTTCCCGTGCTGTAAACCCCAACACGTCCCGCTACCATTAGGTGCTGGAACCGGTTCCCGCCACCTGGTTCCAAATGAGCCGCTGCTGGGATCCGCCTCCCGGCCGGCTCCACCAATGCCGGCCCTCGGGCCGGCATTGGTGCTTCTGGGGCCAGGTGCGAGCAAGGGCGCTGGTACTACTCCAGGTGTTACCCTCGATCCATGGTCACCAAGCGTTCGGTTTCCCTGGACGACACGGTGGCCTCTTCCGTTGAAGAGGCGGCCAAGCAAGATGGGGTCTCTTTCAGCGCCTGGCTGTCGACGGCGGCCGAGCGCCAGCTCCGCGTGCGCCAGGGCCTGCGCGGCGTGGCGGCCTGGGAGGGTGAGACGGGTTCGCTGAGCGCCGAGGAGTTGGCCGCCGGCGAGGCGCTGTTGGCCCGGCTTCGTTCCGGTGTGTCCGGCGTGGCCTCGCGTGTCCGGCGCCGGTGACCAGCAGCCGCCGCGAGGGGCTGGTCTACGGGTTGGGCGCTCTTCACGCCGCAGCGAGGGGTGATCGCATGATGTGGGCGCTGCACCGGGCCGCCCTGGCCAATGGGATAGTGCCGCTCGTGCCGGCCGTGACGGTGGCGGAGGGCTACCGCACCGAAGCTCGGAACGACCGCATCGCGGAGCTCCTCGACGGGACCGAGGTGGAGCCCTTCGTCGGCGACGCGGCCCGGCGTTCGGGCGAGTTGGCCGCGCGTTGTGATACCTCGGATCTCAGCACGATGGCCGTGATCGAGTTGGCCGAACGCCGGAACTGCGCAGTCGTGGCGCAGCGTCAACCGGTGCTCCGAGCGGCGTCGTCGCTCCTCGGTCACGAACTCGTGCTCTACGCGGTCTGAGCCGTTCGGCCGCAACCGGCCCGGCGGCCCAGCTCAGCGCCGAGCCGAGCCCTGGCCGAAGCGCCGGAGGCGCCGCAGCGCGCCCCCCAGCGAACGCTCCACCGCAATCAGCTCGTGCGCCATGTCCTCGTCCCCCCGGGCGAGCGCACCCTCGGCCATCGCCGTGACCCGGACGTGGAGCTCCTCGAGCGTGGAGGACAAGGAGGAGATCTCGGCGGCACTCGACATGCCTCGATGATGGCCCAACTCCAGCCCCGGCACCGCACCCAAGCCCCCGGCGCCATCACCCCTCATCGCTAGGCTCCCTAGCCATGGCGGCAGGGGAGACCACCAAGACGACGACAGACGCTCCGCCCCCACCACCGCCCCGTACCCGACCGGTCGGCCCCGAACACGTCCACCGCGCCCTCGCCCTCGTCGACGCCCACACCACGGACATGGCGGACAGCATCCTCACCGTTCCCCTCACCTACTACCGCGACCCCGGCGTCGCCGACCGAGAACGACGACTCCTCCGCCACACCCCCCTCGCCCTCGCCCCGAGCGCGCAGCTGGCCAAGCCCCACGACTTCGTCGTCCGCGACGTCCTCGGCACCTCCGTGCTCCTGACCCGCGACGCCCAGGGCGAAGCGCACGCCCTTCTCAACTACTGCCGCCACCGCGGCGGCAAACCCGCCACCGCGCCATGCGGCAACGCCCGCCGCCACACTTGCCCGTACCACGCCTGGTCCTACGACAGCGCCGGCCGCCTCGTCGGAATCCCCGGCCAAGAGGGCTTCGACGTCCTCGCGCGCGAGGACTACGGCCTTGTCGCGCTCCCCACCGAAGAGCGCCACGGCTTCGTCTGGTCCGTCCTCACGGTCGGCGAGCCGATCGACGTCGCCACCCACCTCGGTCCGCTCGACGATGAGCTCGCCGCCTGGGGCCTCGGAACCTCCGAATACCTCACCGAACGCGAAATCCGCGCCGACGTCAATTGGAAGGCCGCCATCGAGGCGTTCGCCGAGAACTACCACTTCCCTTACGTCCACGCGAACAGCATCGTCGGCCAAAACACACTCCCCAACACTGCGATCTACGACCGCTTCGGCCGGCATCACCGCCTCGGCTTCCCCTGCCCATGGATCGAGCGGGCGCGCCACGACCCCGCCGTGGACCCGCTCGCCACCATGGCCTTCATCTACTGGATCTTCCCGAACCTCACCTTGGCCATGAGTTCGGTCGGCACGGAGATCATCGACATCCTCCCGACCGCCGATCCGACTGACACCGGTCACTGCGTCGTGCGCCACGGCTGGATGGCCACCGAGCCGGCTCCCAACGACGCCGTCCAGGCGGGGTACGCCGATCTCTACGAGGCGGTACACGCCGCAGTGCGCGACGAGGACTGCGCGGTGCTGCGCGGCTGCGGGGAGGCGGCCCGGCGAGGTCAGCACGACCACATGGTCATCGGCCGCAACGAGATCGCCGTCCAGCACGTCGTGACCACGTTCACCGAGGCGCTCGGCCGCACGCCGGCTTAATCGAGCGCCCCCGGGCGGTCCCCGTTCGGGAAGGACGGCCGGGGCACCCCGGTAGCCTTGTGGCCTTATGCCCCTCCGTGTGCTGGACCTCCGCGGCACCCCGCCGCCGTACGACGCGGTCCTGCCGCGCCCCGACGCGCCCGGTGCCGACGTGCACGATGCGGTGGCGCGCATCCTGGCCGAGGTCCGAGCCGACGGCGACGCCGCGGTCATCCGCAGCACGGCGGCCTTCGACGGGGTCGACGTCTCGACCGGCCTCCGGGTGCCGTCGTCGGAGATCAAAGAGGCCGCCGAGCGGGTCGACCCCGATCTCCGCGAAGCCCTCGAGCTCGCCTTTGCGCGGATCATGGCGTACCACGCGCACGAGGGCACGCCGCCGGGTGACCACACCGACGGCGGCATCACCGTCAGTCACCTGACTCGTCCCGTCGAGCGGGCTGGCCTCTACGCGCCCGGCGGCCGGGCCCGCTATCCCTCGACGGTGCTGATGTGCGCCGCGCCCGCCCGGGTCGCCGGTGTCGGCTCCATCGCCCTGTGTGTGCCCCCGGCCTCCGACGGCCACGTGGACGACGCCACCCTCTGCGCTGCCGCGGTCGCCGGCGTGGACGAGGTGTACCGCATCGGCGGAGCGCAGGCCGTTGGTGCGCTGGCCTACGGGACCGAGAGCGTGCCCGCGGTCGACGTGGTTGCCGGTCCGGGCAATGCCTACGTCGCCGAGGCCAAGCGGCAGGTGTCGGGTGTGGTGGGCGTGGCCTCTGCCTTTGCCGGGCCCTCCGAGATCGTCGTGGTCGCGGGGCCCGGTGCCATCCCCGAATTCGTAGCCATCGACCTTGTCGTCCAGGCCGAGCACGGCCCCGACGGCCTGGCCTGGCTGGTCACCTGGGACGCCGCGCTCCTCGACGAGGTGTCGGTCGAGGTAGAGCGGATCGTGGCCGCCTCGCCTCGGCGCGCCGACCTCGAGTCCACGCTCGCCACCGCCGGCATCGCCTGCCTCGTCGACGGTCCGGTGGAGGCGCTCGCCGTCGCCAACACCGTGGCGCCCGAGCACCTACAGCTCATGGTGCCCGGCCAGGAGGCGGAGCTGCTCGATCTGGTGCAGAGCGCCGGCGCCGTGTTCCTCGGCGACTGGTCTCCGGCCAGCATGGGTGACTACATCGCCGGGCCGAATCACGTCCTGCCGACCAACCGCACGGCGCGGTTCGCCTCGGCGCTGCGCGCCGACGACTTCCGCAAGCACGTGCACGCCGTGCGGGTCCCCCCCGAGGCCCTGCGCGCCTTGGGCCCCCAGGTTGTCGTTTTGGCGGAGACGGAGGGACTGCCGGCGCACGCCGACTCGGTGGGCCGCCGCCTGGCCGCCCTCGAGGTCGACGACGACGACAACGACAACGACGACGAGCCGGGTGCACCGTGAGCGCCGTGCCCCCGGTCCGGCCCGATTTGCAGCTCGCCGAGGGTTATCACTCGGCGCAGGTGGAGGCCGAGGTGCGCCTGAACACGAACGAGTCACCGTTCGCCCCGCCCGACGAGTGGCGGGCCGAGCTGCTCGCCGCGCTCGAAGAGGTCTCCTTCCACCGCTATCCCGATCGTCCCGCCACCGAGCTACGCCAGGCGGTCGCCGACCTCCACGACGTGTCGCCTGCCGAGGTGTTCTGCGCCAACGGCTCCAACGAGGTGCTGCAGTCCCTCCTGCTCGCCTTCGGTGGCCCGGGCCGCCGCGCCCTGCTCTTCGAGCCGACGTACGCGCTGCACTCGCACATTTCGCGCATCACCGGCACCGAGGTCGTCGAGGGGTCGCGCGACGACGATTTCTTGATCGACCCGAGCGACGCACAGAACCTGATCGCAGCGCAGCGGCCCGACGTGACGTTCCTCTGCTCGCCCAACAACCCCACCGGTCGCGCCGAGCCACCCGAGACCGTCGCGGCCGTCGCCCAGTCGGCACCCGGACTCGTCGTCGTCGACGAGGCCTACGGGCAATTCTCACCGTGGTCGGCCCTCCGCCTGCGCGGCCCGGCCCAACCAGGCCTCGTCGTCACGCGCACCTTCTCCAAGACGTGGGCCCTGGCCGGGGCGCGCCTCGGCTACCTGGTCGCCGACGCCGCGGTGGTCTCGGCATGCGAGGCGGTGGTGCTGCCGTATCACCTGTCGGCTCAGACGCAGGTCGCCGGTCTGCTCGCGCTGCGCCACGTGCCCGAAATGGAGGCGCGGGTGGCCCGCATCACCGAGGAGCGGGGCCGGGTGGCGGCCGCCCTCGGCGATCTGCCGGTGGACAGCTGGCCGTCCGACGCCAACTTCATCCTGTTCCGACCCCGCGAGCGCGATGCGGACGAGGTCTGGAGCTCCCTCCTCGCCCACTCGGTCCTGATCCGCAACTGCGCCAGCTGGGAAGGCCTCAAGGGGTGCCTCCGCGTCACCATCGGCACGGCCGAGGAGAATGAGCGCTTCCTCCACGCGCTGAAGGAGAGCCTGTGACCGCCGCACCCGCATCACGTGTCGCCCGCCGGGACCGCGCCACCAAGGAGACGACCATCGCCGTCTCCTTGGATCTCGACGGCGCGGGCCGGACCGAAGTCTCGACCGGGCTGCCGTTCTTCGACCACATGGTCGAGCAGCTCGGCAAGCACGCGTCCTTCGACCTGACGGTCCAGGCGCAAGGCGACCTGCACATCGACGCGCACCACACCGTCGAAGACGTGGGCATCGTGCTCGGCACCTGCCTGGCCGAGGCGCTGGGGGACAAGGCGGGCGTCCGCCGCTTCGCGTCCATGCTCCTGCCGCTCGACGAGGCACTCATCGAGGTGGCGCTGGACCTGTCGGGCCGTCCCTACCTCGCCTACGGGCTCGACTTCGCGCCCGACACGCCCGGACTCGGCACCCCGCCCTTCGACCCGCAACTGGCCGAGGAGTTCTGGCGCGCCTTCGCCACCGCGGCGAACCTGACGCTGCACATCCGGCGCCTGGAGGGCAAGAACACGCACCACATGCTGGAGGCGAGCTTCAAGGGAGTGGCGCGCTGTCTCCGCGACGCGGTGCGGGTCGAGGGAGGTGGCGTCCCGTCCACCAAGGGCAGCCTGTGACGGCTGCTCCCCGGATCGCCGTCCTCGACTACGGCATCGGCAACCTCCGGTCGGCCGAGAAGGCGCTGCAACACGTCGGTGCGGCGGCCCGACTGGTGACCGATCCGGCCGATGTCGACGCCGCCGATGCGGTTGTGCTGCCCGGGGTGGGTGCCTTCGGCGCGTGCGCGCGAGCGCTGCGCTCGAGCGGGCTCGAGGAGCCGGCTCGCAAGGCGCTTGCCGCCGGCGTGCCCTTCTTCGGCGTGTGCGTCGGCTTCCAGCTCCTCTACGCGGGGTCGGTGGAGTCGCCCGGGGCCGAGGGCCTCGGTGTGTTCGACGCTCAGGTCACCGCCTTGCCGCGCGGTGTCAAGCACCCGCCGATGCAATGGAACCAGCTCGAAGTGGCCCGGCCGGAAGCAGGCGAGCCCGACGCGCTACGCGGCCTGGGCCCGCGTCCATGGGTCTACTTCGTGCACTCCTTCGCCCCGCCGGTCGGGGAGGAGACGGCGGCCGTGTGCGACTACGGCGGACCCGTGGCCGCCCTGGTCAGCCGCGGCACCCTGTGGGGCGCCCAGTTTCACCCGGAGAAGTCCGGATCGACGGGCCTGCGGCTGCTGGCGAACTTCGTCGACCTGGCGGCGGCGCTCTGAATGGACCTGTTTCCCGCAATCGACCTCCGAGGAGGCGCCGCCGTCCGCTTGACCCAGGGCGACTTCGCGCGCGAGCAGCAGTACGGCGACCCGGCCCAGCTCGCGGCGCGCTACATCGAGGGCGGGGCGCGCTGGATCCACGTGGTCGACCTCGATGCGGCCCGCACCGGCGTCCCGCACGAACGCGCTGCCCTGAAGGAGATCGTGGAGCTGGCCGCCCGGTCCTCGGTGCAGGTGCAGACGGGCGGCGGCATCCGCACCGAGGACGCGGCGGAGGAGTTGCTCGAGTCCGGCGTGACCCGGGTGGTGCTGGGCACAGCCGCTCTCGAGGATCCCGGCCTCGCCGCGCGGTGCGCACGTCGATGGCACGGACGGGTCGCGGTGGGCCTCGACTACCGCGTCGGCGACGACGGTGTGGCCGAGGCGCAGGCGCAGGGCTGGCTGGCCGGGTCCGGCCGCTCGGTCGGCGAAATGTTGGCGCTCTGGACGGGCGAGCCGATCGGCGCGGTCGTGGTGACCGAGGTCGCCCGCGACGGGATGCTCGAAGGGCCCAACGTCGAGGGTCTGGCCGCTCTGTTGCAGCAGACCGAGTTGCCACTCGTGGCGTCCGGTGGCGTCGGGACGACACAGGACCTGTCCCACCTGGCCAAACTCGAGGCCGGCGGCCGCCGGCTCACCGGGGCGATCGTGGGCAAGGCGCTCGTCGAGGGCCGCTTCAGCGTGGAGGAGGGGATCGCAGCGTGCGCAGTGTCCGTCTGATCCCCTGCCTCGACGTCACGGGCGGGCGCGTCGTCAAGGGTGTCCAGTTCGTCGACCTGACCGACGAGGGCGACCCGGTGGAGCTCGCGGCGCGTTACGACGCCGAGGGCGCGGACGAGGTCACCTTCCTCGACATCACGGCATCGTCGGACGAGCGAGAGACGATGGTCTCGGTCGTGGCGCGCACGGCGGAACAGGTGTTCATTCCCTTGACGGTGGGTGGTGGGGTCCGGGCGGCAGAGGATGCACGCCGCCTCCTCCGGGCCGGCGCAGACAAAATCGCGGTGAATACAGCCGCGGTCGAACGACCGGAGCTGGTGCGTGACATCGCGGACGAGTTCGGGGGCCAGTGTGCCGTCGTGGCGATCGACGCGCGGGCGCGGGAGGGTGGCCGCGGGTGGGAGGTGTACACGCACGGCGGTCGGACGCCAGTGGGCCGCGACGTGATCGCCTGGGCTATCGAGTGCGCGGGCAACGGGGCCGGCGAGATCCTGCTCACGTCCATGGACCGCGACGGGACCAAGGACGGGTTCGACCTGGCGCTCACGCGCGCCGTCGTCGACGCGGTCGACATCCCGGTGGTGGCGTCGGGTGGCGTCGGGCGTCTGCAGGACCTGGTGGACGGCGCCGTCGACGGCGGTGCCGACGCCGTGCTGGCCGCGTCGATCTTTCACCGGCGTCAGTTCACCATCGGCGAGGCGAAGGCGTACATGGCCGAACACGGCGTGACCGTGCGACCGCACTGACCTGGAATACCGCCCTGGTGCGGTACCGTGCCTAGGTGCCCACGTCGACGAGCAAGAACGGAACGAGCCTGGCCAAGGCCGCGAAAGCCGACAAGGTGGAGAAGGCCGCGCCCGCCGCCGAGCATGTGCCGGCCGAGGTGCCGCGGCGGCAAAGCACGGCGCCCAAGACCGCGGACAAGCAGCCCATCACGGTGCTCTTCGATCGGGTGATGGTGCAGATTTCGGCGTCGGACGGCGAGCGGCGCTCGCGGGCTGGGATCTTGATCCCGGCCACGGCGCAGATCACTCGCCGCCTCACCTGGGCGGATGCGGTGGCGGTCGGGCCGCACGTCCGCACCGTGAAGGTGGGCGACACCGTGCTCTTCAACCCCGAGGACCGCTTCGAGGTCGAGGTGCACGGCGAGGAGTACGTGATTCTGCGCGAGCGTGACATCCACGCCATCGCGTCGCCGCGCAACGACAGCGGGACGGGGTTGTATCTATGAGCCAGACCTCGACCCCCGAGGGGGTGGCGCTCTCGGTGGACGCCGACCTCGTAGCGGCCATGGACTTCGCCAAGGACGCCGACGGGCTGGTGCCGGCGATCGTGCAGGACGCCAGCGACGGCACGGTGCTCACCCTCGCCTACATGGACGCCGAGGCGTTGCGCCGCACCCTGGCCACGGGCCGGTCGTGGTTCTACAGCCGCAGCCGCCAGGAGTACTGGCAGAAGGGTGAGACGTCGGGAGACCGCCAGTACGTGCGCGAGGTGCGCATGGACTGTGACGGCGATGCGCTGGTCGTGTTGGTCGATCAACACGGCCGCGGCGCCTGCCACACCGGCGAGCGAACCTGCTTCTATCGCACCATCGGCACGGGCCCGGGGGTGCCCGCGCCGTGACGCCCGACGGCGGCTCGGGCTCGGTCGCCGGGGCCGCACTCGCACTCGGCTTCCGGCCCGATGCGGCCGAGTTCGCCGCGCTGGCGAAGGAGCACGCCATCGTCCCGGTCTGGTGCGAGGTGGTGGCCGACACGTTGACGCCGGTCGCCTGTTTCGCCAACGTGGTCGGGGAGGGGAACGGCTTTCTCCTCGAGTCCGTCGAGGGCGGCGAGCGGTGGGGCCGCTACTCGTTCGTCGGCCGCCGCCCGCTGGCGACGCTGACGGCGCGGGGCCGGCACGTCGAGACGACCGGGCAGCTCGGCCTCGAGGCCTCCGACGCGGGGATCCTGGCCGCGGTCGAGGCGCTGGTGGCGCAGTTCCAGTCGCCGGCCCTGCCGGGGCTGCCGCCGCTCCATGGGGGCCTGGTCGGTTTTCTGGGTTACGACGTGGTGCGCGAGGTCGAGCGCCTGCCCGACCCGCCTTTTGACGACACCGGGCAGCCCGACGCCGCGCTGGTGGTGATCGGGCAGTTCTGCGCGTTCGACCACTGGCGCCAACGCATCGTGCTCATCGACAACGTGGTGGTGCCGGACGCGCCCGACGGCGTGGTCGACGCCGAGGCCGTCGGGGTGGCGTACGAGACGGCGTGCCTGCGGCTGCGCGAGCTGGCGGCGGACTGTGCCGGGCGTGGGCCTGCGGCCGGAGAATTGGTGGCGGCGCCGCCGCCCGGGCTCGAGAAGGCCGATGCGGCGCGGACGATGACGTCCTCGCAGTACATGAGTTGCATCGACGCGGCCAAGGAGTACATCCGCGCCGGCGACATCTTCCAGGTCGTGCTCTCGCAGCGCTACGACTTTGCTCTGGAGGCCGAGCCCTTCGACGTCTACCGGGCCCTGCGTCTGTTGAATCCGAGCCCGTACTTGTACTTCCTGCGCTTCCCCGAGGTGACGGTGGTGGGCGCGTCGCCCGAGCCGATGGTGCGCTTGCGCGACGGCGTCGTCATCTCCCGCCCGATCGCCGGGTCGCGTCCGCGGGGCGAGAGCGAGGCGCACGACCGCCTGCTCGAGGGCGAACTGGCCGAGGACCCCAAGGAGCTGGCGGAGCACATCATGCTGGTGGACCTGGCCCGCAACGACGTCGGGCGGGTCGTGCGCTTCGGCACCGAGAAGGTCGACGAATTGATGACGATCGAGCGCTACAGCCACATCATGCACATCACCTCGCAGGTGTCGGGCGAACTCGCCGAGGGCAAGGGGCCCATCGACGTCCTGCGGGCGACCCTGCCGGCGGGGACGCTCTCGGGGGCACCCAAGGTCCGGGCCATGGAGATCATCGACGAGCTCGAGGTGACAAAGCGCGGCGTCTACGGCGGCGTCGTGGGGTACATCGATTTCTCCGGCAACGTCGACACCGCCATCGCCATCCGCACCATGGTGGTCATGCCCGACGGCCGCGCCAGCGTGCAGGCCGGGGCCGGGATCGTGGCGGACAGCGACCCAGTTTCCGAGGACGAAGAGTGCGCGCACAAGGCGGGGGCGCTGCTGGTGGCGGTCACGGCGGCCCGGCGGATGGGCGCGGCGCGGCGGTCGTCGGCACCATCGGCTCCGGCACCATCGGCACCGGCACCGTGAGCTCTTCGGTGGACCTGCTCGAAGCGGACACGGTCGCGTTGCGGGGCGGGGCGGGCGCGTTTCGCTCCCCGCGTGACGTGGTGGCCGTCCGCGGCCCCGACGCCGAGTCGTATTTGCAGGGTCAGCTGAGCCAGGACGTGACGGCGCTGGCGGTGGGTGCGTCGGCCGACTCCCTCTTGCTCGAACCCGATGGCAAGCTCTCTGCGCTGCTGCGGGTGACGCGGACGGACGGGCAGGGCTTCGCCCTCGACTTGGACGCCGGGTACGGCGATGCTGTGGTGGCGCGGCTACGGCGCTTCTTGCTGCGCGCCAAGGTCGAACTGACGGTCCTGGACTGGCGATGCCTGTCACTGCGGGGCGCCGGCGTGGCCGAGGTGGCGGGCGGTTTGCTGACGGTCCTGGCCGAACGAGGCGTGCTGGCGCCGCCCTTCGAATGGAATGGTTGGCGCGGGGTCGACCTGCTCGGACCGCCCGACGTCGTGCTCGGACCGGACAGCGTCGATCTGCCGCCGGGCATCGTGGCGTGCGGGGCCGACGCGGTGGAGGCGTGCCGCATCGTCTCGGGCGTGCCGGCCATGGGTGCCGAGCTCACGGCGAAGACCATCCCGCACGAGGCGGGCCTCGTTGCGCGTACCGTCAGCTTCACCAAGGGGTGCTACACGGGGCAGGAGCTCGTGGCCCGGATCGATTCGCGCGGGGGCAACGTGCCACGGCGCCTGGTGGGAATCGTGGCTCCGGCCGGTTCCGCTGAGACCGACGCGCTGCTCCCGGGCATGACGCTGCACGCCGGCGAGGCCGCGGCCGGTGACGGCCCCGCCGACGACAAGGTCGTCGGCACGCTGACGTCGGCCGCGTGGAGCGTGGAGGTCGGGGCCTGGGTCGGCCTCGGCTATCTGCATCGAAACGTCGACGCGCCGGGCCCGGCCCGGGTGCGCTCGGGGGATGGGACCGGCGGGTCGCGACCAGTTCAGGTGGCGCTGCTGCCGCTCGCCGGCTGAGTCGGAGTCGGAGTCGATTCGTTCGGTGCCCGGCGCCGCTCGCGGAATAAATGGGTGGCCGGTGTTCCAGACCGTCGCCCTCTGGGTCCTCATCGCGTACGCGTTGTGGCTCGCGGCCACGGTGCCGTTCAGCTCGCCGGCCAACATCCTCACGGCACTCGCCATCGCGGTCGTGGTCGTCTTGGTGATCGTGCGGTGGCCGGCGCGCCCGACCCGTGCGCTGATCGCCGAGGAGGAACGACCGCCACACCCGTACCTCGGATGGGTCGTGCTGGTCGTCCTCATCGTCGCGTGGGAGCTCGTCATGTACCTGGTCCGCGGCAGCAGGAGCGCCCATCCGACCCTGAGCTCGATGGCCGACGCGTTCGACCGGTACAACTACGGGCTGAAGGCCCTCGCGTGCATCGCCTGGTTGTGGCTCGGGACCGCCATTGTCCGCGCCGGCACGCCGACCGCGTCACGTGCAACGAGCCAAGGCGTTGCGCCGTCGTGAGCTCGACGCCGAGCTATGCGGTGTGGGCCCTTCTCGGCGCGCTCGCGCTTGCGCTGTGGGTCGTCTCGCTCACCCCGGCCGGACGGCGCCTCATCGTCCGTCCCGCCGCGGTGCTGAGGCGGCTGGCCACAGACCCCTGGCTCCGGGTCCCGCTCCTCCTCGGCTGGGGGTGGCTGGGCTGGCATCTCTTCGCCCGCTGACCGTGCGAGGGGTGCACCCCAACCGCAACCGGACGTCACCGGACATGACACGACCGAGGTCCACGCTTCCGTTATGGGGACAGGGGTCACGGAGCAAGGGAAGCGTGAGGTGAGTGCCGGAGCAGGTGAGGCGTTGCCCGAGCTGAAGCCGTGGCGCGAGGTCGGATGGATCTTCCGCGACGGGGGCTGCGTCGCCATCGAGCGCAGGGACGATGTCACGCGGGCTCGCCCGCTGGTCGACTGATGGTCAAAGTCATCCATCTCTCCGAAGACGGCACCGAGAAGGCCGCCGTCGTCCTGGACGACTTCACCGTTGAGGTCATCTACTCGGGCATCGCGGACATGCTGCGCGACGCCGCCTCCGCTGCGGCTGCGGACGTGACCCCGTCGTTCGACCTGAGCCGCGAGGCGCGCCAGCGCCGCGACAAGCTGCTGACCCGAATTCGCAGCTGAGTCACCCCCGCCGCCCGGAGCGGGCGGACTGGGCTTCCCTGCTTCGCTGGCGCTGGCTGGAGCCGTCGCCGCGTGGCGTTTGCTACGTTCGCCCGAAGGTGGGCGAGCGGGTGGGTCCGGCGGGTGGCGCGTCGGAGACGGATGCGAGGTGGCGCGAGATGCGGCGACGGCGGATCGGGGGCGTGCTGGCAGCGTGCTGTGTCGCCGCCGGCGCGTCCGGTGCCCTGGCCACCGCCTTGCTGGCACCCCCGGACAACGGTGCCGGCGGATCCTCTGTCGTGGTCGCGGCCACTCCTCCGTCGGTTCACTCTTTGACACAGCCGTCACGGCCGTGGGTGGGAGGTGCGCGTGCGGAGACCTTCGTGACCCAGGCGAGCGGACTGCCTGCGGCCGGCGAGGCCACGGCGTCCGGCTGTACCCCCGCGTTGGCTTACCTCCGTGCGTATGCGGCTCCGGGGTTCTCCTTCGAATGCCCCGGCAATGCCGAAGGGCACCAGGCGATGACAACCTGCATCTCGCAGGCGTCGCCGTGCGGGGTGCGGCGCCTCATCGTGATCGCGGATCCGTGCCCGGACGCGTACATGAACGAGGCATCGAACTCGTGGGCGCTGATCGGAGCATCGGATGCTCCCCTCGACCCCTACGGGTCTTGCGCCTGAGGGCCACCATGGGCTTTGGGCCAAATGACGCGCCGCTACGCTGAGGCGCTATGCCCACCTATCTGGAGGAGATCCTGACCTCCCATCGGGTGCGCGCCGCCGCTGACGGTCGCGTGCTTGGTGACCTGGTGGAACGGGCGCAGGCGACGCCGCAGCCCAGGGCTTTTGGTGCCGCCCTGCGCGGCGAGGGACTCTCCTGCATCGCGGAGATCAAGCGTCGTTCGCCGTCCAAGGGGGACTTGGACGCCGGGCTCCAGCCCGACGTCCTGGCCAAGGAATACGTGGCCGGCGGCGCCGCGTGCCTGTCCGTTCTGACCGACACGCTGTACTTCGGGGGATCGAGCGCCGACCTGACCGCGGCGAGCCAGGCCTCTGGCCTCCCCGTGCTCCGGAAGGACTTCACGGTCCAGGAAGCCGACGTTGTGGACGCCCGCCTCATGGGCGCGGACGCCGTGCTGCTCATCGTGGCGGCACTGGACGACGACACGCTTCGGCGTTGCGCGTCCCGGGCGGACGAGCTCGGGCTGGCTGCGCTCGTCGAGGTTCACGACGAAGCCGAGTTGGTGCGCGCCCTCGCCGCGGGCTCGAACATGGTCGGCGTCAACCAGCGCGACCTCAAGACCTTCCAGGTGGACCACGAGAGGGCGTGTGGGTTGGCGGCCAAGATCCCGGCCGACGTGCTGGCCGTGGCTGAGTCGGGCATCCGCGACGCCGACGACGCTCGGCGCCTGGCCGAAGCCGGTTACGACGCCGTGCTGGTCGGCGAGATGCTGATCCGGTCGGACGACAGGGCCGGTCAACTCCGAGGCCTCGTCGGCCACCCGGTCGGAACGCGGTAAGGACGTGAGCGAGGACCTGTTCGTCAAGATCTGCGGCATCACGTCGGAGGCCGACGCGTTGCTCTCGATCAGCCTTGGCGCGTCCGCCGTGGGCTTCATCTTTGCTCCTTCGCCCCGTCAGGTAGCGGTCCAGCTCGCGGGCGACATCGTCAAGCGGCTGCCCGAGCACGTCCTGACGGTGGGGGTATTTCGCAACGAGGCGCCGCAACGGGTCGTTGAAGCCGTGCGTATGGCGGGGCTCGGGGCGGCCCAGCTGCACGGTCAGGAAACGGCCGAAGACACCCAGTGGATCAGGGCCCGGGTGCCCATGGTGATCAAGGCCTTCCGCGCCGGCGAGCGCGCCATCAGCCGCTTCGAGGAGTTCGGCGCGGACTACCTCATGGTCGACGGCGACAACCCGGGATCGGGCCAGGTCTTCGACTGGCGCCTGGCCGAGGGGGTGGCGGATCACCACCGGCTGATTGTCTCCGGAGGCTTGCGCCCCGACAACGTGGCGCAGGCGGTGGCCCACCTGCGCCCCGGTGGCGTCGACGTCTCGACCGGCGTCGAGTCGGCGCCGGGCCGCAAGGACCCGCTGCTGGTGCGCGACTTCATCACGAACGCTCGGCTCGCCCAAAGCGAGGTGGCGGCGCGCGACCCCATGGAGGGCGAGACGCCCGAGGAGCCCTACGACTGGAGGGATGGGTGAGCGAGGCCAGCCGCATGAGCCGGCCCGGGCCGAACGGACGATTCGGTGAGTTCGGTGGCCGCTTCGTCCCCGAGTCGCTGATGCCGGCGTGCCTCGAGCTCGAAAAGTGGTTCGACGACGCGTGGGACGACCCAGCGTTTCACGCCGAGCTCGGCGCTTTGTTGCGGGACTACGGAGGCCGGCCGACTCCCGTGACCGAGTGCGCCCGACTGTCGGAGCAGCTCGGTGTCCGCGTCCTGCTCAAACGCGAGGACCTTGCCCACACGGGCTCGCACAAGCTGAACAACGTGATCGGTCAGGCTCTGCTGACCAAGCGGATGGGCAAGAGCCGCATGATCGCCGAGACCGGCGCTGGTCAACACGGCGTCGCGTCCGCCACCGCGGCCGCCCTGTTCGGGCTCGAGTGCACCGTGTTCATGGGCGAGGTGGACACGAAGCGACAGGAACTCAACGTCTTTCGCATGGAGCTGCTCGGTGCGGAGGTCCGCGCCGTGAGTTCGGGGAGTCGCACGCTCAAGGATGCCGTCAACGAGGCGATGCGGGAGTGGGTCGCCACGGTCGAGACCACGCACTACTGCATCGGGTCCGTGATGGGGCCCCATCCGTTTCCTTACATGGTGCGGCAATTCCAACGGGTCATCGGTGAGGAAGCGCACACACAATGTCGCACCCTCTTGGACGGCTCGGATCCCGACGTCGTGGTGGCCTGCATCGGGGGCGGTTCGAACGCGGCGGGGACTTTTGCGGGTTTCGTCGACACGGACACGCGCCTCGTCGGAGTCGAGGCGGCCGGGGGTGCAGCGATCACGAACGGCATTCCCGGGGTCCTGCACGGCATGCATTCGCGGTTGCTGCAGGACGAGGCGGGCCAGATCGAAGAGGCCGAGTCGATTTCGGCCGGGTTGGACTATCCCGGGCTCGGTCCCGAGCACGCCCACCTCGCCGCCATCGGGCGGGCTGAGTATGCAATGGCGAATGACGCCGAGGTGCTCGAGGCGTTCCGCCTGCTGAGCCAGACCGAGGGCATCATCCCGGCGCTGGAATCGGCCCATGCGGTGGCATGGGTGGCACGCAGTGCCGGCACGGATGCGCTGCCGCAGGGCTCGACGGTCCTGATCACCCTGTCGGGCCGCGGCGACAAAGACGTGGCGCAGGTGCGCGAGATCCTCCGTCGGACGACCGGTGCCTGACCTCGAAAAGGAGCTGCGGTCCAGGCGCGACCAGGGCCGGAAGCTCCTCATTCCCTATCTCATGGGGGGCATGACCGACGACTGGGGTGAGTCGCTGGCGGCCATCGTGGCCGCGGGGGCGGACGCGGTGGAAGTCGGCATCCCCTTTTCGGACCCCATGATGGATGGTCCGGTGATTCAGGAGGCGGCGCTGCGCGCGCTGCAGCGGGGCACCGTGCCCCAGGCGGTGCTCGACGGCATCGCGCGGGCCGAGGCGCCCGTCCCGATCGCGGTGATGACGTATTACAACATCGTGTATCGGGCCGGCCACCGGCGGATGGCCCGCTCCCTGGTCACGGCCGGCGTGAGCGGCGCCATCGTGCCGGATCTCTCCCTCGAAGAACTCGATCCTTGGGCGGTCGAGGCGGACGCGGCGGGCGTCGACACCGTCTTGCTGGTCGCGCCGTCGAGCCCCGAAGAGCGGGTGGCGCGGCTCTGCGCGCGGGCCCGTGGGTTCGTCTACGCGGTGTCCCGCATGAGCGTCACGGGGGAGCGTCAGGATCTCGGCGGGGAAGCGGCGAACGTGGTGGAGCGCGTCCGCCGTCACACCGACCTGCCGGTCTGCGTGGGTGTCGGCGTCTCCACGCCCGAGCAGGCCGCCGCGGTCTGCGAGGTCGCCGACGGTGTCGTCGTGGGTTCGGCCTTGGTGCGCCGCCTCATCGAAGGCGAAGGCCCCGAAGGCGCTGCCACCTTCGTGGGATCGTTGCGCCAGGCGATCGACTAAGCGCGGCCTCGGAGCGTCTGTTCGACCACGGCCGAGAGGGCGCGTTGCCCGGCGGCTGTCGGATGTGCGGTGCGCCACACGTAGTCGGTGAGTGCCTGTTCAGCCTGGTGGGCGCGCGCAACCAGCGAGGAGCACGACGCATCGGCGTGCAGGGCCGAGCCCGCCGCCGTGCATGCCTTGGCCGCCAGGATGTGTTCGGCATCGGCGGCCAGCGTGGCGTCGGGGACCAGCTCGGAGGAGAAGACCCAGGGATCAGCGGTGCAGATGCCGTGGTCGTTGAGCGCGTTCGAGACGTTCACCAGGGTCACGTTGCGGACGCCGTGCGCCCGGGCCTGGCCAACCGCACCGGCGATGGAGTCGTTCAAGGCCGACAGGACGACCCGGGCTGCTGCGGCAGTCGAGGACGCGTTCGCCTTGAGGCCGGTGCAGACGAGATTGGTCCCGAGCCCAGAAGCCGCGGTGCCGTCGGCAAGCTGTCCGGGGACGGGAATGGGCTGGTAATAGTTCAGGACCGCCACCGTTGCCGCGTCCGGAGCGATCTGCTCGATGGCAGACGCGAGGCTGGCGCGCACGCGCGCCAGCTCGGTGGAGAGGCCCGCGGTCACCTTGCCGTTTTGCACACAGTTCGTGCCGAGACCGAGGCTCGCGTCGAGGATCCGGGCGAGCTGGAATTCGAGACACGCGCTGAAGTGGATGTCGTCGGCGCCGTCCTGGAGCAGGACGAGGCGCGCCGGGTGGTGGGATAGTCCGGCGGCGGCGATCTCGTCACCGAGGTTCCGGGCCGGCTGCGTCGGCCGGAGGCATTGTCCGTCGCGCCCGGTGTTGTCGCCGGGATCGGCGACCGCCCCACTGATGGCGAGTTGGTCACCGACCAGGTGGCAGTTTGTCGGGCGGACCGTCATGGTCAGCCCGTAGTTCGCCGCCACCAAGCTCGGAAAAGCGTTCTTCGAGGGGCCTTGAGAGACGTCGCCAGCGGGAAGGCCGAGCTGCGGTTTCAGATAGGGATTGGCCAGCCCGTGGCCGTAGGGGACCGAGTCGCCGAGCGCGACCGCCCTCGTGGACTGGGCGGGGTGCGGCGACGACGGAGCGGTGCTGCGGGTGGCGAGGATGGCGACGACGATCCCACCCGCGAGGGCGGCGATAAGGACGACACCGGCGACCACCCACGGCAGGGGCGAACGGCGCGCCGCACCGAACCAAGACTGCAGCCTCCCCATCGACGAACCTCGGGACCTCGGCGCTCACGCGTCGCTGCCACTGCGGCAGCGGAGGTCGGACCTTAGCGTTCGGTGTTAGCCCGGAGGCAGCAGGACCAGGCAGCCGTTGTGCCCACCGAAGCCGAAGGAGTTCGACAACACGGCGGCGGGCTCCCACGGCATCGGCTTTCCGTGCACGACCCGGATCGCGATCTCCGGGTCGGGTTCTTCGTAGCCCGCGGTGGGCGGGATTGTCGCGTGGTGGATCGTCATGACGCCGGCCACCGCCTCGATCGCGCCGGCCGCGGCCAGGCCGTGCCCGGTGACGCCCTTGGTGGAGGTCACCAGCGGGCCGGGCTCGCCGAACACCTTTGCGATCGCGCGTGCCTCGGCCAGGTCGTTCAGCGGGGTAGAGGTGCCGTGCGCGTTGATGTGCCCGACGTCCCCGGGGGCGACCCCGGCGTCGGCCAGCGCCAGCTCCATGCAATTCACGGCGCCCGCACCGTCCGGCGCTGGCGCGGTGATGTGATGGGCGTCGGCTGTGCTGGCTGCACCGGCGAGCTCGGCGTAAATGGTGGCGCCTCGCGCCACGGCGCGGTCCCACTCCTCGAGGACGAGCGCAGCGGCACCCTCGGTCATCACGAAGCCGTCACGCCTTGCGTCGAAGGGGCGCGAGTTGCCCGAGGTCGACAGCGCCGTCATGTTGCGGAAGGCGGCCATGGCCACCGGGTGCATGCTCGCTTCGGAGCCGCCCCCGATCGCGACGTCGCATCGTCCGGAAGAGACGAGACGAGCTGCGGCGGCGATCGCATGCGTGCCGGCCGCGCACGCCGTGCAGATGACCTCTGAGGGCCCCCGCCAACCTTGGCGCATGGAGATGCCGGCCGCACCTGCGTTCGCCATCATCATCGGCACGAGGCGTGGTGAGACGCGGTCCGCGCCCTTTTCGTTGTACACCCCGACCTGGTCGGCCAAGGTCTCGAACCCGCCGACCCCGGTCGCGAACACGACGCCCGCCTTGGCAGGGTCTACGGCCAACTCACCGGCCGCTTCGATGGCCTGGTCCGCCGCGACCATGGAGAGCTGCGCAAAGCGGTCGAGCTGGCGCGCTTCCTTGGGTCCAAACCAGTCCGTGGGGTCGTAGCCGCGCACCTCGCCGCCCACGACCGCCGGGTGGAGCAGGCCGTTCCACAGCGCGTCGACACCGACACCGCAGCACGTGATCGCACCGAGGCCGGTCACGGCGATCCGGCGTCCCCGGATCGGTCCGTCGGTGCCGATCCCGAGTTGCATCAGAGCTTGGACGAGATCAGGTCGAACGCCTGTCCGATCGTGGCGATGTCCTCGAGCTCAGTCTCTTCCACTGTGATGTTGAAGGCCTCTTCGAGGGCCATCACGAGCTCCACCAGGTCGAGGCTATCGGCGTCGAGATCGTCCGCGAACTTTGCTTCCTTGGTGATCTTCTCCGCCGGCACCTGCAGCACTTCCACGGCGCACTCGCGAAATTTCTCGAACGCTGCGTCGCTGTCCACAATGAGCTCCTTCTGTATTGGGTTCCCAGAACGCTACAACCCCATACCCAGCCCGCCGTCGACCGGAATCACCGTCCCGGTGAGGTAGGCGGCGGCATCTGAGGCCAGGAAGCCCACCACGTTGGCGACGTCGTGGACGCTCCCGACACGACCAAGCGGCACCTGCCCCGTCATCAGGGCCACCCGCTCGACCCCGAGTGCGGCCGTCATGTCCGTGTCGATGAGCCCAGGTGCCACAACGTTCACGGTGATTTGCCGGCTGCCGACCTCACGGGCAATGGCCCTGGCCATCCCGACCAGTCCTGCCTTGGACGCGGCGTAGTTGGCTTGGCCGGGCAGGCCGACGAAGGCGCCGACCGACGAGACGAAGATGATGCGTCCGGTGTGGAGGCGGAGCATCTTGGCAACGGCCCGTTTGGCGACTCGGAATGAGCCGGTGAGGTTCGAGTCGATGACATCGTGAAAGGCCTGATCGCTCATCCGCAACATGAGGGCGTCCATCGTGATGCCCGCGTTGGCGACCAGCACCTCGACCGGCCCCCACTGCGCTTCGATCGTGGCAAACGCCGAGTCGACCTCCTCGCCGTTGCGCACGTCGCAACGAACAGCCAGGAACCGGTCAGCCTCCGACCCTCCGGGCGCTCCGGGCGCGTCGGGCGGCGGGTCGGACCGGTAGGTCGTGGCCACCTGGTCCCCATTGGACAGGAACCACTCGACGCAGGCCGCGCCGATGCCGCGCGTGCCGCCGGTCACCAGAACGACCGCCATCAGGTGGCTTCGGGCACTCGGAGCCAGACGAGGGGCTGACCTTCTTGGACACGTTCGCCCTCCGCGGCGAGCCAACCGATGACTTGCCCGGCAAAGGGGGTGCGGACCTCCGACACGCCCACGCGCCCGACCAGGTCCCCGACTTCGACGGCCGAGGACTGGTCGGTCAGGTCCCCGTTCGTGCCGGGCAGCAGGCCGGTCCCGGGCGCCTGGAGCGAAGACTCGGGGGAGAAGATGCCGCTCGAGGGACTCACCACGACGCGGTCCGACATGTAGAGGTGCTCACCCTGGTGGAGGGCGGGCTCGGCCCGCCAGGTACCGGCCGCACTGATCTGGTCCATCAGCGTGTCGAGGTCTTCGGGCTTGGAGACCGAAAGCGACTGGATTTCGGGCAGGCTGCGCTTGGCCAGCCCGCTGAGGACGCCGCCCGGACCGAGCTCGACGAGTGACGTCAGTCCCAACCCGGCGAAGGTTTCGAGGGTCTGGCGCCAGCGCACGGGCGAACAGAGCTGGGCCGACAACAGCCCGGGCCATTCAGCCGGGTCGTCGTGCACGTGGGCGTCGACGTTGGCGACGACGCGCACCTCGGGGGTGAGGAACGTCACTTCGGCGAGGGCCTTTCGCAGGTCGGCCCGCGCGCCCTGCATCAACGGCGTGTGGAACGCGCCGGACACCTGGATCGGCATCACCCGTTTTGCGCCAAGGCCCTTGGCCAGCTCGCCGGCCCGCGCCACCGCGTCGGGCGTCCCGGCGATCACGACCTGTCCGGGCGCGTTGTAGTTGGCGACCCAGACGTCGCCTTCGGCCCGCATGCAGGCGGCTTCGGCGTCGTCGTCGGCGATGCCGAGCAGTGCTGCCATCGTGCCGGGCGCTTCCTCGCCCGCCCGGGCCATGGCCTCGCCCCGCGCCACGACGAGATGAATCCCGTCGTCGAATCCGAGGGCGCCGCTCGCGACCAGGGCGGTGTACTCGCCGAGGCTGTGCCCAGCGCAGGCCGCCGGCGTGAGACCGATCCGCTCGACGGCGTCGAGGACGACGAGGCTCAAGACGGTCGTCGCCAACTGCGCGTTCTCGGTCTGGGTCAGCTCCTCAATCGGCGCGGTGAGCAGGAGCCCGGACAGATTGCGGCCGGCCGCGGCCGAGGCCTCTTCGACGACCTCCCAGGAGGGGTGGTCAACCCACGGCTCCCCCATGCCGGCGCGCTGTGAACCTTGTCCGGGGAAGGTGAAAACCAACACGAAGGCGACGGCTCCCATCGTCGGCGGGCAGAAGAACCCACAGTGTGGCATGTGGGCCCTGGGGAGGTCGCACGAAGGCGCCACGTCGTACCGCTGGTGCGACGTGAGCGCCCTCCTCGCAGCTTGTGCCTGGTTACCGGTGGGAAACTAGGTGCGACGCGTGGTGCGACCGGGCGGGCCTTCGGCCGGGCCGTCGTGTCCCTTAGTGGTGCTGGCACGAGATCCCCGACGCATGGTTCCACCCTGGCCCTGTCCCAACGAAAGCCCTAGATTTTCAACAGGCGTTGGGTGCGGGGCTCTCTCGGTTCCGCCCCTGGTGCTGCCGCAAGACCGCCGCGTGCGGCGTTGCGGGACCCATGAGGAACGAGCGCAAGGAGCGAAAATTGAAAACGAAAAGAGTCGTCCGCTTGGCGAGTGCAGGCGCTGTCGCCTGCATCGGAGCGACCGGGTTGATGGGAGCGACGGCGACGATCGCCTCTGCGGCGCCGGCGCAGCATGTTCCGGTGTCCGTGTTCAATCCGATCATCACGGGTCCGCCGCCCATCGCGCTGCCGGCGAACTGTCCCGCGTTCTTGTCGACCCCCGACTGGAGCCTTGACTTCACCAGCGGCAACGCGGTGGGGTACGGCACCGAGAACAAGAACGGCGACTGGGGCGGCGGCACCGCTGAAGGGCAGGCCGCACTCACGACGTCGGATGGGACGGTCCAGTACTCGGGCCACGCAACCTTGTGGTTCGGCGAAGGGAACAACGCCGGGGGACAGACCGAGCAGGTCTTTACGCTTACCTTCAACGGCAGCGGGATCGCCGGCAACATCGACATTCACGCCAACGACCAGCAGGCCACCAACAACGCCGGGACGCCGACGGCGAGCGGGTCGAACATCAGCGTGACCTGCTCGTAGGAGAGGCCACAATGCAAGTGGAAGAGCGGGCCGCCGCATTGTCGGGGGCCCGCTCTGCCGCGTCGGGACCCCGGTTGGACTTGGAATCAGCCGGCGGTCAGAGCGCGGTCGAACGCTCTGAGGTCAAGCGCCCGTAGGCGGAGCGAGCACCGTCACGCACCCCTGCAGCGCGCTCAGACCAGCGGGGTTCGCGCTTTGTGGGGGTGCGGTCGTCTGTGCGCCCGAGGTGTCGCTGGGGTTACCCGGGATCGTGGTCGTCGTCGCACTGGACGAAATGGTCGTCGAGGTGGTCGGGACCGAGGTCGTGGTCGTTGGTTCCACCGTGGGCAGTTTGGCGGCGGGCACGGCGGTTGTTGTCGTTGTCGACGTCGTTGGGACGGAGGTGGTGGGCGCGCTGCTTGGAGTCGTGGTGGTGGTCGTGGTGGTCGTGGTCGTCCCCACCGCTCCGGAAGGTGCGGGCGTGGTCGGTGTCGAAGACGTCAGCGTGGCGTTGGTGCAGGCACCCGCCTTCTGCAGCGTCGTCACGTCGGCCACCAGGCGCACCAGCGACTTGCTCTCGGTGGCGTTGTCGGACGTGCTGGCCGCCACCGCCTGTTGCAGCGCCTTTTGCGCCGCGTCTCGTTGGTCCCGCGATGCCTTGGCGGCATCGGAGGCAGCCTTTGCGTGCGTCAGCAGGTCGCCCCCGACGATGCGTGCGTACTGATTGGCGTCGACGCCTTGAGGGCTCAGCGTGCCGAAGGGGCTGTTGGTCCTCCCGCTCGCGACGAAACTGCTCTGGTACAAGCCGCTGTCCACGTACTCTTCAATGGCGAAGTGCCGGAGCGCATTCTCGGCCGCGGCGGCCTTGCCCTGCGCAACTGAGAGCGCCGACTCTGCCGCCGAGAGCTGCGCGTTGGTCATCGACTCGTTCTGCTGCGCCAGGGCAACCGCGACGACCGCCAGCTGGTAGCTGCGCAGGTCGGACCGCACGTTGCTGAAGACCTGGAGGGCAGGCGACTGCGCGAGCACGGCCGCAGCGAGGCTTCCGGTCGTACCCAGGATCGTGTCCGAATAGCAGGGCGTCCCGTCCGCCGACGGAGCGCACCACTGGCTCTGGTCGACGACGGCGAGGAAAGCCGCTGGGGGCGAGACGTTGCCCGCCCTGAGCCCGGCGGCGATCGCCGACATGTTGGGTTGCAGGATCGTCGCGACGGTCGCCGCGCAACCCGAGATCCAGTCGCCGAACGCGGGAAAGCCATTCGCCGAGATGATCTCCGGCAGCGGGTTGTTGTTGAGGTCGGTGGTTCGAGCCGTGTTGAACGGGTTGTAGGCCGCCGTGTTGTTGGTCGAACCGCCCTCCGCCACCTGCCACTCGTCGAGATCGGTGACGTTGGCCTGGTTCGCGGGCGCGCTGAGACCTTGCAGGATGCACAGCTCCCACCCGTCTGGGAGTGGGGTTTCCCCGCCACCCGAAGAGGTTGCCGCAGCAGGCGATCCGCTCTCTGCCCACGGCGCCAGGCCGACACCGAGCGCGGCCACGCCCAGCGCCAGGGTCATTCGGAATATGTACGTGATGCGCTTCATGTCAGAAATTCCGGGGAGGAGCTCCGGCCGTTTGGAGTGTGAGGCCCGCGACCGCCCGCCTGCGGAGCCAATGGGAAGATCGTAAAGACTGGCACGGAACCGGTCGACCGCGCCTTCGGGAGATATCGGCCCTGGCTGGGGCCGGCTTGAGCGATCGCCTGCGACACCACCACCTGCGGTTGGAGCTTGCCCCGCTCGCGCCGCCTCCATCTAGGCCCGACTCTCGCAAAACCTGGTCCCCGAAACGAGGTCAAGGTCACAAGGGTGCCCGGAGTGGGATTCGAACCCACACGCCCTTTCGGACAGCGGCTTTTGAGGCCGCCGCGTCTGCCATTCCGCCATCCGGGCCGAACGCAAGAGCGTACAAGCTGCGTTCTACGGTGAGGGCGTGGGAGCTCGTGGCACATGAGGCTGGCCGGCATTGAGCTCGTCTGGGCCGAGCTTTCGTTCTCCAACGAGATCGGCACCGCGGCCGGCGTGCACCGGGAACGACCGGTGCTCTATGTGCGAGTCGTCGCCGATGAGGTCGAGGGCTGGGGCGAGTGCGCCGCGCTGGGCGACGCCACCTCCGTCGACCCGCCGCTGGACGAGGTCGAAAAGCTCGCCGTAGACCGGGCCGTCCCACGGCTGTTCGCCGCCAGCGCAGCGCGGGAAGGCCAGCTGCCCAGTAGTGCGGAGATCCCACAACTCTTTGGGACTTCACCGGCGGACCGCTTCCTCGCCGCCGCCTTCGAGATGGCCGTGTCCGACGCCGAGCTGCGGGCGGAAGGGCGTTCTCTGGCCGCGTCCCTCGGGACGGGACCGGGCTTCGAGAGGCTGCCCGTCGGGGTCGTCGTCGGCATCCCCGACGGCCGCGACCCGGACGCCCTGCTCGCCGCCATCGGCGCGGCCGTCGCGGGCGGGGCCAGTCGCCTCCGCCTGAAGATCGAGCCGGGTTGGGATCTCGAACCCGTGCGCGCCGTACGGGCGCAGCATCCCGACCTGATCCTCCAGGTCGACGCCAACGGCTCGTATCGCAACACCGACGAGGCCGTCGCGGTGCTCGCCGCGTTGGCCGACTTCGGCGTGCTGTGCGTCGAACAGCCCCTCCCGCCGGCCGACCTCGTCGCGTTGGCGCAGCTCGCCCAAAGGTTGCCGTTGCCCGTGTGCCTCGACGAGTCCTTGACCACACCACGCCGCGTCGTCGACGCGCTGCGCAACGGCGCCTGCGCCATGGCCTGTCTCAAACCGGGCCGTCTCGGTGGCGTGCGGGCCACCCGGAGCGCCCATGCGGCGTGCGCGGAGGCGGGCGTCCCTGCGTTTGTCGGCGGCTTGTTCGAGACCGGCCTCGGACGCTCGTCCAACCTCGCCTTGGCCGCACGACTGAGCCAGGACGCCACCGGGCTGGTGAGCGATCTCAGCGACCCGGCCGGTTACCTCTCGGTCGATCCCTGCGGATACCCGCCGGTGGTGAACGGCTGGGTGCGGGTGCCCGAAGGGCCTGGCGTCGGAAATGCCCCCGATGCAACAGTTCTCGATCGGCTCGAGGCGCAGCGTCGCTGGTTCCCGGCCACGTACACTTGACGCTCCATGCATCGAGCCCTCCTCGAACGGCGGATCCGAGACGTCCACACCCGGCTGGTCCGGACGCGGGAGGAATTGGCCGTCCTCGACGAGCAGTTGGCCGTCGTGCAGGAGTCGGCTGACGAGGCCCGGGTGCGGGCCCTGGTCTCCGAGACGCCCCTGGCGAGCCGCGAGCACGACGAGGCCTCGCGCCACGCCGACGCCATGGTGCGCGCCCGGGACGCCCTGCAAAAGACGGTCGTCGACCTCGAGCACCGCCAGGACGACCTCCTGGCCCACGTAGCCCAGGGCAAGCAGTGAGCAAGGCCAAGGCGGAGGCGACCGCCCCGGCGCGGGTCGTCATCGCCGAGGACGAGGCGATCGTGCGCCTCGACCTCAAGGAGATCCTCCAGACTGCCGGGTACGACGTCGTGGGCGAGACGGGCCGCGGCGACGAGGCCGTCACGCTGGTCGAGGAGCAGCAGCCCGACCTGGCCATCTTGGACATCAAGATGCCGGGGATGGACGGCCTGCGGGCGGCCCGGGAGATCACCTCTCGGCACCAGGTGGCCGTCTTGCTGCTGACGGCGTTCAGCCAGCGCGACCTCATCGAAGAGGCGCGGGACTCGGGCGTCTCGGCCTACCTGGTCAAGCCGTTCCAGCCCCGCGAGCTCCTGCCGGCGGTGGCGGACGTGCTGGCCAAGGCCCGCCAAGACTGGGCCATCGAGGCCGAGCACTCGGCCGACGGGGCCGAAGACAAGATCGCCACTCGCCGGGTCGTCGACGAGGCCAAGGCCATCTTGATGGAGCGCGACGACCTGCCCGAGACGGAGGCCTTCGGCTTCATCCAGCGCACGGCGATGCAGACGCGGGCCCGCATGCGCGACGTCGCCCAGCAGGTCGTCGACGGCACACTGACCCCGTAGTCTCGTGGCATGGCCGAGGAGCACGCCCGCACGGGACCGTTGCTGCTCCTCGACGGCATGTCCCTCGCCTTCCGTGCTTACTACGCGCTGCCCGACACGCTGGCCACGCGCGCCGGCGTGGTCACCAACGCGGTGCACGGCTTCAGCTCCATGCTGGTGTACCTCATCCGCGAACAGAGGCCCTCCGCGCTGGCCGTGGCGTTCGATGCCCCCGGCGACACCTTCCGCGACGAGATGCTCGAGGACTACAAGGCCGGCCGGGCCGCCACCCCGTGGCTGCTGCCGCCGCAATTCGACATCATCCGCGAGGTGATGGACTCCCTCGCCATCCCCGTGATCGAGGCGCCCGGGTTCGAGGCGGACGACGTCATCGCCACGCTGGCCACCCAGGCGGCGGCGCGGGACTGCGAGGTCGTGATCGTCACGGGGGACCGCGACAGCTTCCAGCTGGTGCGCGACCCCTACATCCGTGTGCTCTACAACAAGCGCGGCGTGAGCGACTACACGCTCTACGACGAGGCGGGGATCTTCGAGCGGACCGGCGTCGCACCGGAGAAGTACGTCCTCCTCGCCGCGCTGCGCGGCGACCCTTCTGACAATCTGCCTGGCGTCCCGGGGGTGGGGGAGAAGACCGCGGCGAAGCTGCTCACCAACTACGGGGACCTCGACGGGATCTACAGCCACCTGGGTGACCTGACGCCGAAGTTGCGCGAGAACCTCGCGGCGAACGAGCACCTCGCCCGCAGCAACGAGCGCATCATCCCGCTCGTGCTCGACGTGCCGCTCGACGTGGACGTGAGCCAACTCGAGCTCGGCGGCTGGGACGCCGCGCGGGCCGAGGCGACCTTCGAGCAGTACGAGATGAGAACGGTGTGGCAACGCCTGGCCGAACTCGTCGACGCCGGCGCGCTGGGTGAGCCGCTGACCGGGAGCGTGCCCCGCCCCGGCCTCCGCGCCGCCGGGGAAAACGCAGCGGCCGGCCACGCCGACGCACCGCCCGACCAGGCGCCCCTGGAGCTGCGCGACGTCGCGCTCCCCACCACCCCCGCGGAGGCGGCCAAGCAGCTCGGTGAGCTCGGCGGAGGCAGGCTTGCGGTCGCCGGTCGCTGGAACGGCCTGCCGGGGCGGAGCGACCTGGTGGCGCTCCTCATCCTGGCGACCGACGGTGATGCCGCCGGGCTCGGAGTGTTGGTGCCGGGCGAGCACCTCGCCGCCGCGGCCGTCGTCAAGGAGCTCAACACGCTGTTGGCCCAGCCGGTGCTCGGGCACAACGTGAAGGAGCTGATGCGCTCGTTGCTGCCGCTCGGCATCGACATCGAGGGCCTCGAGATGGACACCGCAGTGGCGGCCTACCTGCTCGACGCGTCCACTGGCGAGTACCAGCTCCAACAGCTGCGCGAGCAGACCGGGCAGCTCGCTCTCGAGATCGTCGAGGCCGGTGAGACGGCGGCCGACTTGGCCAAGGAGGCGGCGGGGGAGGCCTCCGACGTCTACGCCATGGCGCACAGCTTCCGCACCCGGATCACGGCCGACGACATGGTCATGCTGCACGACGGCATCGAGACGCCACTGGTCCGGGTCCTGGCCCGCATGGAGGTCGCCGGCATCGGCGTCGACCGGGCCGAGCTGCAGTCGATCGCCGACTCGCTCAAGGCATCGGCCGCCACGCTGCAGGACGAGGTGCAGAAGATCGCCGGGCACGAGTTCAACGTGAACTCGACCCCGCAACTGCGCACCGTGCTGTTCGAGGAGCTCGGGCTCACCCCCGGCAAGAAGACGAAGACCGGCTTCTCGACCGACGCGCAGACGCTGGAGAAGATGCGCGACGACCACCCGATCATCGAGGCGCTGCTCGACTACCGCGAGGTGGAGAAGCTGCGCTCGACCTATGGCGAGAGCCTGCTGGCGGAGGTGCAGGGCGACGACCGCATCCACGCGTCGTTCGGCCAGACCGTGGCGCGAACCGGGCGCATCTCGTCGGACCGCCCGAACCTGCACAACATCCCCGTGCGCAGCGACCTCGGCAAGCAGTTCCGGCGCGCCTTCGTGCCGGGCCAGGGCAGCACGTTCCTGGTGGCGGACTACGACCAGGTGGAGCTGCGCTGCATCGCCCACCTGTCCGAGGACCCGGGCCTGATCGACGCCATGACGAGCGGGGCCGACGTGCACCGGACCGTGGCCGCGGCGGTCTACGGGATCCCGCCCGAGGAGGTCACGCACACCCAGCGCGAGTTCTGCAAGATGGTCTCCTACGGACTCGCCTACGGCATGGAGGCCTACGGCCTCAGCCAGCGCCTGGGCGTCGCCGTCGAGGAGGCCGCCGCCATCATGGAGAGCTACTTTGGCGCCTTCCCGCTCGTGAAGCAGTACATGGACGCCACGGTGGCCGACGCCAAGATCCGCGGCGCCACCCGCACGCAGTTCGGCCGGATCCGGCCGTTGCCGGACCTGCAGGCGGCGAACTACCGGGTGCGCCAGGCCGCCGAACGCCAGGCCATGAACGCCGGCATCCAGGGTCTGGCCGCCGACATCTTCAAGCTGGCGCTGGTGCGCCTCGACCGCGACCTCGAGGAGGCAAAGCTCTCGAGCCGGCTGGTGCTCCAGGTGCACGACGAGGTCATCGTCGAGGTGCCCGCGGGGGAGGAGGAGGACGCACGCCGCCTCACCGAGTCCGCCCTGACCAGCGCGGCCGACCTCAAGGTCCCCTTGACCATCTCGGTGGCGACGGGACCGAGCTGGGCCGCCGCCAAGGGCTGATCGTCAGGCGACCAGAACGCCCCTGAGCAGCTGGTACGCTGTCAGGCCTTGCCCGCCGGCGCCGTGCGGCGCGGCAACCCATTATCCAACGAGAAATGACCCCGGCGCGGTCCTGCGGTTGTAAGTCGCAACCCAGCAAGGAGCAGCAAGCAACATGACCGACACTGCCACCACGGCATCCACGCCTTCCCGCACCTCCCTCCTCTCGCCCGAGCAAATGGGCACCTTCGACGCCGAGGGCAACTACACCCCCCGCACCATCGTCGACGACGACCTCGGGGACTCCGACCTCGAGCAGGCGATGGGGGACTCCATCATCTCCTTCGACGACGGCGACGTGATCGAGGGCACGGTGGTGAAGATCGACCGGGACGAGGTCCTGCTCGATATCGGGTTCAAGTCCGAGGGCGTCATCCCCTCGCGCGAGCTCTCCATCCGCAACGACGTCGACCCCTCAGAGATCGTGAAGCTGGGCGACCACATCGAGGCCCTCGTTCTCCAGAAGGAGGACAAGGAAGGTCGCCTCGTCCTGTCCAAGAAGCGGGCGCAGTACGAGAAGGCCTGGACGACTATTGAGCAGAAGAAGAACGCCGGCGAGATGGTCTCCGGCCCCGTCATCGAAGTGGTGAAGGGCGGCCTGATCGTCGACATCGGCCTGCGCGGGTTCCTGCCGGCGTCGCTGGTGGAGCTGCGCCGCGTGCGCGAGCTGCAGCCGTACGTGGGCAAGGAGATCGAGGCGAAGATCATCGAGCTCGATCGCAACCGCAACAACGTGGTGCTGTCGCGCCGGGCCTGGCTCGAGGAGGCGCAGAAGGAGCAACGCGGCGACTTCCTGGCCAACCTGAAGCCGGGCGAGCGCCGCAAGGGCACCGTCTCCTCCGTCGTCAACTTCGGCGCCTTCGTCGACCTGGGCGGCATGGACGGCCTCGTGCACGTGTCCGAGTTGTCGTGGAAGCACGTCGACCACCCGTCGTCGGTCGTGTCGGTCGGCGACGAGATCGAGGTCGAGGTCCTCGACGTCGACCTCGACAAGGAGCGCATCAGCCTGTCGCTCAAGGCGACGCAGTCGGACCCGTGGCAGGAGTTCGCCGATTCGCATGCGGTGGGCCAGTTGGTCTACGGCCGCATCACCAAGCTGGTGCCGTTCGGCGCCTTCGTGCAGGTGGGCGACGGGATCGAGGGGCTCGTGCACATCAGCGAGATGGCGGCGCACCACGTCGACCTGCCCGAGCAGGTGGTCACGCCCGGCGAGGAGCTGTGGGTCAAGATCATCGACATCGACCTGCAGCGCCGGCGCATCAGCCTGTCGATCAAGCAGGCCGCCGAGGGCGGCGAGGTCTCCGAGGAGTACCGCGAGGCCTTCGGCGAGCACGCCTACGACGAAGAGGGCAACTACATCGGCTTCGACTACGCCGAGGGCGAGTTCACTCCCGAGACCGAGGCGCAGGCGGCGTGGGCCGACTTCGCCACCGAGGTCGGGACGCAGGTGCACCCGCCCGAGGACGCCGAGGCCGCTGCGGCCGCAGCCAGTGGGCCGACCGCCGGGGCTGCGCCGGCCGAAGGTGAAGTCGCCGCTGAGGGTCAGGCCACCGAGTCGGTCGCGCCGGAATCGGCGGAGGCGGCACCGGCCGAGTAACGCTCCGGTAGCCGTCCTCAGGGATCCGTGGGGAGGAGCTCCGTTTCGGTGACCTGTCCGCCGGGCGCTGCCGCGTTGGCGTAGGTCCAGGTCGCTCGCGAGAACTCAGCCCCCAGACTGG
>DASZLL010000111.1:0-2820 GCA_035552395.1 Acidimicrobiales bacterium
GTCGGTGGCGGCAACTTCTCGTCTTCGATGGCCAACATCTCGTTCTTCTATCCGGAGCGAAAGAAGGGCTGGGCCCTCGGTCTGAACGCGGCGGGCGGCAACCTGGGCGTCGCATCGGCCCAGCTCTTCGTCCCGCTCGTCATCATCGTCGGCATCCCGGCTGCGGCCGTGAAATTGACCAAGCACCATGTGCACATGGCCTACGCAGGTCTGCTGTGGCTACCGCTGATCGCGCTCGCCGTCGCCGGCGCCTGGCTGTACATGGACAGCCTCAGAGAAGCGAGGGCCGACAAGACGTCGTACGTGGCGTCGCTCCGCTACACCCACACCTGGATCATGTCGTTCCTCTACATCGGCACGTTCGGCTCGTTCATCGGCTTCTCGTTCGCTCTCCCGCTCGTCATCAAGAACACGTTTCCCGAGTTCCTCGCCCATCACGCCTTCATCGCCACCTACCTGGCCGGCCTGGGGTTCATGGGTGCGCTCGTCGGGTCGCTCGCCCGGCCCATCGGCGGCTGGCTGTCGGACAGGGTTGGAGGGGCCCGCGTCACCCTTGCGGTCTTCGTCGGGATGGCGGTCTTCACCATTCTCGCCATCAACGGTGTCCAGAGCCGGAGCTTCGGCGTGTTCTTCGGCGCCTACATGATGATCTTCCTGCTGGCGGGCGTCGGCAATGGGTCGACGTACAAGATGATCCCGGCGATCTTCTCGGTGCTCGGCCGCAAGGAAGCCTTCGACCGGGGCATCGACGTCAAGGATGCCGCCGTCGAGTTCAAGCGGCGGGCCGCGGCCGTCATCGGCATCGCCGGCGCCATCGGCGCCTTCGGGGGCGTGCTCATTCAGATCGCGTTCCGCCAGGCCAGCCTGGACGTGTCTGCTCTCGTGACGGCGGCAAAGACGCCCGCCGCCAAGGTGGCCGTCGCCGCCGCCCACTCGGATTGGTCGATCCCGGCCCTCTGGGTGTTCGTCGGTGCCTACGTCGTCTTCGCCGGCGTCACGCTGGCGGTGTACCTGCTCCCCAACAACGGCCGGGTGAAGAGCCGCGCCCTGGCGGACGCCTCGGTGTGAGGGCATCGAGGGCACGCCGGGCTGGGGGCTAGGTGAGCGGCTCGGACAGCGTGCTGAAGGCAGGACGGAGATGGCCGGCGTCGTTGTAGCAGCGGATGACCCAGCGGTCTCCGGTCACGACGAGATGGGAGATGGCGCCATTGTCCGATCCGGTGAAGGCGAGGGCTTGAGACCCGCACGCCTCGGCCAGGATCTGGCCGATCGTCCCGCCGTGGCTGAACACCGCGACGCACTGGTCGTGGTGGCGGTCGGCAATCCGCTCGACCGCACCGCGAACCCGGGCGGCGAACGCGTCAGAGGGCTCGGCGCCGGGGATGATGTCCCACCGCTGCTCGGCGAACACTCGCGGCAGGAGGGGGTGTCCCTCGGCGACGTGGCGGCGTAGGGCGCCACCCTCCCAGTCCCCGAGGTGCACCTCTCGCAGGTCGGGCTCCACGATCGGAGACAGCCCGAGGCGCTCGGCCAAAGGCGTCGCCGTCTGGACAGTCCGGCGCAGGGTCGTGACGTAGATCGCGGCGATGTCCTCGCCTTGGAGCCGCCCGGCCACCCGCTGGGCCTGCTCGTAGCCCTCGGGGTGCAGGCCGGGGTCGCCTTGGCCGTCCACCATGGGGAACGGCTCGCCGGGGCGGGCCGGCTCGGACTCCCCGTGGCGGATGAGCAGCAGCTCGGTCGCCCTTGACGGGCGCACGAAGCGGTGCTGGCGGTACTCGTTGGTCTGGCTCACGGACGCTCCTGCAGCTCGCCCTGGCGACGCAGCGCGGGGAGCGTAGCCGACCATCTACAGGGCAGCTGGCAAGGGGTGATCGCTCACGACACGGCATCGGTGAGCTCAACGGCGACGACGACCCGGCCTCGCGCCAGTTCGTGCACCAGCCGTAGCAGGCGTCTGGCCGCGCTCGTCGCTTACCTGCCAGGTAATCGACCCGGCTCCCCTCACGGAGGACGATCACGGTTGACCGTGCAATAGGGGCCTGCCTCCGGGGCGGGCCTCTGCACTCGACCTCGTCCGGGAGTCGCCATGAGTGGACTGGATCTCGCTCTCACCCGCCAAGCGGCGCGTCGGTTGGCTCCGGCGCGCTGGCGCCGATGGGCAGCCCTGCCGGTGGTGCTCACCGGCACCTTCGTGATCGTGCTCGACTTCTTCATCGTCAACGTCGCCCTGCCATCGATGCAGGCCGACCTGCACGCCAGCAGCGGCGCCATCGAATGGGTCGTCGCCGGATACGGTGTGACCTTCGCCACGACGTTGATCACCGCCGGGCGGCTCGGGGATCGCTTCGGGCGGCGGCGCATGTTCTCGCTCGGCTTGGCGCTGTTCACCCTGGCGTCGGCAGCGTGCGGTATCGCCCCCAGCCCGTCGTCCCTGGTCCTGGCCCGACTGGTCCAGGGCCTTGCCGCCGCGATGATCGCCCCGCAGGTGCTGGCCATCATCGGCGTCGTCTACCCCGGCCCCGAGCGGGCCAAGGCCATGGCCGCATACGGGCTCACGTTGGGGTTCGCCGCGGTCGGCGCCCAGCTCATCGGCGGGGTCCTCGTGCAGTCCAACATCGCCGGCCTCGGCTGGCGAGCGATCTTCTTGATCAACGTGCCGATCGGCGTGGCCGGGCTCGCCGCCGCCGCCACGCTCGTCCCCGAGTCCCGCGCCGAGCGCGCCGGCCGGATCGACCTGATCGGAACCGTGCTGGTCACCAGCGGGCTGGTGGCGGTGGTCCTGCCGCTCGTCGAGGGCCGCCAGCACGGCTGGCCGGAGTG
>DASZLL010000112.1:0-119006 GCA_035552395.1 Acidimicrobiales bacterium
GGCAGTCGGTGACGCGCGGTTCGGTGATCCAGCAGATCCTCCGGATGGCCTCGGAGAACGACATCGATGTGCACGTGATCGCCCGGCGTGACGTGCCCGGTGACCGCCCCGACGCGGACGACGCCAGTTAGCTCCCGCTCAGATCGGCGTAGGCAGCGTCGGCGGCAACCTTGGCCGCCTCCTGCATGCAGCGGTTGAGATGCGCCAGCGCCTTGGCCCGCCGGGGATCCCGTGCGAGGTACTTGGCCACGGCGACCGGGTCGGCCGAGCCGTCCGGCTTGCTGAGGGAGAAGACGGCTTGGTCGACGATGTGCTCGTCCGGACGGTCGCTGATGCCCCGGTAGATGGACCAGGGGACCCGTTCGGCCTCGCATACCTCGGCCACGCCGGCCGCCTCCATGTCGACTGCGCCGAAACCCCGCTCGAGGATCGGCTGCCACACCTTGTCGTTGTCGAAGAGACCGTCGGTGGTCATCAGTGCGCCCTCCGCCTTCCTCGGCGGCAACGGGTGGGCTCGGAACTCAGGCCCGTCGGGATAGAGCTGCACGCGACCCGGCACCATGAGCGATCCGACGGGAAGGGCCGGGTCGAGCCCGCCCGCGATGCCGATCACCATGACATGATCGAAAGACCCGGCAGCTAAGGCCTTGCGCGTGGCCTCCCGGGCGAGGGCCGGGCCCATGCCGGTGACCAGCGTGGCGACCCCCCAGGCCCCGGCGGTGCCGGCGTGCGAGAAGACGCGGTCACCGGGCGTCGGCTCGAGCGCGAAGGACTTCACGATCGCCTTCAGCTCGGGCTTCATCGGAGCGAGCACGGCGACCCGCCGCTCTGGTGTCGTCACCCCATCATCATGACGGATCGTTCGCTACCGTGTGCTGCCTGCACCCACGAGAGGAGCGTCATGCCCAGCGCCGAACAGGTTGTCCGTGACTTCTGCGCCGCCGCGAGCAGCCGGGATCCCGAGGTGCTGCGCGCCTTCTTTTCGGACGACGTCGTGTACCACAACATCCCGATGGAGCCCGCCGAGGGCATCGAGGCGACCATGGCTGTGATCAACATGTTCATGGGCATGTGTGATGCGCTCGAATTCGAGGTGCACCACCTGGCGACCGACGGTTCCACCGTGCTGACCGAGCGGACCGACACCTTCACCATGAAGGGGAAGACTGCCCCCCTGCCCGTCATGGGCGCCTTCAACGTCGTCGACGGGAAGATCACCGCATGGCGGGATTACTTTGATATGGCGCAGGTCACTGCGATCTTCGAAATGGGGTAACGGGCGAGCGGCTCTGAGCGTCGGCCCTGCCTCAATAGCTGTGGCATTGCCCGGGTGCATCGGGCGGTCCTCCGATGTACTTAGCTTCCCACGCCAACTGCACCGACAGTGGCGCGCTGCCTGCGGTCGGGTACCCATCGAAGCCGTTCCATTCACGGATACCGAAGTATCCGGCGGAAGGGTCGTCGCGGCCACCCTCCTCGCACATCGCGGTCGGCACCCATGCGGCGGGCATCGTGTTCTCTGAGCTTGCGACCGCCGTGAGGAATGCTCCCAACTGGAGGAAATTCTTGAGGTTGTTTTCTTCGACGGCGTTGGTGTAGGCCACGAGCTTGGCGGCCTGGTCGTAGGACATCAGCTTCACCTTGAGGTGCTGGGACCGCGCTTGGCCGGCGGCCGTGTGGCGTGTCCCGGGCGCCGAGGCGGCCGGGGCGCTGCTGAAGACCCCGAAAACGAGCGATGGAACGACAATGACCGCGAACGCGGCCGCCGTGGCTATACGGATCCGCACGGATCCTCCCTTCTTTAGGCGCGCCTGTGCGCGCCAGGTTCTGGCTTCTGATCGGCGCTGCTGGAACGACCCTTGTCGCACGTCGGCGCTCACAGTCCGCACGCGTAGCGAGTGGTCCACGGCTCCCAGCCGCGTTCGGAGAACAGCCTCAGCGCGGCGGCGTCTTGCACTCCGGGCGCGGAGTCCTCAGCCGGCGCGCTGAAACCGGTCAGGCCCTCCCACGTGCCAAGCTCGAACTGGTAGGCGCCGCCGCCACCCTCGGCGTAGTTGCCGCCGGACTCGTGTTGTCGGATGCACGCCCAGTCAGGCGTGTTCGTGCTCGTCGCGTCCGAGCCACCAGCCGTTGAGGCGGGCGCCGCTGTCACCGTGGCTTGCGTGCGGGCTGCAGCAGCCGTGGCCGCAGCCGCGGCTTGCTGGGCGGCCGCAGCCGCTGCTTGTTGCGCTGCTAACGCGTTCAAGAAGGTGATCTCCTTGAAGTAGTTGGCCTCCTCCTGCGCGGTGACGGCCTTATAAAAAGTCGCAACCTTCGCCAACTTCTCGGCCGCGGCGTACGACATCAGCTTCATGTCGATCCTCGCCGCCCTGTGTCGGCTTCCCGCAACGTGCCGACTGACTGCAGCGTGGCCGGGACGCGCTGAGACGACCGCGCCACTGTTACTGAAGAGTGTGAAAAGAATTGCTGGAATAACAAGGACGGCTCCTGCCGTCGCGAGTGCAATGCGGATCCGCACGGCACCTCCCTTCGTCGAGCGCGCGTTGGCGCGCCAGGCTCTGCTCGGTGTAGGCGGGCTCCGGCCATTGCATTCGCGCCCCGAACGGCGAGCGGGAAGGCGTCGTCCGTTCTGGCTTATCGCCGCAGGGTGTGCGGCCGGTTGTGTTCAGCCCGGGGACGTTCTTTCGGGTTGGTCCTCTCTTCGTCAGTTCTCGTCTGCGGGTACGGCTACCCCTGCCGGCAGGCAGGCGCGCCGAGACCACAGGAGGGCTTGGCGGTACTGATCAGGGCCCCGTGTTTTCCGTATGCAGCCGGAGCCTCTGCTCACGGCATGCTGCGGAAAGGCCAATCAGGCTTTCTAGAGAGCAATCTAGCAGCTGGGTGAATGGAACCGGCGTTCACTCGTCGATCACCGCTCTGACCTGGGTCTTTAGGAGGCTACCTTGTGATATCAATCACAAACTCCCAGGTCGCAGGGGATGTTTTGAGTGAATGGTCGGGATAAGAATCTGCCTAATTCCCAAAAAAGCTTTTGACCAGTAGTGATGGTGCATCACCGAAGGAGACCCAGCAGGGTTTCACTCTCAGACTCAGGACGGACGCAGTGGCATCTAGGGTTCCGGCCCGAACTATTGATAGTCCCGGGGAGGTCGTCAGTGCCGTCGAGTTTCGTTGTGGCCGAAGCGGAGCGCTACACGGTGGCCGGGATGATCCGACACCTGGCTCGAGCGCAGCCCGATCACGAGATGCTGGTTCTCGGCGAGCAACGTCGAACGTGGGGCGAACAGTTCGACCTCGCCTGTCGGGTTGCGCAAGCCGCGGCGAGCGACGGCATCGACGTTGGTGATCGCATCGCGTTTCTTGATCGCAACGGCATCGCGTACTTCGATTTTCTTTTTGGTGGTTCGCTGATTGGAGCGGTCAACGTGGCGGTGAATTGGCGGCTGTCGCCGGCCGAAATGGCCGCGATCATCGACGACTCCCAAGCTTCGTTGCTCGTCGTGCACGCCGACTACCTGGCCACCTTGGCTGACATGCCGAGCGGCTTGCCGGAGGTGCGCCAGATCGTGGTGATCGACGACGCGGGCTCGGCGCACTGCCTCGATCCGCGCTCCGTGTCGTTCGAGCAATGGATCGACGGCTGCCCACCCGAAGACCCCGGTCACGTGGGTGCAGCCGACGAGGTCAGCATGCAGCTCTATACGTCCGGAACGACTGGGTTGCCCAAGGGCGTGATGTTGACGAACGGGAATCTGTCGAAGGCAATCGCCGGCGCCAATGGCACCTTCAACATATCCGACGACACGGTCAGCCTCGTCGCCATGCCCCTGTTCCACATCGGCGGTTCTGGGTGGGCGCTCTGCGCGATGTCACGCGGCGGCCGTTCGATCATCCTTCGTGACGTCGATCCGGATCTGTTGCTGCGCCTGATCGCCGCGGAGCACATCACCGAGATGTTCCTGGTCCCCGCTGTGCTCATGGTGCTCCTGGGGACCCCGTCGCTCGCCACCACGGACCTGTCGAGCGTGCGGCTGATCTTCTACGGGGCGTCGCCTATCTCCGAGGACGTACTGGTCAAGTGCATGGCGGCCTTCGGCTGCGGCTTCTGCCAGGTCTACGGGATGACCGAAACGACCGGTGCCATCGTGTCGCTCGCGTTCGAAGACCACGATCCCGATGGGCCCCGTCGAGGGCTTCTCCGGTCGGCGGGCAAGCCGCTCGATTCCGTGGAGATCAGGATCGTCGACCCTGAGACGGGGACGGCGGTCGGAGTCGGTGAGGTCGGAGAGGTGCAGACCCGTTCCGCTTACAACATGGCTGGCTACTGGAGGAAGCCCAACGAGACGGCATCGACCATTGACGGGGGAGGATGGCTGCGTACCGGCGACGCCGGCTATTTCGACACCGGGGGCTATCTCTACCTGCACGATCGCATTAAGGACATGATCGTCAGCGGCGGCGAGAACATCTATCCGGCGGAAGTCGAGAACGTCCTGCTTTCGCATCCGACGGTCGTCGATGCGGCCGTCATCGGGGTGCCCGACCCGAAGTGGGGTGAGACCGTCAAGGCCGTCGTCGTTTTGGCACCGGGTACCGAAGCGAACGAGGAAGACTTGATCGCGCACTGCCGTGCCAACTTGGCGCACTACAAGTGCCCGACCTCCGTCGATTCCACAGATGACTTGCCCCGCAACCCTTCAGGGAAGATCCTCAAGCGCGAGCTACGGGCCCCCTATTGGGCAAACCAGAAGCGGGCAATCAACTGAAGCAACCGCCAACCGCTTGATTCGGGACCGTCCCCCGCCCGGACAGCGAGCGGATCACCAAGGCGGCCCCGTCGATCTTCCCAGCGGGCGGATGTCAGCTAGTTGGCCCGGACTCCTTTGTCGTTTTCGTGGCCGAAGCGCTCCTGAGGGCGTCCTTCACCTTCTCACGAGCCTGCTTCAAGTGTGCGACGACCTGATCCACCTTGCCCTCGATCTGGAGTCCCTCGTCCTTGCTGGCGCGGCCGACGACTTCCTTCGCCTTGCCCCGAACCGTCTCTGCGGTGTTGTGCGCCTTGTCACTGGCTGACACGTTCGTTACCTCCTCTATTGCCGTCCGCGGTCCATACCCGGTCTTCGTCAGCCGAACCGTTTGGATCTGTCGTGTGGGCGCAAAGCGTGCGTGCACGCGTTAACCAAAGGTGAAGTCGTAGGCCTCGACGCCGGGTGACACGGTCAGCGTGAGCGTCCCGGTTTGCAACGAGGAACCCGAGAGCAAGGTGTACAGCTTGGGAACGCCACCAATCTTCAAGGTAGTGAGAGGCCGCCCGTTATACGAAACGCCAACGGTTCCTTGGCCACTCATGACGAGGTAGACGTCATCGGCGGTGAATTGAACACCGAGAGTGGCATCAGCGCCCGCAGTGGCCCCCTCGCTGTGGACGGTCCAAGTACCTCCGAAGGCCAGGCTGTTGGAGGGGATTGACGACGGTGGGTGGTAGTCGATCGCCTTGTCCGGCACGACCGATGTGCCGACTTCGTTGGAGAGGCGCTGATAGCCGACGTAGCTCTCTGGAGTGATCGCCTCGCTCGTGGGCGTCTTGTCCGGGACGTCAGTGCGGGGTGGAAGGTGAGATACCCCATTGGCATTCAGGAGCATCCGGATGTTGCTCTCCATGGTGCCGTATCCACCCTCGCCGAAATCGTAGGCGCGGACGATGCCGGTCGGATCAATCAAGTATTCGGCCGGCCAGTACTCGTTGTTGTACGCATCCCAAGTGGCCAGGTTGTCATCCACGGCAACGGGGTAGTCGATACCCAGGCTTCCGTCGGCGCTCTTGACGTTGGACACCACATGTTCAAACGCAAACTCCGGTGACGACACTCCGACGATGACCAGACCGTCCTTCTCGTAGTCGGTGTTCCAGGCCTCCACGTGCGGAAGGGCGCGCTGGCAGTTGATACACGAGTAGGTCCAGAAGTCTACGAGCACAACTTTTCCGCGCAGTTGATTCAACGAGAGTGGTTGATTCCCGGGCGTATTGAGCCAAGCCGTAATGCCGGTGAAGTTCGGCGCTCGGCCGAGGTTGGGCAGGTTTGTCTTGTTCGCCATGAAGACCGTCGGCTTTTGCGGTGACGTTGGGCTGGGGGACGACGGCGACGTGGTGGAAGTTGTGGACTTTCCGGCGGCCAAGTGTCCGCTCTGTGCATTGCCGGCGTCGGTGACCGAGCAGGTCGCTTTCTTCCCTTCAAGTTTGGCGTTGGCGGCGGCGAACTGATTCTGTTGTTCGCCGCTCAGCTGTCGCAGCTGGTTACAGGCCGAATTGGTGGACTCGATGTGGTTTTCGAGCGCCGTCGTGTAGCCGGGGACGTCTCGCTGAACGGCCCCCAGCCAGTTGAAGGCAATCGCCAACGTCGCGATGCCCAGAACCACGCCGGCAACCTGCCGCACGCGCGGCAAGCGACTGCGCAGAGCCTTCCAGTTGGACGCGGTGCGCTGCGCGACGATGGCCAGGATCAAGAGGGGCAGAGTGATGCCGATCGCGTAGAACAGCGTGACCAGCAATGCCGACCCTCCGACCTGACGATGCGCTGCCGCGACCGAGATCGCCGTCAGCACGGGACCCGCGCACGGTACGAACACAGGCCCGAGGCTCAGTCCGAGCAAGAACCCGCCGCCCTCGGTGGCGTAGCGCGTCGAGCCGAGGCGCGCGAACGGCCGCTCGAGCAGTTCGCCCAGCTGCGGGATCAACAAGCCGAGCGAGATCGCTCCAAGCATGGCGACGCCGAGCCAGAAAAGGAAGTTGAGCGGGAGGTGCAAGAAGCTGAGCACGGTCTGGGCGAACAGGACGGAGAGGCTGAAGCTCACCACCAGTCCACCGATGATGAGGAAAGGGCGCCGCCGGTCCGTAGTGGACGAACCACCCGCGACGACCACGGGGATCACCGGGACGATGCACGGCGAGACGCCGGTGATGAGGCCACCTAGCAGGGCCACGACAAGGAGCTCACCCATGCACGTCGTTCGCTTTCGAATCCATCGTCACCGGCGCTCCTCCGGTCAGCCCTCCCGGCGCAGAACCTAGCGGTCCCCTCCGTCCAAGAAACGTCGCCCTCCGGATGACGCGGGGCCTCGATGCGCAGCAGACTGTCGCTCGTGATCAGCGTCAACTGGGTGTATTTCGGGAGTGCAATCGGCGCGCTCGGCACAGCCGTATACCTACGGGACACCTTGCGAGGAACGACGAAGCCCAACCGGGTGACGTGGCTCCTCTGGGCCATCGCGCCCTTGTTGGCTGCCGCGGTGGAGCTGAACGAGGGTGTGGGTCTGCGCGCCCTTCCGACGTTCATGGTCGGTTTCATGCCCGTCCTCGTCTTCGTGGCGTCGTTTCACAATCCGACCCTGGTGTGGAAGATCCGGCGAATCGACTACGCCTGCGGGGCCATGTCCGTGGTCGGCACCGTCGTCTGGCTGGTCACACGCAACGGCATCCTGGCCATCTCGGCCGCCATCGCCGCAGACTTCCTCGCCGGCGTGCCGACGGTGATCAAGAGCTGGACACATCCCGAAACGGAGACCGTCCACTCGTACGTCGGCGCGGTGATCAGCATGCTCATCCTGCTCCTCACGATCGATCACTGGACCTTCGACGTCGCGGCCTTTCCGCTATTCATCGCCTGCATGGCCTCGATCGAGGTCTTCCTGGTCGGTTGGGAGCCGGGACCTCGCTGGCGGCGAGCGCGCGGTCTGGACGCCACGGTGGCCGAGCCCGCCACACCTGCATAGAGGCGACGCCGGCGCCCGGCCTGGTAGGAAATCGGCAGCAATCGTCACCGAAGGGAGCCAGCAGTGCCCAAAGTCAAGGCCAACGAGATCGACATTGAGTACCTCATCGAGGGCGACACGTCCGATCGACCCCTGTTCCTGGTGATGGGCCTGGGCGCCCAGCTCATCACCTGGCCCCAAGGTTTCGTCGACGCATTGTGCGAACGAGGGTTCTTCGTGATTCGCTTCGATAACCGAGACTGCGGCCTCTCCTCGAAGCTCCAGGGAACCCCGGACATCACTGCTCTCTTCACCGGCGACACGTCGTCGGCGCCGTATCTCATCGAGGACATGGCCGACGATGCGGCTGGGCTCTTGGCCGAACTCGGGCTGCCCAAGGTCCACGTGGTCGGCGCCTCGCTCGGCGGCATGATCACTCAGGCGCTGGCGATCCATCATCAGGACCGTTTTCTCTCCGCCTGCTCGATCATGTCCACGACCGGGAACCGTGCGGTCGGAGCTCCCACCGGTGAGGCCATCGGCGCGCTGCTCCGGCCCGTCGCAACCAGCCGAGAAGAGGCGATCGAGGCCAGCGTGGCAGGCAGCAAGGTGATCGGCTCGCCGGGGTATCCGGTCGACGAGGCGGTCATCCGGACGCGAGCAGCCGCTGCCTACGACCGGTCGTACTGCCCCGAGGGCACGGCTCGCCAGCTCGCCGCCGTGCTGGCGTCGCCCGACCGCACTGACGGCCTGTTCGGCGTGAAGCTGCCCTTCTTGGTGCTGCACGGTGAAGCCGATCCGCTCGTGACCCTGAGCGGCGGGCAGGCGACGGCGGAGGCGGTGCCCGACGCGAAGCTGATCACATACCCTGGTATGGGCCACGACTTGCCCGAGCCGCTCTGGACGGACGTTGCCGAAGCCATCGTCGCCAATGCGGAGCTCGCGCCCGCGTTCTAGAGGCGTATGCGCTCAGACGTCGAGAGTGTTGGCCTCCGCCACTGAAGCCAGCCACGCCGCGCTGGGCTTGGCTGTCCGCGCGAAGGTGCCGCGGTCGACAGTGACGATGCCGAACCGCGGCCGGTAGCCGAGGGCCCACTCGAAATTGTCGAGCAACGACCAATAGGTGTAACCCCGGACGTCGATGCCCTCGTCGATCGCATCGAGCACCCCCGACAGGGCTTGGCGCACATAGTCGATGCGTTGCTCGTCGTCGGTGGTACCGATGCCGTTCTCGGTGACGAGCAGCGGAAGGGAGCCGCCCGTGTAGTCCCAGGCCCGCCGCAGGCAGTTGCCCAGGGATGCCGGATAGAACTCATAACCCATGTCGAGGACGGGGACGCCCTCCTCGTAACCCGCCCAGCCGTTCGGTCCGACGAGCTGGCGGCTGTACGTCTGTACGCCGAGGAAGTCATCACCCTCGGTGCCATCGAGGAACACGTCCTCCGCGTGGTGGCGAATGCTCTCGAGCTTGTCCTCGCCGCCCGGCGCCAGCTGATAGTCCGTCATCGACAAGGTCAGGCCGACGGGTACGCCGGGCGCAGCCGAGCGAATCGCCTCGACCGCCATGCGATGCGCACGGACGAAGTTCGCGGCCACGCGGCGGGACAAACCCACGTCGGTCTTGCCAGGCGGGAACATCCCTGCATGCCAGCCCATGGTGGCAACGATGTTTGGTTCGTTGATCGTGCAGGCGCGGCTCATGACGTCGCCGAGCGCCTCCGCCACCACGGTGCAGAACCGCGCAAATCTCTCGGCGGCGACGTCGCTCTCCCATCCCCCTTGAGCGACCAGCCACAGCGGAGTTGTGAAGTGGTGGAACGTCACTACCGGATGGATCCCGCGCTCCAGCAAACCGAGACACTGCCGCCGGTAGTGCGCGAGTGCCGCGTGGGAGATCTCGCCGTCGGCCGGCTCAACTCGGCTCCACTCGACGGAGAACCGGTAGTTGTCCAAACCAAAGCCGGCGACCATGTCGGCGTCCTCCTCCCAGCGCTCCCACGAGTCGCAGGCATCCCCCGACGGCTCGGTGCATACCGATCCGGATGCGTGCTCGAAGGCCCACCAGTCGTTGTTGAAGTTCCCGCCCTCGATCTGATGGGCCGCCGTTGCCGTGCCCCAGGTGAACCCCTCGGGGAATCTCCGACTCCGTCCATTCCCGGCCATGCGCACGTCCTCCCGCTTTTCCAGGGTCCCTGATGAGCACGGTATCGTTAGCTGACAATGGCGTCACATTCCTCGCCGACGACTGACGTCCCCGACTCGGAGCGGGAGCGAGCCGAAACGCCGGCCGGCGAGGGGCGGGCTGAGGCGGCTCCCGCACTAATGGTCGAGGCGCACGGTCTGGTCAAGCGCTTCGGCGACTTCGTAGCGGTCGATGGCGTCGACTTCACCATCTCGCCGGGAGAATCGTTCGGCTTCCTAGGTCCCAACGGCGCAGGTAAGACGTCGACGATGCGGATGATCTCATGCATCAGTCCGGTCAGCGAGGGGAGCCTCCGCGTCTTGGGGATGGATCCTTCGACCGATGGTCCTCGCATTCGGGCCCGCATGGGACTCGTTCCTCAGGAGGATTCTCTGGACCTGGAACTCACCGTCCTCGACAACCTCATGATCTACGGGCGGTATTTCGACATGCCGAAGAAGGTCATCCGAGAGAGGGCGGCGCAGCTACTCGAGTTCGCTCAGCTGACCGATCGCGCCAATGACAGGGTCGACCCTCTGTCGGGCGGAATGAAGCGGCGGCTCACTATCGCCCGCGCCCTCATCTCTGACCCCGACCTGCTCATCCTCGATGAGCCGACCACCGGACTGGACCCGCAGGCCAGGCACCTCTTATGGGACCGCCTCTACCGCCTCAAGCAGCAGGGGGTGACCCTCATCATCACGACGCACTACATGGACGAGGCTGAGCAACTCTGCGACCGGCTCGTCGTGATGGACAAAGGGCGCTTTGCCGCCGAAGGCACGCCGAGACAACTCATCGACGCCTACTCGACCAAAGAGGTTGTGGAGCTGCGCTTCTCACCAGGTCAACACGAAGAGATCGCCCCGTCGTTGGCCGCCTTGGCGGAGCGCCAGGAGGTCCTGCCCGATCGTATCCTTCTCTATACGGAGGACGGCGATGCCGCACTGGCCGAGGTGGCGCGAATGGGTCTTGTCGCCCAGAGCACACTGGTCCGTCGGTCGACGCTGGAGGACGTCTTTCTCCGCTTGACCGGCCGCACGCTGGTCGACTGATCCGGGTGACCACGACGGCGCGTGGCGCGGCGCCCGGTGACGCAATCCACTTCCAGCACGGCGAGGCGGTTCCCACGCGGCGGATCCCAACGCCCATGTGGCTGCGCGCCGCGTGCTACTGGGGCTACCAGTATCGGCGCACCTGGCGCAGTTCCGTCGTCACGAGCTTCCTGATTCCCGTCCTCTATCTCGCAGCCATGGGGATCGCCCTGGGCTCTTTGATTGACAAACACTCGCACGGCGTCGACGGCGTGACCTATGTGGCCTACCTCGCTCCCGGCCTGTTGGCTGGCACCTGCATGCAAATCGGCACCAACGACGCCACGTATCCCGTGATGGGTGCGATCAAGTGGATGCGCACGTATCTTGCGCAGCTGGCCACGCCACTTGAGGTGTATGACGTCCTACTTGGACACCTGGCGTGGATCATGGCGCGCCTCGCCATTGTGGTTTCGATCTACCTGGCCGTCATGGCCGCCTTCGACGTCGTCTACTCGCCCTGGGCGATCGCGGCGCTCCCCGCCGGCTTACTCACTGGCCTGGCCTTCGCCGCACCCGTCAGTGCCTTCGCCGCCACGCAGGACAAGGACTCATCGTTCTCGACGCTGTACCGCTTCGCCATCATTCCTATGTTCCTCTTCTCGGGCACGTTCTTCCCTATCTCACAGCTGCCCGAATGGCTGCAGGCGGTGGCGTACGCCACCCCGCTGTACCACGGCGTCGCCCTCTGCCGCGATCTCACCCTGGGCCAGGTCTCATGGTCCGACATAGGACACATCGCATATCTGTGCGCCTGCGCACTGGTCGGGTATCTCGCAGGACGCCGGACCTTCGCGGGGCGGCTGGTGGTGTGAAATGTCCGTGAGCGTCCACGAATCAGGTTCGGTCACAGACCGCCGCCCCCGGGGGGTGACCACACGGATCACCCCACTTGCCCTCCTCGGCGGTCGGCACGCGTCGAGAGTGCTCGAGCGGAACATCTTGGTGTATCGGCGGTCTTGGGTCTTCATCGTGTCGGGGTTCTTCGAGCCGCTCTTCTATCTCCTTTCTATTGGCGTCGGGCTTTCTCACCTTGTTGGGCCCATCAACGTCGACGGCAGGTTGGTGCCATACACCGCCTTCGTCGCCCCTGGGTTACTCGCCTCGTCCGCCATGAATGGCGCCATGCTCGATTCGACGTTTCTCGTGTTCTTCAAGCTCAAGATCGCAAAGACCTACGACGCTATGCTGTCCACGCCGCTCGGCGTCAACGACGTGGCGCTGGGGGAGCTGAGCTGGTGCGTGTTGCGCGGCACGCTGTACTCGGCGGCCTTCCTCGCCATCATGGCCATGTTGGGCTACATCGTCTCGCCGTGGGCGGTCCTGTGCTGGCCGGCCGCGGTCTTGATCAGCCTGGCCTTCGCGGCGGCTGGTATGGCCGGGACGACTTATATGAGGACGTGGCAGGACTTCGACATGGTCTCCCTCGCGTTCATCCCGCTTTTCCTCTTCTCTGCCACCTTCTACCCCTTGACGGTGTACCCAGGGTGGCTGCAAGCGGTGGTCAGGTGCACACCTCTCTACCAGGGGGTTGTCCTCGTGCGCGCCGCCGACCTGGGTATCTTCAGCTGGACGCTGTTCGGCCACATTGCCTATCTGTTGGCGATGGCTGTCGGCGGGGTCAGCATCACCCGACGGCGGCTGGGCAAGCTCCTGCTGCCGTGACACCCAGGTGCGAGTGGCCGATACCGTAAGGGCCGAACTCCCCGAGCGGTGAAGGACCGGACCCAATGAACATCGTGGTGAGCAACGTCAAGGGTGGCGTCGGAAAGACGACGACCGCCGTGTACCTGGCTGCCGTCGCGGGCCGCCGGGGACGCGGGCCAGTCGTGCTCGTCGACGCAGACCCCCAGGCTTCGACGGCCGAGTGGTACGACGCCGACCCGCCCGAGGGCGTCGAACTGGTGGAGGGCCCCTCGGTCCGGACCGTCGGCAAAGCGATGAACCAGGAAGATGGCATCGTGGTGGTGGACACCCCGCCGGGGGAGGGGACTCTGGTCCAGGCGGCGCTCTCACGAGCCGATGCCGTGGTCATCCCCACCCGCGCCGGCGGGGTCGAGCCGAACCGGGTGGTGGCCACTCTGGCCATGACGCCAAGCAATATCCCCGCCGGCGTCGTCATCTGCTCGGCCCGGCTTGGCACGAGGGACCTCGACGCAACGGTCGACTGGTGGACTGAGCTCAAAGTGCCCGTCTGGGGAATCGTTCCCGAGCGAGTCTCGATAGCCAGCGGCCCCTCATCCGGCCTCTCGATCGAGGGCCTCGAGCACTATGCGAAGGTGCTGAAAAAAGCGACCTCGCAGGCGCGCTAACCCCGTTCAGGGAGCGGTCGTCGTTTGCAGAGCGGAGTGGAACCGGCTCTCGGTCCACGCAACTGCTGCCTTGCCGTTGAGCTGGCCGATGAGCTCGGAGAGGAACCAGCGGCGCACCGCGACACTGGTTGGTGAGGCCGGGAGGGTCAACAGCCGGGCCGATAGCCCGAATTCGTCGGCCTCGTCCAACATGGCGTCGTAGAACTCGCACGCGACCACGGCGGACTGGGGCATCTCGAGGGTCCAGTCAAAATGTTCGACCTTGTTGTCGACGGCGGCCTGCCACATCTCGTCCATACCAGGACCGAGTCCGTTGAATCGCGTTCCGATCTCGGACACGAGCACGGACAGTCGTTCAGGCAGATTTGGCGTGCCGGGGATGCTGCCGGACCGCTCCTTCATGAGCCGGAGTTCGCGGAATAGGGCTTCGTATTCTTCGCTCGCCTTCTGCAGCAGCTCGACAGGAATGCCGATCAGTCGCACGAAAACGAGATGGGACTCAGGCTGTTCACCATGGAGCTCTCGATGTGTCAAGCCCATGAGGTCGAAACGGAAACTTCCGTCGGACACATTGATCGGCGTGACTGGGAAATCCACCGGAAGCTCGAACCAGACGATCTTGCCGCCGTCGACCGCCTGAACTCCCCAATCGGAAGCAAGTGTATTGAACAACGTGAGTCCCCGGCCGGTGGCGGCGTCACGACCGTATTCCTTGATTGAGGGAAACGACGGACTGCCATCGGCGACGTCGACACGGATTCGATCGGGCAGGATGTGCAGCGTGACACACATCGACGTGTCAGCGTGGAGCACCGCATTCGTCACGAGCTCGGACGTAAGAAGAGCAGCACAGCTCGATACCTCGTCCGGAAGGTCACGCAGATGCGCGGCGATCCAATGCCGGGCTACCGGAGTGCTCTCCACGACGGGCTCAAGGTGCAACGTTGCCATGCCATCCCGTGACGTACCCACAGGCTGGGCGGTTAAGCGTCGCTCGGCCACACCCACGTAGTTGATGCACAGCACCACCACGTCGTCGGTGCGTTCATCCTCGCCCAACATGGAGGCGAACGTCACCGCAGCGTTGTCCGGCCAACCCGACGCGGCAATCGCGGTTGCGACCGCGCCGAGGCGCTCCATCCCGTTGGTGATCAGCTCGCCCCGCCGCTCGATCAGTCCGTCGGAGTACATGACGAGCGAATCTCCACGGTCGAGCACCAGTTCATCGCGCGGCCTCGGGGTCCCGTTCAATCCGGCCGCGATCAATAGCGAGTGCTGCAGCGGACAGAACATGACGGTGGCGTCGGAGCGCACAACCAGGGGTGGTGGATGTCCTGCGTTGCTCAGGACGACACGTCCGGTCGACGGGTTGATGGTTCCAACCACTGCAGTGACGACCCGGTCTTCCACCAGCGTGTCGAACAGACGGTCGAGTGACGAAAGGACTTCGGTGGGCGACTGCCCTGACACGGCGTAAGCCCGGATGGCGCTGCGCACCTGGCCCATCAGGGCGGCCGCCGCGGCGCCCTTGCCCATGACATCACCCACACTGAAGAAGATGCAGTCGCTTCCCAGCTCGAACACGTCGTACCAGTCACCGCCGGCGTAGCTACCAGCCACACCAGCCCGGTACTCGGCGTCGAGTCGCAACCCGTCAACTGCGGGCAGCGAGTCTGGTAGCACCGCACGTTGAAGGACCTCGGCCACCACGTGCTCGCGTTGGAAGCGGGTGGCGTTCGAGAGTGCGACGCCAGTCCTTGATGCGACCTCAGTGGCTAAGGACACGTCATCTGCTTCAAAGAGTCGGGCCGGCCCGTCGATGAAGGTCATGACACCGATGACCTCACCGTTGGCCGTCAACGGGACGGCCAACACGGTTGAGACGGCCTGCGGATCGGCGGCGTCCGCTCCCTCGAGGGGTGCCAACTGGGTCCTACCCGTTCGATAGGCGACCGCGGCGGGCGCAGGACTGTCGAACGGCACGCTTTCGGGTTCGGAGCGAGAGGAGGATTGCGACTCCGATCCCTTCGGTTCGCGGACGTCGAGACGGACGAGTCCCAAGTCGCCGGGGACTTGGACGACACAGGAATCTGCCAGGCGTCCCTCGACGAGACTCATTGTGCGCCGAATCACCGTGGTGGGCTCGAGGCTCGAGCTCAGCAGCCTCGTCACCTCGGAAAGCAACGAGAGGCGCTCGCGCCCAGCCTCCGCCGCGCGCAGCGCTTCGCGCTCGTGCTCGAAGACCTGGGCCCGCTCGAGCGCCTGTGCGGTCAGTCCAGCGAGCGTGGAGAGCCAGCGGAGATCGGGTTCACTCAGCTCAAGGTGATTGACGAATGCGAGGGACAGGACGCCAAGTGGTCCGACGCTGCCCACGAGTGGCTCTGAGACGATTGTGACCGGCTCGCCGAGCTCTTCGAGGACTCGAGGCACCACCTCCGCCGCCAATTCGGGCCCCACCGTGGTCGCGCGCTCTATCCTGCCGACGACTGTCGTCGCCCGGGAGAAACATGTGCCGGCATTGCCCTCATCGGCTGGCACAATCCCGCGAGCGAGCAGTGCGGGATGCCCGCTGCTCGCCACGCACGAGAGGGCCCGTTCGCCCGGTGCGGGCACTCGGACGACCGCAGACTGGGCGCCCAATGCTCTCCGACCGCCGGCAATGGCGGCGTGGGCAACGTCGCCGGGCGTGGTCGCCGCCGCCAGGGCCGAGCTCAATTGATGAAGATGTTGGTTGCGCTCAAGGTTGACGAATTCGGTCAGGGTCAAGCGGGCGCGCTCCACCGCCTGGGCTGCCGCTCCGGTGATCGTGAAGAGAAAACTCCGATCGGGGTCCGAGATTTCGCGGTCGTCGTCCCAGTGCACGACGACGGCACCGATTGTGTGATCGGACACGACGAGCGGGACCACAGCCAAAGCGCGAAAGCGGCTGGATAGGAGGGAAGTGTGGACGTCCGGACGCTGGCGTCGCAGCTCTTCGGGTGACTCCGCGAACAGCGCAACGTTTTGACCAAGCACGGGTCCCTCAGGCTGCAGCGAAGTCAAGACACCGTCGACCGGCTCGTCAGGGTCATAGCCGAAGCGTCGGAGTGTTCGCAGGAGACCACGTTCGCCGACAACTGCAAACGTCGCCGCGTCGACGTGCAACTCATCGCGTAGCGCCGCGAAGACGGCGTCGGCAACCTGCGCGGGGTCGGCCGCCGTGGTCAAAGCGCGGGCCATCACCTGCATTCGTTGCGCCGTTTCGGCGGCCACCCGACGCCGTCGCTCGTCCCGGGTCTCTGAGCGCGCCGTCCAGAGCTGCACGTTGCGCTGACCGCGAAGGTACGAGATCCACATGGCCAACGCCGTCGCGGCGAGCTGGGTGACCACGCGCAGCGTGTGGTTCAGCTCTCCGTAACTGTGAGGCGGCGTGCTGATGATGAGCGCGAACACGGCCGCCAGAATTCCGACGAGCGCGACCCTGGATGGCCGCGCGAAGGCTGCCGCTATGAATGGCCCGATCGCCATGAAGCCGACGAGGGAGATGTTGCCGCTGTAAACGGCGAACACGATGGCCGCCACGCAGACCCAAAGGAGCGCGACGAGGGTCGCAATCGCCTCAGCGCGATCCGCCCGGTCGGTCCGGGGTGAGGCCTGAAACTCCTCTTCTGCTGATTCGGGCACGGTGCATTCTCCCCTGGGAGGCGTGGGGCTTGGTACGACGCTATTTCGTCCAGGGGTACAGCGGCGTCCGCGGCGCCCGCTCTACACCGGGGTTCCACCCGGCGCTCTACCCCGGCCGCCGGTGGCGGAAACCGCTGGGCGCGCCAGTGTCGCGCCGAATGTGGCAGCCTCGACCAGGTTTAGGTTGTTCGTCGGGCGGCTATAGAAGGCCCGGGGCCAATCGGCATTGCAACGCCCCCGGTGGGCCCCTTGTGATCGGCCGCACAGTCTCAGGAGAGCAGGAGTGGATCAGGATTTCCGTATAGAAGAGAGGGTGGCGGGCACCCTGCCCGTGATCGCGGTGAGCGGTGAGATCGACGTCGCCACGGCTCCCCAGCTGCGGGAATGCCTGCATCGGGTCATCGCCGAGGGCGGGAGCACCATCGTGCTCGACCTCCTCGGAGTCACCTTTCTCGATTCGACGGCCCTGGGCGTTCTCGTTGGTGCGCTCAAGAGGTGCCGGGAGCTGGGCGGGGACCTGCATGTCGTCTTGGCGGACCCACGCATCATGAAGATCTTCGAGATCACCGGGCTGACCAACGTGTTCACGATCACGGATTCACTTCAGGCAGCCGGAGCGACGTGACGGATTCAATGAAGCAGTTGTCTGCGGGGGATCGCATCGAGCTCAGGTTTCCGGCGCGAGGTGATCTGATCGTCCTGGCCAGGCTGGTGACCAGTGCGATCTCGGCTCGTGCCGGCTTCGACATCGAAGAGCTGGAAGACCTGCGTCTCGCCGTCGGCGAACTCTGTCTGCTCACCTTGCAGGGCCATGATGCCCGGTACGGGGACCTTTGGCTGGAGCTCAACGTATTGGGCGATGCCCTCGCGGTCGAATGCACCTTGGAGCGCGCGGCACCCGCCGACGGGACCCGTCCCGATGAAGACGAGTCGGCCCGGCTGAGTGAACAGATTCTCGATGCTCTAGTTGACGAGCACGGCCGGGAGAGCCAGGACGGCTCCGTGCGTGCGTGGTTGCGCAAGCGGCGGGGGGGGCATGCCACGTGACGGTGGGCCGGGAAGACCATCCCGGGCCGGAGTCCGACGCCGGAATTGAACACCCTCCCCTCGACCCAGCCGAGCGCGAGGAGCTGATTACTTCCAACCTCGGACTTGCCCATCAGTTGGCGCGGCGTTTCCTCCACCGAGGCGAGCCGTTGGACGACCTCGTCCAGGTCGCGTCCGTGGCACTGGTGAAGTCGGTAGATCGATTCGATCCAGGTCGGGGCGTGGACTTCGCAGCATTCGCCACGAGAACGATTATCGGCGAGCTCAAGCGCCACTTTCGGGACAAGGGCTGGGCCGTCAGAGCGAGCAGGCGAGTGCAGGAGCTCTACCTCGAGCTCGGCCACGCCACAGCGAGCCTCGTCCAGCAGCTCGGTCGCAACCCGACGGTGGCGGAACTGTCAGAAGCCACCGGGGCGAGTGAGGAATCGGTCATCGAGGCGATCGAAGCCGGGCAGGGCTACCGCGCCGCGTCCATCGACGCAAACGAGAGCGAGGACGACCCGCTCTCTGCCCGCCTTGGCGAGTACGACAACAATTACGACTCCATCGAGGACCGCGTCCTGCTCGGCCCGGCGCTGGCAACCCTGCCACCCCGGGAACAGTCGATTCTGCGCATGCGCTTCGTCGACGGCCTTACCCAATCGGAGATCGCCGTCGCCGTGGGCGTGAGCCAGATGCACGTGTCCAGGCTGCTGTCCTCAAGCCTTCAGAAGCTCCGCGAAGGCATCGGGCAGGCCGAGGCCAAGCGAAGGCCGTAGCGACGGATTCAGGCACCCGGAGGGGGAATCGCCCCGGAAACGGTGTCGAATTGGCCGGCTGTTCGACGAGATCAGTGAAAAATCCGGGATATCCCGGCGCCTCTTGAGTATCGTTCGGCCAGCGATAGACGGAAGGGGGGCCATGGTCCATCTCGATGCCTCGTTGGCTCGTTCCCAAGACCCTGGGGATAAGGGTCTGAAGACTGGGGCGCTTGGGCTGATCTCCTCGGTCGTTGTCGGAGTCGCGTCGACGGCGCCCGCTTACAGCTTGGCGGCCACCTTGGGGTTCGTCGTCATCGCGATCAACGGCCTGGGCGCGCCGATCATCACGATCCTGGCCTTCATCCCGATGCTGTTCATCTCCTATGCCTACAAAGAGCTGAACTATGCCGACCCCGACTGCGGCACGACGTTCACATGGGGAGCTCGCGCGTTCGGTCCCAAGACGGGGTGGTTCGGCGGGTGGGGCATCGTGGCAGCCGACATCCTCGTAATGGCCAGCCTGGCCCAGATCGCAGGGCAATACGTTTTCCTGCTCTTCAACGCCAATGGCATCGGGTCCAACGCGTCCAGCGGCTGGGTCCTCCTGGTCGGGATCATGTGGATCGTGGTCATGACGGCGATCTGCTACGTCGGGATCGAGGTCTCGGCCAACATGCAGAAGGTCCTTCTCGGGATCGAACTGACGATCCTGCTTGTGTTCGCGGTCGTCGCCCTGGTGAAGGTCGGCTCAGGCCACGCGCCCCCCGGTCACTTGACACCCAGCGCGGAGTGGTTCAATCCCTTCCACCATCTCTCCTTCACCAGCTTCATGGTGGGGTTCACCCTGATGCTGTTCATCTATTGGGGCTGGGACACCTCGGTCTCGGTGAACGAGGAGACCAAGGACTCGCACCGGACACCGGGACGCGCCGCCGTGCTTTCCACTGTGATCCTGCTCGTGACCTACGCCCTGGTGGTCATGGCCTCGCAGTCCTACGCCGGCGTCGGCACCAAGGGCATCGGCCTGGGCAACAGCGCCAACGAGAACGACGTGATCAAAGTTCTCGGGACCTCGGTCTTCGGCACGTCGGGGATCGGATCGGTCATGACGCACCTGCTCCTGCTCATGGTCCTCAGCTCGGCGGCGGCCTCGACACAGACCACCATCCTGCCGACGGCGCGGACCACCCTGTCGATGGCGACCTACAAGGCGATTCCCTCCGCCTTCGGGCGGGTGCACAAGCGCTTCCTGACGCCCACCGTGTCGACGGTCGTCATGGGTGCCATCTCCATCGTCCTCTACGTGGCCATGAACTACCTGTCGAGCGGCAGCAGTGTCATCACCGACTCGGTCACTGCGCTGGGCGTGATGATCGCGTTCTACTACGGCCTGACCGGGTTCGCTTGCGTCTGGTACTACCGCAAGAGCCTGACTGAGAGCGCCCGGAGCCTGTGGCTGCGCGGCATCCTCCCGCTCGCCGGTGGTCTCGTCCTGTGGTTCGCGATGTTCTGGTCCCTCTGGCACAACTGGGTGGACCCGGTGGACACCAGCTACACGACTTGGACCTTTCCCGGAACGCACCGGGTGATCGGCGGAGTCTTCATCCTCGACGTGGGCGCCATCGTCCTTGGCATCGTCCTGTTCTTGCTCTGCTGGGCCAGTCGCCCGGCTTACTTCCGGGGCGAGGTCCTCAACCGAGACACACCGACGCGGGTGCCCGAGGACATCGGGAGACCAGTCGGACTCTTCGGAATCGACCCCACCCAGGTCCCGGGAGCCGAGAAGGAGCCGACACAAGCGGGTTAGCCTCCGATCGTGCCCAGCGACGGGACTGGTCGCAGATGACGGCGCAGGCTTCCGGTTGATCCCGATTCCCTCACTTCGGTCGGACTGACGGCGGCCGATGACCTCGACCACCAGGTGTGGCGCGCCCTCGAGAGGTCCGATGCCGCCAACACGTGACGCGGCGCAGGATCGACAAGCCCGCTAAACCGAGAGCGGCGTCCAACACGCCGCCGTACAACGCCGAGCCGGAGGTGCAATGACGAAGCGACTGGAAGGGACCGTGTCCTTGGTGACGGGTGCGAGCAGCGGAATTGGCGAGGCCACGGCCGCCGTGCTGGCCGGAGAGGGGGCCAAGGTGGCCCTGGTCGCCAGACGACGCGATCGCCTCGAGACGTTGGCGGGGCGCATCGGGACTGAACAGACCCTGGTGATCGAGGCCGACGTCACCGATCCAGACCAGGCGGCGGGCGCAGTGGCCACCACGGTCGACGAGTTCGGTCGCCTCGACACGTTGGTCAACAACGCCGGGGTGATGCTCCTTGGGCCGATCGTCGGGGCTCCGATCGACGAGTGGCAGCGCATGGTCAACCTCAACCTGCTGGGCTTGCTCTATTGCACCCACGCGGCGCTTCCCCATCTCCTGTCCGCCGCCGAGAGTGAGCCGCGGTCCGTCGCCGACCTGGTGAACGTCAGCTCGGTCGCCGGCCGAGTGGCCCGCCTCAACAGCGGTGTCTACAACGCGACCAAGCACGGTGTGGGTGCGTTCAGCGAGTCGCTGCGCCAGGAGGTGACGAAGCGCCACGTCAGAGTCACCATCATCGAGCCCGGTGCGGTGGCCACCGAGCTGGCGTTTCACAACCGCCCCGAGATCCTCGAGGGAATGGCCCAGACCTTCGGCGGCATCGAGATCATGCAGGCCCAAGACATCGCCGAGAGCATCCGCTACGCCGTGACGCAGCCGAGCCGAGTGACCGTGAACGAGATTCTCGTACGGCCGACCGAGCAGGAGCGCTGAGATCAAGCGGGTAGCCGTCGTTGGGTGCTCCGGGTCGGGGAAAACGACCCTGGCCGCGACCTTGGCGCGGACGCTCGCGGTCAACCACGTCGAGCTGGACTCGATCTACCACCAGCCTGGTTGGACGCAGCTCTCCGACGAGGAGTTTCGGGCCCGTGTTGCGCTGGCGACTGAGCCCGACGCTTGGGTGGTGGACGGGAATTATTCGCTGGTTCGCGACATCGTGTGGGACAAGGCCGACACCGTTGTCTGGTTCGACCTGCCGTACGTCACAGTGATGGCACGCACCATCCTGCGCACCTTGCGACGGACCTTCACGCGTGAGGAACTTTGGAACGGCAATCGGGAACCCCTTTCGAACATGTGGTCCCTCAAGCCCGAGAAATCGATCATCGCCTGGACTGCGACCCGCCATGGGGTGTACCGCCGGCGCTACCGCGACGCGGCACATGATCCGCGGTGGGCCGATTTGCACTTCGTGCGGCTCTCGTCGCAGGCCGAAGCGGACGCCTTCGTCCAAGGATTGGCGTCGACCGTGACCAAGGAGGAGTGACCATGGATCTCGATCTGGCGGGGAGAGCAGTGCTGATCACGGGTGGCACGGACGGGCTCGGCCTGGCGTTGGCGAAGCGGCTGGCTGCCGAGGGTGCATCGGTGGCGGTCTGCGGTCGCGACACGGAGCGCGTGAGCTCAGCCGAGGCGGCCTTGCGCGAGACCGGTGGAGATGCCTTGGCGCAGCGGGCCGACGTCACACGACCGGAAGAGCTGCAGGCGTTTGTTGACGCCGCCTTGGCCCGTTGGGGCCGTATCGACGGGGTGGTGCACAACGCGGGCCGCGCATCGGGTGGCCCGATCGAATCCATTGAGGACGCGACCTGGGATTCCGACTTCCAGCTCAAGCTGATGGCAGCCGTGCGCCTCACCCGTTTGGTCTTGCCCCGACTGCGCGAAGCCAAGGGCTCGATTCTCTTCACTCTGGCCATCGCGGCCAAGGCGCCCGGCGCGTCGAGCGAGCCGAGCTCCGTGACCCGCGCTGCGGGCATGGCGCTCATGAAGGCCCTCTCGAAAGAGCTCGCTCCAGACGGGGTCCGCGCCAACGCGGTGCTCATCGGCCTCATCGAAAGCGGCCAGTGGGTACGGGCCGCAGTGAGCGCGGGACAACCGGTCGAGCAGTTCTACGAAAGGTTTGCCAAGGACGCGGCGATTCCTATGGGTCGATTCGGCCGCGCCGACGAATTCGCCGACTTAGGATGCTTCCTCCTGTCGGCTCGGGCGTCGTATCTCACCGGGGTCGCCATCAACCTCGACGGGGGACTCTCTCCGGCGGTCTGACCGTCAGGCGTTGTATCCCTCGGTCGTGGTGTGGTCGCCCGAGCCCACCTCCTGCAGGCCGATCGCATAGCCGTCGATCATGTCGATCCGCGTCAATGCGTCGACGTGAGCCCGGCCGTCCCCGCCCCACTTTGCCTTGGCCGCCCGGCGTGCGGAGATCGTGTCGTCGGCCACCACGAACACCACTTCGTGGTCCTCGCCCATGCGGCCGGGGGTCAGCTCGCCTCCGAGGAAGGCAGCGAAGAGGTGCACGCGGGGCAGCGTAGCGAGTACGAAAGGGACCATGAGTCCTGACAACCTGATCGACCAGACAATCGTGGTGACCGGCGTTACCGGGCAGGTCGCCCGCCCACTGGCCCAAGCCCTCGCCCGGGGTAACCGCGTCGTGGGGGCGGCGCGCTTTACTGACAGTGTGGCCCGCACCGAGCTCGAGGCGTCCGGCGTCGAGTGCGTCCCGATCGACCTGGTGAAGGGCGACGTGACCGGTCTCCCGATGGACGCTGACTACGTGCTCAACTTCGCCGTGGCCAAGACGAACGACTGGGAGCGCGACCTGGCCGCCAACAGCGGGGGGCTGGCCTACCTCATGGAGCATCATCAGCGGGCTACCGCGTTCTTGCACTGCTCGTCGACGGCGGTCTATCAGCCCGCCGGTCATCTGGCCCTCGACGAGTCGGCGCCGCTCGGTGACAACCACGGCGTGTGGCCCTTCCTACGCACGTACAGCATCTGCAAGATCGCTGCGGAGGGTACGGCGCGCTGGGCGGCTGAGCGTTTTGGATTGCCGACGACGATTGCGCGGCTCTCGGTTCCGTATGGGGACAACGGTGGATGGCCGGCCATCCACCTGCACATGATGCTGTCGGGCCACGCCATCCCCGTTCATGTCGACGCGCCCAGCGTCTACCACCCTCTGCACGCCGACGACATCTTCGCCATGGTCCCTCGGTTGCTGGCAGCGGCGGCGGTGCCGGCGGTGACCGTCAATTGGGGCGGCAGTGAGCCGGTGAGCATCGAGGAATGGTGCACGTACTTGGGGGAGCTGGCCGGAGTGGAAGCGAGCTTCGATCCGACAACACAGACCATCGACAGCGTGCAGATCGATACGACGCGGATGCACGAGTTGGCCGGGCGCACCACGGTGCCCTGGCGTGACGGCATGCGCCGCATGGCGCGCATTCTCCATCCGGACAAGGTGGCGTGAACGGCATCCGCTTCGAGCTCTGCGATCCCGAGCAACCGCCCGCGTCCGATCTCCTGGCCGAGATGCGAGTCGAGCTCAAGGACGTCTACGAATCCTTCAACCGACTCGACCACCCGCCACTCTCAGCTGAGGAGTTGCGCGGCCCGGGCGGTGCGTACCTCGTCGGCTACGAAGGGAGGACGGCGGTTGCCGGCGGAGGCCTCCGACACCTCGACGAGGGCGTCGCGGAGATCAAGCGCATGTTCGTCCGACCCCCGGCGCGCTCCCGTGGCGTGGCGAGAGCGCTCCTGGCGGCCCTCGAGGCGACGGCGCGGGAGCTGGGCTACCCACGGATCCGCCTGGACACCGGGCCCAAGCAGGTGCACGGGCTGGCGCTGTACCGCTCGGGTGGGTACGTGGACGTCCCGCCGTACAACGACAACCCCTTTGCCTGTTTTTGGGGTGAAAAGATCTTGTCCTGAGCGGGCAGGCGTACGCGGTGGTCGTGCGTGTTGCGATTGATCCGGGCTCGCATTCGGCGCACCGCCGAGGGATTCTCGACCAGTACGTGATCCCCGAGCTTCCGGCCCTCCCTAAAAGGTCCAGACCTCCATCACCTGGTCGGTAGTTGGCACCCCGCCGGACCCCTCGTAGGTGGCCCGGGCGGCGCGGTTGCTGTCGTCGGTGATGACCCACATCCCGTAACACTCAACCTCGCGGGCGAGCTCGCCCAGGCGCTCGACAAGGGCGCGGCCGATGCCCCGGCGGCGGAACGGCTCATCCACGGCGAGTTCGTAGAGGAACATCTCGGTTCCCTTGTCCGGATGGGTGACCTCCACCCCGCTGACGAAGCCGACGGCGCGCTCGCCGTCGTACGCGATGAGGAGATGGTGGCCCGCCTCGCCGAGAAAACGAGACGTCGCCTCAGGCGTGGCCGGCCCGTCGAACAGGTGGGAGGCCGCCACGACGAGGCGATCGTCACCGGGTCGGAGTAGCCGGATATCCATCGGCATCAATGCGGGAGCTGGTCGCGGTCGGGTCGCCCCTGCAGCGCGGCCCAGATCATCACGAACTGGAGCGGGAGCCGGCCCCAGGCCACGACGGGCGAGTCGGACGGCCCAGGGTTGCGCCCGCTGCCGGCGTCGAGTGCCATCTGTACGTTGGCGGGGAACACGGCGGCGAGCACGGCCACGCTGGCGGCTGGCGCCCAGCGGCTGCCTCGCACGAGCCCGAGTGCGCACGCCAGCTCAGCCAGCCCGCTCACGTAGATGAGGTTGGTGTGGTGCCGCCCGGGAATGGCGCGGGGCATGATCGACGCGAAGACCTGCGGGCGGACGAGGTGCACCAGGCCGCTTGTCGCGAAGCCAGAGGCGAGTGCCTGGGGGGCGCGACGCCGGAGGTTGCTCATGACCGGGACTGTACTGTGGCGGCGTGAGCACCCAAGTGACGATTGTGGGCGGCGGCAGCTATCAGTGGGCACCCGAACTGATGGCCGATCTCTTCGGGACCCCGGCGCTGGCCGGCATGCATCTCGTGCTCGAGGACATCGACCCTTCACCGCTGCCCAAGATGGAGGCGCTGGCGCACCAGCTCAGTGACACGATGGGTGCCAAGGCCACGGTCGCCACCACGACGGACCTGGGCGCAGCGCTCGAAGGCGCGGACTTCGTGATCGTGTGTATCTCGACCGGCGGGTTTCGTTCCATGGCGGTCGATCTCGACGTGCCCGCCCGGCTCGGCATCACCCAGACGGTCGGTGACACGGTCGGGCCCGGGGGGATCAACCGGTCGCTGCGCAATATCCCCGTCCTGGTCGGCATCGGCAAGGCGATGGAGGAGCACTGCCCCGACGCATGGCTGTTCAACATCACGAACCCGATGACGTGCCTGACGCGCGCGGTGTGCCGGGAGACGGGGATCAAGACGGTGGGCCTGTGCCACGAGGTTGGGAACTTCTGCATGGACCTGGCCATCGCGTGCGGGAGACCGTTCGAATCGGTCACCTGCTCGGTGACCGGCATTAACCACTTTCCGGTGCTCACCGCGCTCGAAGTCGACGGGATCGACGGGTTCGACGTGCTGCGCAAGCTGGTCGACGAGGTGGGAGGGCTCGAATCCCTGCGGCCGTCGCCGGGCCGGCCGGAGGCCGAGAAGTTCTCCAAGCGCGACTTCGCCGAACGTCACCTCTTCAAACTGACCCTGTTGGATCGCTGGGGCACCTTCCCGGCGGCGGGCGACCGGCACATCGCCGAGTTCGTGTCGTTCGCGCTCACGCCCGAGTCCGACTGGGGCGCGGCGTACAACATCGGGCTCAGCCCGATCTCCAAGCGCGAGGAGCACCAATCCGAGTACGTGGCGGACGTCGATGCGTGGCTGGCTGGGACGAAGGACCTGCAGACCTGGCAGTCGGGTGAGCTGCCGTCGCCGATGATCCAGGCCATGCTGAGTGGCGAGCCGTTCGAGGCCCCGGTGAACATCCCGAACACCGGCCAAGGTGTCGGCCTGCCGCCAGACGTCGTGCTCGAGTCCATTTGTGTCATCGACGGTGACGGCATCCGTGGCCGGGACCGTGCTGCGCTGCCGGCGCCCTACGACGAGATCGTGCGCCGCCACGTCGCCACGCAGGAGCTGACGGTCGAGGCCGGCTTGCGAGGTGACCGCCGCCTGGCGGGGGAGGCCTTTGCCCTCGATCCGCTGGCGGGCCGGGGCGATCTCGGCACCATGGAGGCCATGGTGGACGAGCTGCTGGCCGGCACGGCCGAGTGGCTGCCGCAGTTCGCGTAGTCGGCGCATCGAGTCGTCGGGAGGAGCACGCATGCGCATCGGATTCATCGGCCTGGGCGCCATGGGACTGCCGATGGCGGGGCATCTCGTCGCGGCGGGCCACGAGGTGACGGTGGCCTCGCGCAGCCGAGGCCCGATCGACGCCGCGGTCGCGCAGGGCGCGGCGGACGGGGGTTCGCCGGGTGACGTGGCCGAGGCCTCCGAGGTGATCATCCTGTGCGTCCCGAATTCTCCAGACGTCGTCGAGGTGGTCGACGCGATGTTGCCGGTCCTGGGTAAGGGCAAGACCGTCGTCGACAGCTCGACCATCGATCCCGAAGTCGAGCGGGCGCAGCACGCCCGGGTCGCCGAGACCGGCGCGCGCTACCTCGACGCCCCGTTGTCGGGCGGGACGGCCGGCGCGCAGAAGGGGACCCTGACGCTCATGGTGGGCGGCGACGAGGGCGTGCTCCGCGCCACGGAGCCTGCGCTCGAGCCGTTCTCCGGCCTGATCGTGCACATGGGCGGGCCCGGCATGGGCCAGGTGGTCAAGCTGTGCAACCAGCTGATCTACGCCGCCCAGATGACAGCCACCGCGGAGGCGACTGCGATGGCCGTGAAGTCGGGAGTCGATATGACCAAACTGTACGAGGTGCTCACGCACGCGACCGGTGACTGCGTGGCCGTGCGGACGCGGCTGCCGGTCGCGGGTGTCGTCCCAGAGAGCCCGGCGTCCAACGGCTGGCAGCCCGGCTTTATGACCGACCTCATGGCCAAGGACATCGACCTCGCGCTGGCGTTCGCGGCAAATTCCGGTGTCCCGGTCGTCACGACCGCCGCCGTGCGCCAGCTGCTCACGGCGGCCAGCACGGCGGGTTACGGGCGCGAGGACTTCTCCGCGGTGGCCAAGGTGGTGCTCGGCCTGGCCGGCGCCGCGTCGACATGACCCGCGGCGTGGCGTTGCCCACCCCAGCGCTGATCCTGGCCGCGGACCATCGGGCCCGCGCCGTGCTCACGACCGAGAACTGGGCCGAGTTCTACGGTTCCCTGGCGAAGTCGCTGCCGGCGTGCGACGGGATCCTGGCGACGGCCCAGCCGCTCGAGGGATTGGCGGCGGCTGGCCACCTCACACCCCGGCACCGGACGTATCTGTCCGTCAACCGCACCGGCCTGGCCGGGTCGGTCTTCGAGTTGGATGACCGCCTCGTCGCCAGCGTGGGCCGCGCCGCGTCAGACGGGTGGACGGGGATCAAGCACATGACCCGTATCGACTTCGACGACCCGCTCACCGCGTCGGCGCTCGAGCTGCTCGGGCAGGTGCTCGAGCAGGCGCGCGCCGCCGGGCTCGAGGCGCTCGTCGAACCGCTCGTGTGGCACGAGGGCCGGGTGCGTCGTGACACCGACTCGATCGTGCTAGCGGCTGTTGTCGCCCACGACATGGGGGCACCGGTGATCAAGGTGCCGGTGCCCGCGGCCCCAACCGGCGTCGAACGCCAACGGGCGGTGGCGCGGGTGGTAGCGAGCGTCGGCGTGCCGGTCCTCTTCCTGGGCGGTCCCCGCGGCGAAGCGGGGCGGGACGCAGTCCTCGACGAGGTGCGCGACGTCATGGAAGGTGGAGGTGCCGGGATGGCCATGGGGCGGACCATCTATCAAGACCCCGATCCGGCCGACATGGCGGGCCTCGTGGCGACGCTGGTGCACCCACGATGATGATCCTCACCCTCGACTTCGGCACGACGGTGACCAAGGTCGGGTTGTGGGGCGACAAAGGCCTGGTGACGATGGCCCGTTCGGAGCTCGCAACCTCGCACCCGCAGGTGGGGTGGACCGAGCAGGATCCCCTGCGTTGGTGGACGACGACGGTCATCGCTTGTGCCGAGGCGCGAGCCCAGGCGCCGCATGAGTTCGCCGAGGTCGAGGTGGTCGTGTGCTCCGGGGCCCGCCAGACGTTCGTGCCCCTGACCGCCAAGGGCGACCCCATCGGTAAGGGCATCCTGTGGTCCGACCACCGGGCGGCGGCGTCGGCGCGGACGCTGGCCGAGCGCATGGGTGGCGACGACATCAACCGGGCCCGGACGGGGATCCCCCTGGACGCCGGCGCGGTGGCGGCCAAGCTGGCCTGGCTGGCCGAACACGAGCCTGGGCGGCTCGAGGCCGCCGACCTCATCTTGTCGCCGCGCGACCTGATCATCTTTCGCATGACCGACCAGGTGGTGACCGATGCCACGTTCGCCTCGCGGAGTGGTCTGTACGACTTCGACGGCAATGCGGTGCGTGAATTGGCGGGCCCGGCTCTCGGGAAGCTTCCGAGCGTCGTCGCGTCCGACACCGTCATCGGCCAGTTGAAGCCGGTTCCCGGTGCCGAGCTCGGCCTGCGGCCCGGCATACCGGTCGTGATCGGAGCCGGTGACCGCCAGTGCGAGGTCCTTGGTTCTGGCGCCTCGGAGGACAGGCCGATGGTCAGCTGGGGAACCACCGCCAACGTGTCGGTCCCCGTGCAAGAAAGGCCGGTTCCGTCGCCCTTGGGCGCGGTGGTGACCCGGGGCGCCGACGGGGGATGGCTCCTCGAAGGTGGGCTCTCGGCCGCGGGCTCGTTCCTCGCCTGGCTCGGACGGCTGCTCGACAAAACGCCCGACGAGCTCGCCCGTATGGCCACGCAGAGCCCTCCCGGCGCGCGCGGGGTGGTCGCCGTGCCCTGGCTCGACGGAGCCCGCGCCCCCTGGTGGCGAGACGACGCGCGGGCGGGGTTCATGGGGCTCGGCGCCGCCCACGGGGCGAGCGACCTGGCCCGGGCCGTGATCGAAGCAGTGGCGTGGGACGTGCTGCGAGTCATGGAGGTGGTGACGGTCGGGCGCCTCGGCGGATCGACCGCGGCGGGCGTGACGCTCGGCGGTGCGGGGACGGGCCTGCCCGTCTGGGTCGAGGTGCTCACCTCGGTCCTCGGAGTGCCCGCGACGCGGCGGCGCTCGGGCGAGGCGGCTTCGGCCGGCGCCGCCCTGCTGGCGGGCAAGGCCCTCGGCATGGGTCTGTCGCTCGATGACCTCGACCCGGTGGTCGGGGTCATCGAGCCCGAAGCCGACGCGGTCGAGGTGTACCGCGACCTGCGGCCCCAAGTCGACCACGTGGCCATTGCGGTGCTGGAGGCCACAGCATCGCTGCCTGGCGCAGCGCGAACCGAGCTCTGAGGGGACGTGCGGGTCGACCTCGCCTTCGGCCGTCATGGCACGTCGGTCGAGGTGCCCGATTCGGCTGACGTCATCCTTCCCATCGACGCGCCGGCACGGCCCGACGAGGACGCGGCCGTCCGCACGGCGCTGGCGCGTCCGGTGGCCGGTCTCCCGCTGGCGGCACTGGCCGGGGACGCGCGCCAGGTGGCCGTCGTCTTTCCTGACCTCACCCGGCCCATGCCCAATCGGACAGTGCTGCCGCCACTGCTCGACGAGCTGGCGCACGCGGGTGTGCCCGACGCCCGGGTGACGTTGCTGTGTGCCACCGGGACCCACCGCCAGGCCACCGCGGCGGAAATGGAGGAGCTGATCGGCCCCGAGCTCGTGACCCGCTACGGGGTGGTGGACCACGACGCGGGCGGCGATGACCACGTGTCGGTGGGTGAGGTGGACGGCGTACCCATCCGGCTCCAACGCGAGTACGTCGAGGCCGACCTGCGCATCATCACGGGGTTCGTCGAGCCCCACTTCTTCGCAGGCTTCAGCGGAGGACCGAAGGCGGTGTGCCCGGGGTTGGCGGCCACCGAGACGATCCTCGAGGCCCACCATCCGCGCCGGATCGCCGACGCCCGGGCCACGTTCCTCATCCGGCGCGGCAATCCGGTGCACGACTTCGTGCGTTCTGCGGTCTCGCTCGCTCCGCCGCAGCTGTCCCTCGATGTCGCGATCAACCGGGCTCGCCGGGTCACGGCGGTCTTCGCCGGGCCGCTGGACGCGGCCCACGACGCCGCCTGCGCGCACGTCGGCGCGGCGGCGCGCCGCGAGGTGGAGGCTCCCTACGACCTCGTCGTCTCAACCAACGGAGGCCATCCACTCGATCGGAACCTCTACCAGGCCGTCAAGGGAATGGCGGCCGCCGACCGCGTGCGACGCGATGGCGGAACGGTCCTCATGGCAGCGGCGTGCGGCGACGGCGTGCCGGAAGGTGGCGCGTTCGCGCGACTCTTGGAGGGGGCCGACACGCCGGCGGCCCTCGTGGCGGCGACAGCGGGCCCGGAAATCGATCGCTGGCAGGCGCAGGTGCTGGGCCGCGTGCTCGAGCGGGGCACCGTCCGCCTGCACAGCGACGGACTGGGTGCGCAGGCGATCCGGACCGCCCAGCTGATCCCGGCGCCGGACCTCGACGAGGCGGTGGGGGCCACGCTGGCCGCACTAGGTCGCTGGCCGCGGGTGGCCGTGCTGCCTGAAGGGCCGCTCACGGTCGCCACCGTGCGCACATGATCGATTCCTGACGTTGGTGTCAGGTTAGAGTCCTGCACCAGTGCCCAGCGAGCCGCTGTTCGACTTCGCGGTCCCGGAGGACCTGCTACGCGAAGCGGTCACGCAGATCAGGGACCCGGACGTGGTGGCGGACATCGCAGTCATGCCGGGCACCGGGGAGGGAAAGCCGCCACCGCTCCTCGGCATCTTGAAGTCGTCCGGGTATGCGCCGCTCGTCCTCATGACGGCGGCCGCGCTGGTGCCGGGTACGTTCGGCAACGGCATCACGTTGATCGGGCACAACCTGCAGACGTCGTTCCACATGTCGAACGCGTCGCTCGGCGCGGTCGCCTTCATCGCTCAGGTTTCCCAGCTCCTCTGGGCGGTTCCGCTCGCCGTGTGGGCCGACCGGGGCAGCCGCAAGCTGGTGGCCGGCGTCTCGCTGCTGATCTTTGCCGGCTTTGGTGCGCTGATGGCCCTCTCGCCGAACGTGTGGGCCTTCGCCTTCTTGTACCTCGCGGCGTCGGTCGGCACCGGGGTGAACAACACGGTGCACAACTCGTATCTGTCCGACGCCTACCCGACCGAGGGGCGGGGCCGGATCTTCAGTTGGCACAACCTGTCGGACCCGCTCTCGCAGACGGTCGGGATCCTGATCTTCGGCTACGTCGTGACAATCGCGCACAACTGGCGCTACGGGCTGCTGGTGGCGTTGGCCGGAATCCCAATCGGGTTTGCGCTGTTCACGCTCCGCGAGCCCGAGAAGGGGGCCAACGAGAGCAGCCACATTCTCAAGGCGGCGGGCATGGACCTGCAGACCCAGCAGGAGAAGGCGCCGCGGGTGCTGTTGGGATCTGCGGTCACCCGGCTGCTGCGGGTGCGTTCGCTGTACTACGAGCTCGTCGCCGTGGCCATCCTGGGATTTGCGGGGACGGGGGCTCCGTTGTTCGGCAACCTGTTCTTCATCGACAAGTTCCACCTCGACACCGCGGCGCGGAGCGAGGTGTACGCCATCATCGGCCTCGCTGCCTTCCTCGGGCTCCCCTTGGCCTACGTCTTCGGCGACCGCTACTTCCGCAAGGCGCCGCAACGACCGCTGATCATCGCCGGCTTCTGCATCACGGCCTACGGCGGGCTTTACGTCCTCTCGCTGTACATGCCGAAGCTTTGGATGGTGGTGGTGCTGCAGTTCCTGGCGACGGCGGCGGTGTCCCCGCTCGCCATCTGCATCTTCCTGACTTTGGCCGCCACCGCACCAGCGGAGATGCGCACCATTTGTTTCGCCATGTTCGGCGTCTACTCGCTGGTCTTCGGCGGCTTCGCCGGCTCGGTGGTGCTCGGCGCAGTCTCCGACGCCATCGGCGGCCTCCACGGGATCATTGTGTCCCTTACCCTGATCGCGCCGGTCTGCGCCCTCGGCGGTTTCCTGCTGGTCCTGGGCTCGCGCAGCGTGCGCCGAGACATCACTCTGGTGATCGAGGACGTGCTCGAGCGGTACGCGGAGGGTAAGCGACGTCAAGGCGGCGGGGCCATCCCCGCCCTCCAGGTGCACAACCTCGATTTTTACTACGGCACCAACCAGGTGCTCTTCGACGTGAACCTCGAAGTGGCCGAGGGCGAGATGGTCGCCCTGCTCGGGACGAACGGCGCCGGGAAGTCGACCCTCCTCCGTGCGGTGTCGGGGCTGGAACACCCCCACCGCGGCGTGGTCCGGCTCTTCGGTGCAAGCTGCACCTACCTCGAACCCGAGCAGATCATCGACCTGGGTGTGGCCTTGTTGGTGGGCGGCAAAATGACGTTCCCCGGTCTCAGCGTGCGCGACAACCTGCGCATCGGCGGCCACATACTCCGGCGCGACCGCGCCCGCACCGCCCAGGCCGTCGAGGAGGCGCTCGAGGTGTTTCCCGAGCTGGCCGCGCGGCTCGACCAACCCGCGGGCACCCTGTCGGGCGGCGAGCAGCAGATGCTGGCCCTGTCGCGCGTGATGATGACGTCGCCTCGGCTGCTCATGATTGACGAACTGGCGCTGGGTCTGGCCCCGATGACGGTGGAACAGCTCATGGGAATGGTGCGCCGGATCAACGAGTCCGGGACCACCGTGATACTGGTCGAGCAGAGCCTGAACCGCGCGCTCAGCCTGGCCGACCGGTGCTTCTTCATGGAGCGGGGCGAGATCCGCTTCGACGGCCCCACCGCCGAGCTCATGGCGCGCGACGACCTGTTACGGCCGGTGTTCCTGGGTACCGCCTCGACTGGCCTGGGGTAACGGGGTGCTCGCATTCTCGGCGCCGAACTTCGTGCTCGTTCAGGGTGTGTTCTACGGCCTGGGCTACGGGTTGCTCGCGCTCGGTCTCGTGCTGGTGTACCGGACCAACCGGGTGCTCAACTTCGCCCAGGGCCAGATCGGCGTGATCGCGGCGGTCTTCCTCCTCAAGCTCGCCGCCGACTTCAAGTTCAACTACTGGTTCGCCCTCGTGCTCTCAGTGAGCCTGGCGGCGTTCGTGGCGGCGCTCTCCGAGTTGGTCCTGCGACGGCTGTTCACGCGTCCCCGAGTGCTCGTCATGGTCGCCACTATCGGCTTGAGTTACGTGTTGCTCGCGTTGGCCTCGCTGCCGTTCATCCGAGCCTCCAACACGTCGAGGCCTGAACCCGTCCCGTTCGACCTCTCGTTTCACCTCGGACCGTTCATCATTACCCCGACCGAGGTGCTCACGCTCATCGTCGCACCCATCGTGACCCTGGCCCTCGTTCTCGCCGTCCGGCTGACGCCGTGGGGGCTTTCCATGCGCGCCATGTCGGAGAACGCGGACTCCGCACGACTGTCAGGCGTGTGGATCCGTCGAACTTCGACGCTCACCTGGACGGTGGCCGGCGTGCTCTCGGCGTTCACGGCCATCCTCAACGCGCCCAATCAAACCAGTGCGCTCACCCAGGCGTTGTCGCCCGACCTCTTGCTCTACGCACTGGCCGCCGCACTCATCGGGGCGATGGTCAACCTCACGGTCGCGTTCGTCGCCGGGGTGGGCCTGGGAGTCTTCCTCGAGCTCCTGCAGTGGAACGTCCCCTCGCCGGCCAAGCAGCAACTCATCATCTTCATCGTGGTGATGGGGGTGCTGCTGATCCGGGTGCGGGCACTGCGCAAGGGCGTGCGAACGGGGGACAGGAGCACGTGGCAGCACGGCGCGGCGACGACGGTGCGGGCGACGGCCGACCTGCTGCGGCGCCGGGTTTCCGTTGCGGGCGTCGGGCTGGTCGTGGGTGCGGCCGTGTTGCTGCCGTTCGTGCTCTCCGTCGGCAACGACGTGCTCATGAGCCAGATCTGCATCTACGCCGTCGTTGCGCTCTCGTTGACCATGCTTACGGGTTGGGCGGGGCAGGTCTCGCTTGGGCAGTTCGGCCTGGTGGCGGTGGGCGCGCTGGTGGCCGTGCACCTCGGCACCTCCGTCCCGCTGCCGTTGGTGATGCTCTACGGCGGGGCGGTAACGGCGGTCGTGGCCATTTTGGTGGGGCTTCCGGCTCTTCGTATGCCGGGTCTCTTCCTGGCCGTCACAACGCTGGCCTTCGCCATCTTCATGCAGAACGCCGTCCTGGCCACTCCCTGCATCACCATCCCCGGCATCGACAAGACGCTGTGCACCGGCCTGCCCAACCCGGCCTACACGGTCGTGGCGCGCCCTTCGTTGTTCGGCCTCAGCCTGGCGTCTCAGCGCTCCTTCGCCTGGTTCGCCCTGGCCGTGCTCGTGCTGTCGGTGCTCATGCTGCGGGTGTGGCGCGACAAGGGCGTGGCGCGCCGCCTCGTCGCGGTCCGCGACAACGAGCTGGGTGCCGCGGCCATGGGCATCCCCGTCCTGCGCACCAAGCTGCTGGCGTTCGCCCTGTCCGGCTTCGTGGCGGGCTACGCCGGGGTGTGCTTTGCCTTCGCCACGCAGCAGCTGAACAACACCGACCTCACCTTCGACCCCACGACCTCGTTCGTGATCATTTCGATGGTGGTGATCGGCGGTCTCGGGTCCATTTCCGGCGCCATCCTCGGCGCGGTCTACCTCGAGGGACTGCCCGCCATTTTCGGCTCCAACCAGACGATCCAGTTCATTACGAGCGGTCTGGGTTTGATCGCGTTCATCCTGTACCTGCCGGGCGGGCTGGGCGAACTCCTCCACCGCCTGGGCGACGTGGTCACGGTGGGCGTCCGCGCCCTGCTGCACCGTGACGCGACCGACGCCGCGGGCCCAGCGGTGGGTGCGGCCGCACCGATGTCGCCACCCGCGCTCGCAACCGACGGGGCGGAGCGGTGAGCGGCGTGTCGGCGACCGTCGAGGCGCCCGCAGTGCATCCGTCACAGCTCAAGGTCGATGACGTGCATGTCAGCTTCGGGGGGGTACACGCGCTCAACGGGGTGACGTTTAGGGCCGATGCCGGGTCCATCGTGGGATTGATCGGGGCAAACGGATCGGGCAAGACGACGACGCTCGACGTGGTCTCGGGCCTGGTCAAGCCTGCGTCGGGGCACGTGTGGCTCGACGGGATCGAACTGGGCGAGTACCTGCCCGAAGAGCGCCTCGGCGTGGGCATGGTCCGATCGTTCCAGGACTGCCGCCTTTTTCCGGAGCTGAGCGTGCTCGACGTGTTGCTGTTGAGCGAGGACGCCTGCCACGAGGTGGCAGTGCTCTCGACCACATTGCGGCTCCCCTGGGCGCGCCGCGCCGAGCGGCGCAAGCTCGAGGCGGTCGACCAGGTGATCGCGGCGTTCGGGCTCGAACGGTTCCGCCATCACCGCACGGCCGAACTGTCCACGGGGACCCGGCGGGTGGTGGACCTTGCCTCTATCGTCCTGGCCCGCCCGCGTCTCCTCCTCCTCGATGAGCCGACGGCGGGCATCGCCCAGCGGGAGGCCGAGGCCTTCATTCCGCTGCTGCGGCGCATCCACGAGGTGGCCGACACGACGATCGTGCTCGTCGAGCACGACGTGCCCCTGGTGTTCGAGCTCTGCTCGACCGTGGTCGTGATGGAGCTGGGCCGGGTGGTGGCGGCCGGCCCACCGGACCAGGTCCGCGCTGACCCCACTGCGCTGGCCGCGTACCTTGGTGCCAGCGATGAGGCCCTCATGGCGTCGGGCCCGCTGGGGGAAGGCGGTCGAGACCGCACCGGTCGAAGCGAAGGAGTGTGACCATGGAGGCCAGCACCCAAGTGCCCGCCCGCCAGGCGATGTGGAACCCCCTGGCGCCGATCGGGCGATCGTGGCGGCGCTTGCGCCGGCGCCCGCGCGCCATGCAGATCCGCACCGCCCTCATCGTGGTGGCGATCGTGGTCGGGCTGGTGGCGTGGCTGACCTTCGCGCCCTCGGGTACGCCCGGTGGATCGGGCGCGGCCGGCGCGGCCGAGGTAACAAGCGCGTCCAACTCCACGGCGACGCCCGTAAGCCAGGCCAGCACGAGCAACCGTGGCGTCTCCAAGACCTCGATCAACGTCGTCTTTCCGGTGGTGGCGATCAACAGCCTCGCAGGCAAGGAAGGGTTCGCCCAAGACAAGGAGTACAACGAGCAGATCCCCGCCATCAACCTCTACGTCAACCAGATCAACAAGTCCGGCGGGATAAACGGGCGCAAGATCAACCCGATCATCGAACAGTTCGACCCGACGAGCGACGCCAACATGCAGGCGCTGTGCCGGCAGTGGACCGAAGGCAGCCCGCCCGTGTTCGCCGTGCTGGACGGGATCGGGACCTGGCTGGGCGACAACCAGTTGTGCGTGGCGCAGCAGGGACAGACCCCGCTCCTCAGTGCGTGGTCCACCACGACGAATTGGACCAACTTGGGCTCTCCCTACCTGTGGTGGACGGGCGCCGACATGGCGCCGGTGCTGGCGGCCACCGTGCAGTGGGGGATGAGCTCGGGGCGTCTCGGGCACGGGAAGAAGGTCGGCGTCGTGGTCTCCGACCAGGCGGCCGACCAGTCCGCGCTCAATGACGCCCTGCTCCCCGACCTCAAGAAGATCGGCATCACGCCGGTCGTCGAGACGGTGGCCGGCAGCACCAGCCAGACGGCGACCACCAACTCCGACGCCCAGTTGGCCGTGGAGAAATTCAAATCCGAAGGCGTGCAATCGGTCTTCCCGCTTCTCGCGGAAAACGCGTTCTTCCCGTACATCGGAGCGGAGAACTCGCAGCAGTACTACCCGCAGCTCTTGTTGAGCGACTACGAGTCGACGATCGAGGTCGCGCTCGGACTCATCCCGGTGCCCTACGAGCAGGCGCTCAACGGGCAGGAGGGCGTGACGACCGAGACGCTCGGGGGCTTTGACGACGCGCGCCCTGAGAGCCAGGGCGGCTATGACCCCGGCGTGCGCTCCTGCTTCAGCACATGGCACGCGTACCACCCCAAGCCGATCCCCGGCACCGAGAGCTTCTACATCGAGGAGCAGGGACCGATTCAGGCCTGGTGCGGCGCCATCCGGCTGTTCGCCCAAGCCGCCAAGAGCGCGGGCCCCAACCTGAACCGCCGCACCTTCGTGACCGCGATGTCGAAGATCTCGAACTACCCCGGCACGCTCTCACCGGTCTGGAGCTACGGGCCGAACAAGTTCTACGGCCCCACGCAGTATCAGGTGGTGAAGGTGCACAACAACGTGCCGCCGTCTTCACAGTGCAAGCTCAAAACGAACCATAAGCCGCAGGGGACATGTTGGGTCACGGTGCAACCCTTCAAGCCGTTGCCGGCGGCGTGAACGCGCTCAGGCGATAATCGTCGGCGACGGGGGGCGGCCCTCCAAGATGTCGTCGAACCTTGTCTGCAGCGCCCCCCGCAGCTCGGGGTGGGTGAGGATGTAGAAGGTGTTCGTGCGGACCGCTTCCAGCACTCGCTCGGCCACCTGCTCGGACGGGATCCCTCCGCTCACCAGGTCCTGGATCAGCCCGCGCATGTCCTCCGACCCATCGACATCGCGGACCGGCGCCCACAACGGGCGGTTACGGTCGGACTCGGCGATGCGGGTCTGCACAAAGCCCGGACAGAGCACCGACACACCCACACCGGAAACGCCCGCTGCCTCCAGATCCTTGTACAGCGTCTCCGACATGGCGACCACGGCCTGCTTCGTGGCGTTGTAGGGCCCGAGGAACGGGGCGGTGGTGAGGCCGGCGATCGACGCGGTATTCACCACATGGCCCTCGCCCTGCTGCATGAACAGCGGCACAAAGGTGGCAATGCCGTGCACGACGCCCCACAGGTTGACGCCAAGGATCCAGCGCCAGTCCTCTTCGGGCACCTCTCAGATCGGGCCACCTGTGCCGACGCCGGCGTTGTTGTGCACGAGGTGCACGGCGTCGAACTCCCGCAGGGCGCGGTCGCGCAGCTCGCGCACCGATGCGACGTCGGACACGTCGGTGACCGCCGCGATGACATCGGCCCCAGTGGCCGCGAGCTCGTCAGCTGCCTCCTTGAGGGCGTTTTCTTCGATGTCGGCCAGCACGACCTTCATCCCTTCCCCTGCGGCCCGCGTTGCCACCGCCTTGCCGATGCCGCCGGCTGCCCCGGTGATCACCGCCACCTTGCCTTGCAGGTTCTCCATCGGGCTTCCCTTCGTCGGGTCTGAGGTCAGTCAACGACGCCCTGCTTTCACGGGCTACCACGTGGAGGTCACGGCATCGCCCGGTCGCCACGAACACGAAGCCGAGGTTGGTCACAGCCAGGAGAGCGTCCCGGCCGACAGGAGCACCAGCACACCCACGACGCACAGCAGCAGGGGCACCGCGACCGCTCCGAGTTTCGTCATCGTCCCGCGTGCCCGGGGGTGCCGGCCCGCGGTCAGGACGAGCATGGTCAGGGCGACTTCACCGGCGACGAACACGATCGCGATCGTGAGCAGGTTGGCCACACCGCCCTCGTGGAAGAGGGGTATGTAGACGGCGAGGTTGTCGCCTCCGGCCGCGATCGTGACCAGCCCCGCCGCTATCAGGCTGCGTCCCACGGCGCGCTCAGTGGCCGGGCGTCGTCCTCTCGGCGCCGACTCGGCACCCGTGGCACGACCAGGCCGCCTGTGGCGGAGCCCGATGAGGCCGCGCGCACCGATGGCCAACGGCACGAACCCAAGGAGGCCGACCGCCGCGGCGGAGAACTCGAAGAGCAGCAGCGCGGCCACGGCAGCGACGACGACCACGAAGGAGAAACCAACCACTTGTCCGGCAGCGATGCGATGGGCCCGCTCCAATGGGGCTGCGGCGACCATGGCCGTCGTCACGACGCAGTTGTCGACGTTGGTCCCAACGAACGCGGCCACAGCTACGCCGACGTCGGCAGCCAAGCCTGCGGCAGCCAGGAGGGACGTCAGCGGCCGGGCGGCGGCATCGCCGGCCCGAAGGGCTTGTCGCCCCTCAGTGTCACGCGGTGCGCGTAGCGGGCGGCGTCGCCGTAGTCGTCGAGCGCGTAGTGCAGCGTCGCCCGGTTGTCCCAGAAGGCCACCGATCCGGCCCGCCAGCGGAATCGGCAGGTGTACTCCGGCTTGATGCAGTGGTGGTACAGCATCTCGAGCACGGCGGCGCTCTCGTTTTCCGACAACCCGTAGATCTGCCGGGTGAACTGCCGGTTGACGAAGAGCCCGTTGCGCCCGTTCTCGGGGTGCGTGCGTACGACGGGGTGCAGCGCCGGCATGAGCTTCTCCTGCCAGACGCCGTCCCACTCGTACCCGCCCCGCTCGGCGACGTCAGCCGCAAACCACGGGTCGTGGTGGATGGCGATCAATTGGTCGCACATGGTGCGCACCGGGTCGGCCAAGCCGTCATAGGCGGCCTGCAAGCTCGCCCACATGGTGTCACCGCCCACTTCAGGCGCCTCGAGCATGTAGAGGATGGAGCCCATGGCGGGGGTCTGCAGGAACGTCACGTCGGTGTGCCACCAACTGGCGCGGTCGACCTTGCCGTCGATGGCGAGGACTTCGGGGCTCTCGTCGATGGAGGGCAGGACGGGATGGGCCTCGGTCACGGTACCGAACTGTCGAGCGAAGTCCGCTTGCTGTTCGGCGCTGAGGGACTGGTCCCGGAAGAAGATGACGTGATGGGTGGTCCAGGCCTCGCGGATGGCGGCGACCACCTCGGGCGCCAGCGGTACCGAGAGGTCGACACCTGAGATCTCCGCGCCGATGGCGGGGGAGAGGGGGTGGACACCGATCGAGGTGGCGAGGGTCACCTGCCAATTCTGCCTCACTTCGCCCTACATTGGGCCCGAGCCGCGCCGGAACACCGGCGGGACCGACCAGGGAAGAGGTGGCGCATGAGCACCGACACGCCGGCGCCGCTGCTCGCCCCGCCGGTGCGCAACTACTCGCCCTGGTACCAGTGGATGGCCCGGCTTGGCGGGACCGTGCACGAGGATCCCCTCCCCGAGGGCGATCCCGACCCGGCGGCGATCCCGGCCTGGGTCGAGCGTTGCCGCGTCCGCCTCGGCGAGTTACTGGGAGCCGAACCTTCTCGAGTGCCCCTCAACGTCGAGACACTCGAATCGACTCCCTGCGACGGCTATCGACGGGACAAGATCGTCTTCGACACCGAGGACACGATGTCGGTGCCGGCCTATCTGCTCGTCCCCGATTCCCGGGTCGACGCGCCAGCGGGTGCGGCGGTCCTCGCGTGCCACGGCCACGGGCCAGGCAAGTCACAGGTGGTCGGCCTGGAGCACACGGACATGCCGAATGCCGACTACGCGTTAGCGCTGGCGCGGCGCGGCTACGTCGTGTTGGCGCCCGACCTGCGCTGCTTCGGTGAACGCCTGGACTGGAATCCCGAGGACCACTACGCGTGCGACACCAACCTGGTCCACGCGGCCATGGCGGGATGGAACCCCCTGACCCAGAATGTCTGGGACCTGATGCGCTCGCTCGACGTGCTGGAGGAGCACCCTCTCGTCGACCCCGACCGCCTGGGCATGGTGGGCATCAGCTACGGGGGCACCGTGACGCTGTTCACCGCGGCGGTCGACCAGCGCGTCGCCGCCGCCGTCGTCAGCGGCTACTTCTCGTCGTGGGCGGAGAGCCACAAGATGCCGTGGAACATGTGCGGCTCCCAGATCTTGTTCGGGATGCTGGGACGGCTGGAGCACGAGGACCTCGGCGGGCTGTTGGCACCCCGCCCACTGCTGATCGAGACGGGTACCGAAGACCCGCTGTTCCCTCTACGCGCCGCAACCGAGTCCGTCCGGCGCACGCGCCTGGTCTACGACCGCCTTGGCGTGGCCGGGCGGCTGGTCCACGACGTCTTCGAGGGCGGTCATCAGTGGCACGGCACGGAAGCCCTCCCGTTTCTGGACCACTGGCTGGCGCACGACGCGGCGTTCGCTGCCGGCTGAAGCGCGTCAGGTGGCCCCGTCGTCGCGCGCGCGGGATTGGCGCGCCTCGGAGGCCTCACGGAGCAGCTGATCGAGCGAGGCCTGCGCCCCTGGGTGCGTGTCGCCCTCGTCGGGACCTGACATCGCGGGCTCCTCCCACTCGTCGGCGCCGAGTTCGTGGAGCAGCGTACGCAGCCTGGTTCGCCAGGGCCGGGAGCCGCCGCCCGGGCGGTCCTGGGTCCCCACTAGAGGAAGCTGCGCAGGACCGTGGTGAACGCCGACGCGAGGACGACCTTGCCGTGGACGTCCTTGGCGGTCGGGACCGAGACGGGGTGCGCGGTCGGGACGTCCATCAAAGAGAGGACGGCGGACACCGGCGTGCCCGGGCCCAGGTAGATGTGCGACGCGACCTGCTCCAGCAGCGTCGTGGTGCTCGTCGGGTCCGAGATCATCGAGGTAATGGAGAGCTTGCCGGTGGCGAGCTGCCCGAGGTTCGACGACGGGTTCACCAGGTGCAGGTCGACGCCGACGTAGTGCGTCACCGGGATGCCCAGGCGGTGGAGACCGCCGATGATGGCGTCGGGCGCATGCAGGTTCAGCGACTCGATGGGCGCCGTGCGGCCTCCCGCCAAGGGCAGGCCCAGTGAGCTCGGGATCTTCAGCACGTTGGTGTGCCCCGCGGTGGCGTGAAACACGAAGATCTGCTCGCTGTGGTCGGGGCCCTTGACGATGGCCAGCAGGTCGTTCTTGCCCTTGGCGAGTAGCGCGGCCGGCACGCCGACGTGATGCACCGCATGGTCGATCTTGTAGAGGCCGATGCCGATCCAGGCGCCGACGAAGAGGACAAGGGCCAGCAGCGTCGCTCCCGTCGCGAGGAGGATGCGGCGAAGCCTGCGGCGGCGTACCTTCCTGCCCCCACCCCCACCTTCGACGGCCGCTTCGGTGCCCGACGGCGCGGCCACGCCCAAATGACCCGCCGCGATCGCGATCGTCAATGTCCCCTCCGTCGACCGGCCCGGCCCCTGGCCCGGCACCCCTCGTCCTGCCCCGAAAGTTACGGAGTCGCCATTGCCTCGTCGTTGCCCGAGGGGTTCGATGTGGTTGCCGTGGGCGCCCGTTTCTCAGTCTGCGAGCAGGCTGGCCGATGCAAGCTCGAGATGGACCGTGGCGTAGGGGATGGTCCGCAGCGCCGAGGCCGGACAGCTCGTGGCGATCGGGCCGGTCAGCGCGTCGCGAACGGGCTGGGCCTTGCGGGCCTCGGGGACGATGGCGAGCACGCGCCCGGCCCGCAGCAAGGCGGGAATGGTGACGGTGATGGCTTCGGCCGGCACGGCGTCGAGCCCGGGAAAATGCCCTTCGTTGACCTGTTGGGCGCGACAGGCCGAGTCGAGCCGCACCACCTTGACGTCCAGCGGATCGGTAAAGTCCGCCACCGGCGGATCATTGAAGGCCAGATGCCCGTTCTCGCCGATGCCCAGGCAGCAAAGGTCGAGCGGATGCCGTCGCAACAGGCCGGCGTAGCGCTCGCATTCGGCCGCGGCGTCACCCAAACCCTCGACGTAGTACGCGGCCCTGGGGTGCGCCGGTTGCGTGATGCGTTGGCGAATCCAGCGCTGGAAACCGGCCGGGTGATCGGGGCCCACACCGACGTACTCGTCCATGTGGAACACGACGGTGTCCGACCAGGGCACCCCGGTGGTCGCGTGCACGAGCTCGCGTACGAAGGCCAACTGGGAGTTGCCGGTGGCGAACATTGCATGCGCGACGCCCCGCGCGTCGACCGCGGCACGCAAGACCTCGAGTGCCTCGTCGGCCGCGGCCCGGGCCAGCGCCTGGGCGTCGGCGTGCACGTGGACGGTCGCCGCTCCTGCATCCGTCGTTCCCGGTCGCACGGCGTCAGCATGCCAGGCGCGGGTGGGACAGACTGGACCCGATGCGTGACGTGAGTGTCCCGGGGCCGGCACAGATGGAGGCGGCGTGGAAGGCGGTGCGTCACTTCCTCGCCTTCACGCCCGTGGTGGGTGCGCCACAGCTCGGTCAATCCGTGTCGGTGAAGGTCGAGACCGTCCAGCCGACGGGCTCGTTCAAAGTGCGGGGCGGGCTGGCCGCAGTGTCGGCGACCCACGACGTGGAGCCGGGGCGCGCCGTCGTGGCCGCGTCGGCCGGCAACCACGGACTGGGGGTTGCCTATGCGGCCTCCAACCTCGGCGCACAGGTGACGGTCGTGGTGCCCACCGGTGCGTCGGCGGCCAAGGTCTCGGCCCTCCAGCAGTTCGATGTGCGGCTCGTTTTGCACGGGGACGGGTACCGAGAAGCCGAAACCCACGCCCTTGAGTTGGCCGAGCGCGACGGCAGCCGCTACGTGTCGCCCTACAACGACCCCGACGTCATCGCCGGCCAGGCGACGCTGGCGCGCGAGCTGGCCGAGCAAATACCCCGGCTCGGCACCGTCGTCGTACCGTGCGGCGGCGGAGGGTTGTTGGCTGGCGTCACCCTGGGCCTCGAGGGCAGCGGGGTGCGGGTCGTCGGGGTGGAGTCCGAGGCGTCGCCCTCCATGAGCACCGCACTCGCGGCGGGCGCGATCGTGCCGATCAACGTCGAGCCGACCGTCGCCGACGGCCTCGCCGGCAATCTCGAGCCGGGCGCCGTTACCGTCGCCGTGGCGCTGGCCCACGGCGTCGAGGTCCTGACGGTAAGCGAGGCCGACATTCGCTCCGCCATGGCCTTTGCCGCCCACAAGATGGGCTTCGTCCTCGAAGGCGCCGGTGCGGTCGGTGTCGCCGCGTTGCGCAGCGGTGTCGTGGCGGCGAACCAGGACGGGAGCGACACAGTCGTCATCCTCACGGGACGGAACGTCGCGCCGAAGCTCCTTTCCGAGGTGCTCCATTCCTGAAGTCGTGGTCAATGGCGCGACGCTGAGTTACGACGTCACGGGGGAGGGCGACCCCCTCCTCCTCGTCGCCGGCTGCGGCCAACCTGCGATCGCGTGGCACCTTGGCCTCATGCCGGCGCTCGTGACCGCCGGCTACTGCGTCGCCACCTTCGACAACCGCGGCGTGGAGCCGTCCTCGTCGCCGCCGGCGCCCTACAGCGTCGACCAGATGACGGCCGACACTGTAGGGCTGCTCGACCACCTCGGCTGGACGGACCCGATCCGCGTCGCCGGCCATTCCATGGGAGGGTGGATCGCGGAGACTCTCGTGCTCGATCATCCCGAGCGGGTGCGCGCCGCCGCCCTCATGGGCAGCGCCAACAAGCCGACGGCGTGGGAGGTGGCCATCACCACGGTCGAGCGTGACTTGGCCGTCTTGGACTACGACCTGCCGCCGCTCTTCTACGCCACCGAGACCCTGCGCTACCTGCCGACGTCCGATCTCCAGGACTCCGAGGTGGTGAGCACGTGGTTGTCGTTGATCGGCGAAGTGCCCGTTTGGTCCAACCCTGGACGCCTCGGGCAGTACGAGGCAGCTTTAGCCTGGTCGACCGATTCGGCGCGCACGATCCGCTGGCCCGAGGTGCGCGTCCCGTGCCTGGTGCTCGCGTTCGAATACGACGTGGACTCGCCCCCACGCTATGCCCGCGAGGCGGCGGAGATCATCCCCGGCTGCGCGTACCGTGAGGTGGCGGGGTCAGGACATCTCGGCATCATGACGCACGTCGACCAGGTCGCCCGGTTCCTGGTGGAGTTCTTCGCGGCCCAGTAGGGAGGGCGTCCGAGCTGCCGCCGTGCGGGTCAGTCCGGCGGGAGTGTGGCGAAGTCGATGCTGACCCCGCCGGCCTCGTCGGGGTGCTCTTTGAGCCAGCGGCGCGCGAAGGGACACCACGGGACGACGGTCAGATGGCCGGCGCGGGCCCGCGCCAGCGCAGCTCTGACAAGGCGGCCGCCGATGCCGCGGCCACCCCACGTCTCGGGCACCTCGGTGTGCACCAGGACGAACCGATTGCCGTTGAGGTGGTAGACGAGCTCGGCTTCGGCGTCGGGACCCGGCACGACGAAGCGGCTCTCGCCGGGGACGTCGACCACCTGCATGTCGTCGGTCGGTGTCGTCATGGGTGGTGCCTCCCGGTCTTCGCGCTGTCGGGCGCCACCCTAAGGGTGTAAAGAAGAACGATGAGCGGACCGGTGACGACCGAGGACACGCCCGCCTCGCCCGACGGCGCCGCCGGGGCCGAGGGCCCGGTCGTTGAGCTCGAGCCTGGTCGCGTCACGCAGGTGGGGCCGCTGCCGGTGCGCCGCGTCCTGCCACAGCGCCCGCGCCGCACCGTGGGTGCCTGGTGCTTCTGCGACCATGCCGGACCGGTGCCGGGGCGGGGGGCCGACACCTTCGGTATCGGCCCGCACCCGCACATGGGACTGCAGACGGTGACGTGGTTGGTCGCGGGCGAGTTCGTCCACCTCGACAGCCTGGGCTCCGAACAGCTGCTCAAGCCGGGGCAGCTCAACCTGATGACGGCCGGTCACGGGGTGGCCCATGCCGAGGAGGATCCGGGGCGCTCCGCCGAGCTGCACGCGGTGCAGCTCTGGGTGGCGCAACCCGAGGCCACCCGCAACGGCCCGGCCGCCTTCGAGCACCACGGCGAGCTGCCCCGGATCGATCTCGACGGCGCGGAGGCGACGGTCCTCGTCGGCGACTACGGCGGACTCGAATCCCCGGCCCGGCGCGATACCGAGCACGTCGGCGTGGAGCTGGTGCTGCGGCCGCCGGGCACCGTGCTGCCGCTGCGACGTGACTACGAGCATGCGCTCGTCGTGTTGGACGGGAGCGTACGCGTGGGCGACCGATCGGTGGAGCCCGGCGTGCTGGTCTACCTCGGGGCCGGTCGCGAGGAGTGCCGGCTCGAGGCGCGGGCGCCCGGGCGCGCCTTGCTCCTCGGTGGGGTGCCCTTCCCCGAACACCTCTTGATGTGGTGGAACTTCGTGGCGCGGACGACCGCAGAGGTGTCCGAGGCCCGTCGTCAGTGGGCGGCCGCCGACGAACGCTTCGGCGTCGTGCGCTCGCACCTCGAGCGGATCGACGTCGGGCACCCGCCCTGGGAATGACCGGCTACCAGTCGCCCCAGCCGGGCGTGCTCGCCGTCCCCGTCACCTGGCGGGGGTCAACCGGCGCGCGCGTCTCGCCGGCCTCGTAGACGGCGAAGCACAGCCGCAGCACGTCGGTCGCCTGGGCGGGGGTCATGGCGGCCGATGTCCCCTCGATCAGCGCGTCGACGAAGTGGCGCGACGAGCGCACGAAGCCGGCACCCCAGTCGGCGTCGAGGTCGGTGAACTCGGTCGTCTTGCGCTCCTGGGTCGTGCCCGTGAACAGCATCACCGGGGCCAGGTCGAGCAACTCGCCCGTGGCGCGGGTCACCCAGAGCTGGCCCTCGTCGCCCGTGATCTCGAAGAACTCGTCCGCCCCGTAGTACTGCGAGCGCATGTAGAAGTTCGGCGCGTACTGCACCTCCATCATGCCGAGCACCTGGGGGTCCTCGTACTCGAAAATCACGGCGCACGGCTCGAAGAAGAGGTCGCGGCGACGTACCACCGCCTGCACCGAGGTGATGTCGAGGTCGAGCAACCACAGGGCCATGGCGTACTTGTGCACCATGTCGTCGAAGAGATGCCCGCCCGGGCTGCGCTTGTCGAGGCGCCAGCCGTACCCCTCGGGCCGTAGGCCGGCCTGGAACGCCGAGTCGGTCTGGCCGACCAGCGTGCGGATGCGCAGCGAGGTCGGCTTGCCGATGGCGCCGTCCGCCACCAGCTTCTTGGCCAGCTCGAGCGGCGGATAGTGCACGAAGCACTCGCTGACGCGCAGCACGCGCCCCGTCCGCGCGGCCACCGCCTCCATTTCCAAGGCGTCCTCGATCGAATTGGCGACGGGCTTTTGCACGGAGACGTGTTTGCCCGCCTCGAGCGCCGCGATCACGTGATCGTGGTGCAGGTGGGTCGGGGTCAGCACCTCAATCGCGTCGATGGAGTCGTCGGCCAGGAGGTCGGCCATCTCGGCGTAGAAGTGCTCGGCTCCCCACTCCTTGGCCGCCTGGCGGCCAACCTCTTCGTCGGTGTCGCAGACGGCGACGACATCGCAGCGGGGGTCTTCGACATAGCCCCGGACGTTCATGGCCGCGATGTTGCCGGCGCCCAGCACGCCCAACCGGACCTTGTCCATCATGTACTCCCTCTCGCCAGTCGCGCCGCCTACGCGTCGGCCCCGAATGCCCCCCCGTCGCGGGCTGAGGCGATCCGATTGTCGTCGTAGTCCAGCACCGAGCGCAAGACGTCCTCGGTGTGCTGTCCGACCGTCGGCGCCTTGGCTGGGTGCGGAAGTTCCTCGCCGACGAAGTGCAGGGGAGTGAAGAGTTGGTCGGCGCCCATCTCGCTCTTGGGCAAGAGCGGCAAACGGTCCGCGAACTGTGGGTCGTCGAGCAAGGTCTTGGGTGTGTTGACCGGTGCCATCGGCGTGTTCACCGCGCCGCCGAAGTCGAGCCACTCCTGCGCCGTCTTGGTCGCGAAGATGGCGCGCAGCTCGCGGCGGAGCTCGCGGTTGCCGCGCGCGTGGTCGGCGTACGTGGACCCCGGCCAGCGCTCGAAGAGATCCATGCGGTCGACGCCTTCGCAAAAGTTCTTCCAGAAGGCCTGCTCTGACGCCATGAAGAGGATGTGGCGATGATCGGACGTCTCGTAGACCTGGTAGCGGACCCCCTCGACCATCCCGGCCGTGCCCGGGGCGCGCCGCTCGTAGTCGTCGGCCTTGTTGCCGGTCACCTCGGATTCGGGCCGCTCGTAGGCCCGCCAGGTCTCGGAGCGGTACCAGTCCATGGCGGCGGCGGCGTCGGACTGGGCGAGGTCGATGTAGGAGCCCTCCCCGGTCGAGCGGGCCCGGATCACCGAGGCCAGGATGCCGAGTGCGCCGAAGAGCGGGGCGGCGTTGATGCCGATGGACACGTGCTCGGGGATATAGGTGAACCCCTCCTCGTCGGTGGCCACGTTCACGATGCCGGCCCAGGTGTCGTAGGCCACGCCGTGGCTCGGGTAATCACGGTAGGGGCCGGTCATGCCATAGCCCGAGATGGTGCAGAAGACGATCGTGGGATTGATCCCCCGGAGGACGTCGTAGCCCACGCCGCGCCGGGCCAGCGAGCCCGGGCGCATCGCTTCGATGACCACGTCGGCGGTAGCGGCCAGCTCCTTGAGGATCGTCGTTCCCGCGTCGGTGCGGAGGTCGAGCACGATCGAGCGCTTGCCGCGGTTGAGGTGCAGGTGCATGAGCGAGACGCCCTCGACGATGGGCCAGGTCATCTCGCGGATGTAGTCGCCGGCCGGCGGCTCGACCTTGATGACGTCGGCGCCGAGGTCGACCAGGGACGTCGTGATGGCTGCCGGCCCCAGGGCCGAGCACTCGATGATCTGCAACCCGTGCAGCGGTGGCGTCGTCGCCATCGCACCTCCTGTCGGTGAAGGCCGGATCGTAGCGGCCGCCGCCTCCGGCGCCGGTGCCCCCGGCTCGTCATACTGGGGCGATGGACTCGTCACCGCTCGACGACGCCTTGACCGTGTTCGCGGCCACGGCCCCGAGCTACGGATCGCTCGGGTTGGCCAACCACGGGCCCATGGCCGCCGAAGCCCTTGCCCACCTGGGGCGCGAGGACGCCATCGCCGACTGGGCAGAGCAGTACCGGAGGCGCCTCGAGCCGGCCCCGCCGCCGGCGGACCGGCCGCTGTCCGAAGAGGACTGGCCGGACGCGCTGGGCCAAGAGGAGCGCTTTCCCGACTGGCTTGCCCTCTTCGAGCGCGAGGTGGCCGACCGCCCGCCCGTCGCAGTTGTCGGCGAGTGGGCGCCCCGCCTGTTGCCGGGCACGATCGGGGCGGCCACCCACGGCCTCATTCGCACGGCCCACGCGGTGCGGGCGCTGGCTGCGGCGGACACGCCGCCACGTCGCCTCGAGCTCGCCAACGGTCTCGCGTTCTGGGCCTCGAGCTACCAGGAGCTGCCGGGGCCCCCGTTGCTGATCGGGCACGAAGGCGTGGAGCAGGCGCTGGCCGACCTGCCGTACCTGCCCGAGGACGCTCCCCGTCACCTGCTGATCAGCGACATGGTGGATCAGGTGGGTGACATCGCCGACGAGTTCGAGCAGGCGGTGGCGTCGCTGGGTTGGACCGGGGGACCGATCGAGCTCCTCGACGCGCTGGCGTCGGGCGGAGCGCTGGCCTACCTGCGCAACGCGGACGACGGCGGCGCGATCGGCCTCCTGCACGCGGTGACGTCGCCGTTGGCCTGCGAGCTCATCTTGCCCTGGCTCGCCGTCGAAGACCGCGACGCCGCGCTCGGCTACGTGTGGCAGGCCGTCGCCGCGCTGCACGTTGCCTACGGCATCGATCGCAAGAGCGAGGTGGCCATGCCCGAGACGCTTTCGACCGACGCGCTGGTCGACCGGGCGCTGGCGTCCGGCGACGAGCACGCCATCAAGCTGACCGAGGCGACCCTCCGCAGCTTCGCCCGCAGTGGCGATCCGGTCCTCTTGTCGGCGGCGGCCGACGCCGGCACCCGATTCAGCGGCTGAGGCGGGGGCGCGGGGTGGGCCGTCAGGCCCCTGGCTAAGGTCGGCGCGATGGACTATCGCACCCTCGGCCGCACCGGCATCAAGGTCAGCCCCCTCTGTCTGGGGGCCATGATGTTCGGGTCGTTTGGCAACACCGACCACGACGACAGCATCCGCATCATCCACGCCGCGCTCGATGCCGGCCTCAACTTCGTCGATACGGCCGACGTCTACTCGTTCGGCGAGTCCGAGGAGATCGTGGGCAAGGCGCTGTCCCAGACGAAGCGCCACCGCGTCGTGCTGGCGACCAAGGTGCACGGACAGATGGGCCAGGATCCCAACGCGCAGGGCAACTCGCGTCGCTGGATCATGGCCGCGTGCGACAACAGCCTGCGCCGTCTCGGCGTCGACTACATCGACCTCTACCAGGTGCACCGTCCGTCGCCCGAGACCGACATCGACGAGACGCTCGGTGCGCTGACCGACCTGGTGCGCGCCGGGAAGATCCGCTACTTCGGCAGCTCGACGTTCCCGGCCTACGAGGTGGTCGAGGCGCAGTGGGTGGCCGAGCGCCGCGCCCGCGAGCGCTTCGTCACCGAACAGCCGCCGTACTCGATCCTCGTGCGCAGCATCGAGAAGGACGTGCTGCCGACGTGCCGGCGCTACGGGATGGGCGTGCTGTCGTGGAGCCCGCTCGCCGGGGGCTGGCTCTCGGGGGCGTTCGGGTCGGGCAAGGAGAACACGAGCCGCCGGGCCGGCTTCCTGCCGCACCATTACGACCTCGAGATCCCGGGCAACCGGGCCAAGGTCGAAGCGGTCGACCAGCTGGCCGCGCTGGCCGATCAGTCCGGGCTGTCGCTGATTGAGTTGTCCCTCGGCTTCGTGCTGGCGCATCCCGGCGTGACGTGCCCGATCATCGGGCCGCGGACGATGGAGCATCTCGAGTCGCAGCTGCCCGCGCTCGAGCTACGCCTCGGCGCGGACGTGCTCGACCGGATTGACGAGATCGTGGCGCCCGGGACCGACCTCAACGACACCGACGTCGGCTGGGTGCCGGCCGCCATCGCTGATCCGAGCCTGCGTCGTCGGCCGCTCGAGCCGTCGGTGCGGCCTCGTGGCCTCCTCGACGCCGTCGGCTCAGTCGACTGAGCGCGGGTCGCCGCCACCCGCCGGAGGGGACGGCTCGCCACCACCGAAAGAACGAATTGGGTGCTCCTCGCGTGGATATGCGGAATACCCTCGCGTTCCCCGGAGACTCGCGCACCCTTCTGCCGTATGCACCCGCGCCAGGCAGAGGCTCGAAGTCTGAATGAACCGGTCAGGGCGGAGGGCGGCGTCCGGACGGGACCGCTTGTTTCGCCCGCCCGGCCACCAGCGGCATCTCGAGGTAGGTCCGCAGGCCCGGCTCGGCCGCGCACACGTAGGGCACCGCATTGACGCAGTGCATGGCCGTCGCGACGATGCCGGGGTTGCGTTCGAGCCCCGCCTCGATCGACGCGGGGTGAAGCTTGCGGAAGGTGACCAGGCAGTCCGGGTCGCCCGTGATCTCCACCTCGAAGTGCTCGCCGTCGGGCCCGAAGCCCCAGGGCGGGTCGAGGTGCTCCTCGCCCATCAGCCAGTTGACCGCCGCGGTCACCACGACCTCGCCGTCCACCAGGCCCTCCCAGCGGAAGCGCTGCGCCGCCACCAGGCCCGGTGCGATCGGCCCGATGGGCGAGTCGATCGGCGCGGTCGCGATCGCCATCTCGTGCGTCGTTCGCAGTTCGGGGTCGAGGGCGAAGCCCAGCTCGTCGGCCACCATGTGCACCGACTGGCCGAACCCGGCGCCGAGCGCCTCGGCCATGATGCTCAGGCGCGCCTTCTCGGGCGTGGTGCCGAACAGCATCCAGTCGCGGATCACGTCGGGCGCGCCGTAGGTGCGGATGTCGGAGAACTCCTCGGCCCGCACCCGCGTGATCGAGCCTGAGAGCGCCGACACCATGAGCGGGAAGCGCTCGGTGATCCCGCCGGGATGGATGCCGGTGCCGTGCAGCGTGACGCCGGCGGCGCGGCTGATGCCGTCGAGGCGGGCCCGTTCGTCCGAGGGCGGATAGAACCAGCCCAGGGGCGTGACCACGTTCTTGCCCGACTCGAGGATGCGCGTGACCACGTCGACGTCGGCGAAGATCGGGCTGTAGACGACGCAGTCGGCGTCGAGCGCCAGCAGCGCGTCGACGTCGCACGTGGCGGCGATGCCCAGGGGGGCGCGTCCGATCAGCGTGCCGACGTCGGCACCCTCCTTGCCCGGCGAGTACACCCAGCACCCCGCCAGCTCGAGGTCCGGGTGGTCGAGCACCCCCTCCATGGCGGCCCGGCCGACGTTGCCGGACGCCCACTGCACGACGCGATAGGACACGGCTCACCCCCCTGGTGTGCGCTGGGTGGCTCACCATATGGGATCGCCGCCGCACGGCGCACTATGTTCCGGGCCGAGACGGCGCCGCCAGGCGCGGGGGTGACGAGTGGGCGTAGCCGACGAGAACCGGATGGTGGTCGAGGGGTTCTGGGACGACCTGTACCGCCAGGACCTGGCCGCGGCCGCCACACGTTTCACGCCCGACGGCACCTACACCGACATCGAGACGCCCGACGACGACGTGGCCCGGGGACCCGACGAGATCGTCCGGCGCCTCACGCTGGCGTTCGGCCGGCTCGCGGGGTTGCGCGACGAGCGCCGGCACCTGGTGGCCGGCGACGGCGCCGTCCTGACCGAGCACGTCGAGCACTGGTCGTGGCCGACGGGCGAGACCATGGCGTTGCCGGTCGCCTCGGTGCACGAGCTGGCGGGCGGCCGGATCACGCGCTGGTGTGACTACTGGGACATGAACGTGCTGGTCGCCGCGGCGCCGCCGTGGTGGTTCGAGCACGTCATGGCCGGCTGGAAGTAGGGACCCGGCTCGTGGCACGTCTCGTGTTGGTGGGCGCGACCGTCCTCGACGCGGACGGCGCCCGTCCGCGCTCGACCGTCGTGGTCGAGGAGCGACGGATCGCGGCTGTGCGCAACGGTGGTGCCGCCGTCGACGTGGGGCCCGAGGATCGGGTCGTCGGACTGGCCGGCCGGACCGTCATGCCGGGACTCGTCAGTAGCCACTTCCACGCCACCTACCACGAGCTCGGTTCGAAGGTGACGCCGTTCGGGCTCGAGGAGCCGCCGGCCCTCCAGGCCGTGCGCGCCGCCCATCACCTGGAGCTGCTGCTGCGTTCTGGCTTTACCGGCGCGGTGAGCGCGGGCGCGCCCTTCGCCATCGACGCGTCCATGAAGGCGGCCATCGCCGAGGGGCTGTTCCCGGGCCCGCGCCTGATGGCGGGCAGCCGCGACGTCAGCACGACAGGGCACGCCGGCGACAAGAGCTTCCCGTGGTACTGGGACGTCGGCGCCCAGGGCGCCATCAACCGGTCCGACGGACCCGACGAGTTCCGGCGCGCCGTGCGCGAGGAGATCAAGCGCGGCGCGGAGATCATCAAGATGTTCGTGACCGGGGGCCACGGCACGGTCGCGCCGAGCGAGCAGACCGAGATGTCGCGCGCCGAGCTCACGGCGGGCATTGAGGCGGCGCACGAGCGCGGTGCCCTCGTGCGCGGGCACATCGCCAACCGCGAGGCGCTGCACATGGCCCTCGACGCCGGGATCGACGTCGTCGACCACGGGGACGGCCTCGACGAGGCCGCCATCGGGCGCATGGTCGAGCGCGGTACCTTCCTCGTGCCGAGCCAGCTGTTCCCGTCCCGCTTCGCCGAGATGATGGGCGAGCTCGGCGGCGGACTCGGCTTCACCGGCGCCATGGCCGGCGACATCGAGCGCGCGCTGGCCATCCTCCCGTCGGCCAACGAGGCCGGGGTCAAGCTGCTCTGCGGCGACGACTACGGCGCCATCGGACTGCCGCACGGGAAGTACGCCGACGAGCTCGAGTTCTACGTGAAGGAGGCCGGGATCGCGCCTCTCGACGTGCTCCGCTGGGCCACCGCCAACGGCGCCGAATTGATGGGCCGCTCCCACGAGCTCGGCTTTGTGCGCGAGGGCTACCTGGCCGACCTGCTCGTCGTCGACGGCGACCCGCTCGGCGACATCGGCGTGCTCCAGGACCGGGCGCGCCTCGTTGCTATTTTGAAGGGCGGGACGCTGGTCCAGGACGAGCTGGACACGCTCGACGCCCCCGAGCCCCGGCGCTGAGCCCCGGTACGCTCCGGCCGTGATCATCATCGCGGGCTCCATGAGATTCGACGCCGCCGACCGCGCAGACGTCCTGGCCAGTCTGGCCGAGGTGACCGAGGCCAGCCGGCGCGACGCGGGCTGCGTGGAGTACTGGTGGTCCGAGGACCTCGAGCAGCCCAACACGTTCTGCTTCTTCGAATGCTGGGAGTCCAAGGACCTGCTCGACGCGCACCTGGCCCAACCCCACGAGACCGCGTTCGGCGAGCGCAACCTCGGCCGCCTCTCCGGTGCGACTGCGACCATGTTCGAGGCGTCGCCCCTCCCGCCGGGTTGAGCGGGCCCGTGCGCCGGTTGGCCGGCCAAGCCGTCGACGCGTTGCCCCCGGGCCTGCGCCGCCGGGTGCGCGCCGTGGCCGGGCGGCCCGGCCCCCGCGTGGTCCCGCTCGACGCGCTCGACGCGGCGCTGGCCCAGGCGACCGCGCTGATGGGGACATCGCCAGCCCACGCGCAGGCGCTGCTGGCCGAGCTGGTCGTCGCGCCGCCGGAGCCGCCGCCGCCCGATCCCTTCTCCGACGCCTACCGCGCCTGGACCTGGGACCTGTACCGGCGCATCTCGGGCCGCGCCGCCTACGACACCGCGCACGAGACCTCGCCGTTCGACCTGCCGGCCGCGCTGGCGCGGCCATTCCCGTACCAGAGCGGCTCGCTGGCGCTCGTGGGCCGGGACCTCGTCGCTCGAGGTCACATCCTCGACACACTGGCGGCGACGATGACCACGGCCACGTCGCCCGGCGGCCGGGCCTCGGGCCGTGGCCCCCGGGTCGTCGAGTTCGGCGCCGGCTGGGGGAACCTGACCGCCGACCTCGTGGCGACCGGGCTCGATGTCACCGTGGTCGAGCTCGACCCCAAGTTCTGCTCGCTCATCGCCCAGCGCTGCGCCGGCCCGGGGGACCTCACGCTGCATCAGGGCGAGATGGCGGAGTTCACGACCGCCGAGCCGTTCGACGCCGCCGTGTTCTTCGAGAGCTTCCACCACTGCGCCGACCACCTCGCGCTGTTGCGGCGGCTCCACGACGTGGTGCGGCCCGACGGCGTGGTGCTCTTCGCGGCCGAGCCGATCCAGTCGCTCGACTATCCGTGGGGCCCGCGCCTCGACGGCCTCTCCGCGTGGTCGAGCCGCACGTACGGCTGGCTCGAGCTCGGGTTCGACCGCCGCTACTTCGACGCCGCCCTCGCCCGCACCGGCTGGGCAGGCCGGCGGGTCGGCCTCCGGGCGCGCCCGGCCGAGACCGACATCATCGTGGCGCAAGCGTCCGGGCACTGACCCTCGCGCCGCCGCTTTCTCGACAACCCGCCCACCACACACCATGATGGGCTCGTGCGCGGCGGAACGCGGAGGGCGTCACGGGTGCGGCGGTCCTGGGGCGCGGCGTCCGCCGGCCTGCTGGTCGGCGCGGCGTGCGCGCTGGTCTCGAGCGGCGCCATGGCGTCGCCACCTCCGCCGCCGACCTACCACGACTACCTGGCGCTCGGTGACTCCTACACGGCCGACGTCCTCACCGGCCCGCTCCCGCCGACCACACAGTTCGTGCCGCTCGGCTGCGCGCAGTCGAAGGACGACTACCCCCACCAGGTGGCCAAGATGTTGCACGTGGCCGCGTTCCGCGACGCCAGCTGCGGCAGCGCCACGACCGACAACATCACCCAGCCGCAGAGCGTGCCCTTGAACGGGACGGCGCCGCCGCAGCTCGACGCGCCCAACCCCAATGTCGACCTCGTGACGGTCGGCATGGGCGGCAACGACGTGGGGTTCGTCACCGACGCGGAGAGCTGTGTGAACGTGGTGCCGACGCCCATCCCGGGCGCGCCCGAAGGGCTGGGCGGCTCGTGCGCCGCTCGCGACACGGCGGGCGGCGTCGACCAGATCGACCAGGCCATCAAGGACACGGCGCCCAAGCTCGTGACGATGCTCGCGTGGATCCGCCGGGAATTGCCGAACGCGCGGATCCTGCTCGTGAACTACCTCGATGCGGTGCCGCTCGACGGCAAGGGCTGCTGGCCCGTCGTGCCGGTGCAGAACGAGGACATGGCCTACCTGGCCTCCAAGTTCGTCGAGATGAACAACATGCTCGGCTGGATGGCCACGCTCGTGCACGTCCAGGTGGTCGACACCTTCACGCCGACCATCGGCCATGATGTGTGCCAGGCCCCGACCAGGCGCGACGTGGAGGGCGTGATCCCCCTCTCGCTCGATCCGCTGGACGTCAACTTCCCCCTGCACCCGAACGGCGCCGGCGCCGCGGCCCAGGCCGCCGCCGTCTACGCCGCCATCGAGGGCACTGGCTGAGCGTCCTTCCCGACGGTCCGACCCTCGACCGTCACCGTCACCGTCACCGTCACCGTCACTGCTTGGCGCAGTCGGCCCCGGGCGCCGGAGCCGCCGCCCCCACCTCACCCTTGGCGTAGTCCTGGTCGAGCAGCGCGACGTCTCGCCCGAGCGTGCGCTCGGTGGTCGTCCCCTCCCCGCCGTACTCGTAGCCCTGGCTGTAGGCGGACCCGCTCGGGCTGTCGTCGCGGGCAGTCGGCGTGCCCGGGATCGGCTCGACCCCGGTGTCCTCGTCCCAGTCGTCCCACGACGTCACCATGACGACGGGCAGCGCCGGATCGAGCCCGGGGATGGCGACGCAGCGGAAGAAATGGTCGAGCGTGGAGGCCGGGCCCTCGCCGGGCAGCCACTGGCGCGGCAGGGCCGGATGGTTGGTCGCCAGGCGATAGCCGCGGTCGTTGAAGCCCGGCTGCACGACGGGCAAGACCGGCACCTTGTTCTGGGTCGCGTTGCGGTACACGGCCAGGAGGAACCGCTGGTCGGCGGCGATGTTCGTCATCCCGGGGTACCCGGTGGAGTCGCCGGCCGGGCCGGTGGCGGGGCTGGGGTCGCCGTAATAGAACGTGTACCCCGTCACGGCGTCGAACTGCTCGATCCGCGCCACCTGCGGCTGCGTCGTGAGCACCGGCCCACCGGGCACCTGCGTCTCGGGCGTCACCCGCCAGTACACCTCGTCGCCGATGAAGAACGGGTTGTACCCGTGTGCCTTCAGGTACGCCCGTGCCCCGGCCATCATGCCGGCGACGTCCCCGGTCAGCGTGCGGGTCAGGTAGAGGTAGACGACGGGCCGGCCCTCGATGTGCAGATACGACGGATTGGCGAAGTAGTTCCGCGCCAGGGCGAGCATGTCCGAGTCGAAGTGCAGCTCCGTCTGGAACGTCACCGGCGTCGACTCGGCGCCTCCGACGAAGCCGAGGTTCCACGTCTCGTAGAACATGGCGAACTTCATCTCGCGCAGGTCGGGCGCGGCGAGGAAGTCCTTGACGTCCTCGTCGGCCTTGAGGTAGTCACGGCCCGAGTAGCCGGGGTCGTAGGGCCACCAGTCGAGGGCGAAGAAGTCGATGCCCGCCTTGTGCGCGTTGGCGATGTCGCGCGCCGCCGTGCGCGGGCTGTCCGAGTTCACCAGGTCGGCGGGCGGCACTTGCGGGGGGACGAGGTGGCTGCGCAGAACGATGCCGTCGACCAGGTTGTCGGGATTCCACAGGTAGTAGTACGCGCCGACCAGCGGCCGGCTCAGGCCGTCACTCTCACTCTTGACCGCCGCCACGCCCGCCTTCGCCGCCCCGCCCCCCGCCGCGGCCGCCGTCGCCATCCCCGTCGTGCCCATCCAGGCCACCAGCGCCGTCGCTCCTGAGAGCGCCACGGCGCGCCAGAAGAACGCGCCCGCCTTGCTCCGTCCCGCCAACGTGCTCCGCTACCTGGTTTCTTGCCGCGGTATCGACTGGTGCAGCGGAACCGGGTAGACCGGCTGGTTGTCCGCTGCCTCGACGATGTCGGCCGACGTGCACCCCAGGGCGGCCATGTCGGCCTGCTGGTCGTGGGCGGTGCTCGGCAGCTTCGGCACGGCCACCTCCGCGTGGCCCATGTGCAGCGCCGAGGTCAGGTCGCCCGTGTGCCGGCGGCGCCACGCCGAGATGTTGGGGGCCTTCACCCCGAAGCGCGCCTCGAGGAACCGCAACTGCGAGGTGTGGTCCGCCACCTCGGACACCAGGTGCCCACCGCGGCTGAACGGCGAGATCACCAGCATCGGCACCCGGTACCCGAGCCCCACCGGCCCGGCCACGCCCTGCGCCATCGCCGGCAGCGGGGACGCCGTCACGTACTCACCCGCCGTGCCGGCCGGTGGCACCGGCGGCGGCACGTGGTCGAAGAAGCCATCGTTCTCGTCGTAACAGTGGAACACCACCGTCTTGGCCCACACCAACTTGTTGGACATGAGCGTCCGCAACACCTGGCTCGTGTACCACTCGCCGAGAGCCGGCGGTGCCGGCGGGTGCTCGTCGTAGCCGTCGGCCGGGATGAGCCAGCTGACCGCCGGCAGCGTCCCCTTCGCCACGTCGGCCGCGAAGTCGTTGGGGTAGAGCGGAAGGAACGCCTTCTTGTACAGCGCCGAGTTCGGGTTGGAGTACTGCTTGAAGTAGGGGAGGATGGCGTCGCTGATCAACAGGCCGTGCTGCTCGATGAACGCAGGCGTGTACGGCGCCCCCACCGGGTTGTACACCTTCCAACTCACGCCCGCGTCCTCCAACACCTCGGGCATCGTGTCCCAACTCACGCTGTAGGTCGCATCCGAGCTCTCGTTGGTCTCGAGCACCGGCCCGCCCGCGACCCCCGCCGGGTCCACCGTTCCCGACATGCTCATCAACCGGTTCGGGTGCGTCGGGCCCAAGACGGAGCAGTGATAGTTGTCGCAGATCGTGAACGCGTCCGCCAACGCGTAATAGAACGGAAGGTCGCTCCTCGTGTGGTAGCCCATCGTCACGATGCCCTGCTCCGGCTCCTCGTGGGCCATCGTGTGCGTCGCCACGAACGCGCCGTTGTCACCCTTCCCCCGGCACAGGTGCTGCGACTGCCAGTCATGGGTGAGATCGTGCGTGCACTCGCCGATGCCCGATGACGAGTCGAGATGGAAGGGCAGCAGATGGCTGTCCCGCCCGCCGGGCCAGCGCTGGCTGAACGCGCCCAGGCGCCCGGCCCGATGATCGTCGAAGCCGCGCACGCCGGGATACGTGCCGAAATAGTGGTCGAACGAGCGATTCTCCTGCATCAGGAAGACCACGTGTTCGATCGCGCCGAGGTCCGAGCCCGCCGGTTTGGTCTTGGCCGCCGCCCGGGCCAACGCCGCGCCGGCTGCGGCGGTGTCACCCCGTTCCGCCGCCGCGACCACGGCCGCGCCGCCCGCCGCCAACGCCAGCCCCAGCAACGTCCGCCGGTCGAAGCGCGACCCCTCTCCGTACTCGCTCACACCGGCTCCACGAGCGACGCGTCGTTGTTGCGCACGTTGCCGATGCGCGGCCCGACGGGATGGTGCGTCACCGTCCCGGCCGGCGGCGGGCGCAACAGCGCCCGCAGCTGCTCGACGTCCTCGTTGGCCGGGTCGAGCCACAGGTCAAAGGTCGAGGGGTCGAGGATGACCGGCATGCGGTCGTGGATGCCGTCCATGTCCGCGCCGCCCGACGCGGTGATGACGGTGCAGCTCCTGACGTAGGGCGCGTCCTTGGGCGCCGCCTTGTCGCGCCAGCGCTCGGCCAGCCCGGCGAACCCCATCGGCGCGCCGTCGGCGCGACTGAAGTAGTGCGGCTGCTTGCCGCCGGTCTTCAGGTGGCGCCATTCGTAGAAGCCGTCGGCGGGCACGATGATGCGCCGCTCACGGAACGCCTCGCGGAAGGAGGCCCGGGTGGCGACGGTCTCGCCGCGCGCGTTGAAGAGGCGGCTGCCCGACTTCGCGTCCTTGGACCACCACGGGATGAGGCCCCAGCGGAAGGTCATGAGGGTGCGCACCGGTTCGCCCCCGTCCTTTTGCGGGCGGTCGCGCACGCCGAGGACCTCGTCGGTGGGGGCGACGTTCCAGCTGGGCTCGTGCGCGACGTCCTCGTCCTCGGGCATGGTGGCCTCGAAGTAGCGGGCGATCCGCGCCGGCGGGGTATAGAGAGCGAAGCGTCCGCACATGCCGGCAGCATTGTGACCTATCGGGCCCGATCGGGGCGTCACACCCCTTGACCTGCCGGTTCGACGCCCCGAGCAGGCGACGCACCGCCTCGCTAAGGTGCGAACATATGTTCGCTTTTTCTGCGCCATCTCCTCGCCCGGATGCGCCCTCCCGGGACCCCCGGCCGCCCCGTGAGCCCCGGGAGCCCCGTGAACTCCCCACCGGGCTGGCCGACCGGGCCCGTCCCACCACGCCGGTCGCCGGGCGGACCCTGCCGGTCCCTCCGCCGCTGGCCCGGCTCTTCCCCGGCGGCTCACTGCGCCGCGGCACGACCACGACCGTGACGGGGCAGCCCGGCCACGGCGCGACCACCCTGGCGCTCGCCCTCCTGGGCGCGATGTCGTCGTCGGGGAGCTGGTGCGCCGCCGTCGGCCTGCCCGACCCCGGTGTGGTGGCCGCCGCCGGCCTCGGGCTCGATCTGCGCCGGGTCGTCTTCGTGCCGCACCCCGGCGCGGGCTGGGCCGAGGCGGCCGGTGACCTTCTCTCCGGTGTCGACGCCGTCCTGGTGCGCCCGCCTGGCCGGGCTCGCCTCACCGCGGCGCGCCACCTGCGCGCCCGGGCACGCGACCGCCAGGCGGCCTTGGTGGTGTTGCTCGAGGGCGTAAGGAGCTGGCCCGAGGGCGGCGATCTGGCCCTGGCGGTGGGGGCGGTCGAGTGGGAGGGCATCGGCCAAGGCCACGGGTACCTGCGCGGCCGCCGGGCCGAGGTGCGCGTGAGCGGGCGCCGCGCCGCCGGCCGGGAGACCGTGTGCTCGCTCTGGTTGCCCGCCCACTCGGGTGCGGTGGCAACGGCGGACGGCGCGGCGTGAATCAGGCGGTGGAGAAGCAGAAAGCGATGGAGAGAAGTGGAACGGTTGGTCGTCATCTGGTGCCCCGAGCTCCTCGAGGAGGGGCCGCGGGGTGAGGAAGCTCGGCGCTTTGCCCGCGTCTTGGCGCGGGCCGGCGAACTGTGCCCGTGGGTGCATCCGGTCCGGCTCGGGGTCGGCGCGCTGCCGGCCCGCGGGCCCGCCCGTTTCTTCGGCGGCGAGGAGGCGGTCGTGGCGCGCCTGGTCGCCGCCGCCGGCGCGCTCGACGAGGTCGACAAATTCGACGACCTCGGCAAAGTCGGCGAGGAGGTCAAGATCGGCGTGGCCGACGGGCTCTTCGCCGCGCTGCTGGCCGCCCGTTCTGAGCTGATCGTCCCGGCCGGGGACGCGGCGGACTTCCTGGCCCCGTGGTCGGTGGCCACGCTGGCGCGCCCGGACCTGGCCGTCACCCTGCAGCGGCTCGGGATCACGACTCTGGGGCAGCTCGCCGCGCTGCCGGCGGCGAGCGTCTCGGATCGCTTCGGCGCCGACGCCGCGGCCTGCCACGCCGTGGCGCGCGGCGAGAGTGGGGAGCTCCCCGGCCTCCGTGACCGCGCCATCGCCCGGCGCCTGCGGGTGGCGACCGGCGAAGACCCTGACCGTCCACCCGACGCGCCACCCCCACCCTCGCAGCCCGGCTTCTTCGGCGGGGCGTCCGAGGCCGACCGGCGCGCCGCCCGCTCCTTCGTGCGGGTACAGGAGCGGTTGGGCATCGAGGCGGTAGTGATCGGGCGCGTTCAGGGCGGGCGTGATCCGGCCGGCCAGTCGGTGCTGGTGCCCTGGGGCAGCGCCGAGGCCGACACCCACCCGGCGGGCGGCGCGCCGTGGCCGGGCCGGCTGCCGCCGCCGGCGCCGACCGACGTGCTGGCCGCACCGCGTCGCGCCGAGCTGGTGGACGCCGAGGGCAACGCCATGGTGGTGAACGGGCGTGGCCTGCTCACCGCGCCGATCGACCGGCTGTCGGTCGACGGCGGGCCTTGGGAGCAGGTGGCGGCGTGGGCCGGCCCCTGGCCGGTCACCGAGCGTTGGTGGTCGGTGCGCCGCCGCCGGGCCCGCATGCAGGTCGTGACGGAGGAAGGGGTGGCGCGCCTGCTGTGCTCCGAGCGCGGGCGGTGGTGGGTGGAGGCGCTCTATGACTGAGTACGCGGAGCTCCACGCCCACTCGGGGTTCAGCTTCCTCGATGGGAGCAGCGACCCCGAGGAGCTGGTGGCCGAGGCGGACAGGCTCGGGCTGGCCGCGCTCGCGCTCACCGACCACCACGGCTTTTACGGGGTGGTGCGCTTCGCCGAGGCGGCGCGGGTCTACGGGCTGCCGACGGTCTTCGGGACCGAGGTCACGCTCGCGCCCGCCGGCCTGCGCACCGGCGACCCCGACCCGACCGGCACGCATCTCGTCGTGCTCGCCCGCGACCCCGCCGGTTACGCGCGCCTCTCGACGGTGCTGGCCGACGCGCATCTCGCGGGCGGGGAGAAGGGAAAGCCGATCTTCACCCTCGACACGCTGGCCGGCGCCGCGGCGGGCCACTGGCTGGTGCTCAGTGGTTGTCGGAAAGGGGCGGTCCCCGCCGCGCTGATGGAGGCGGGGCCCAGCGCGGCCGCCAAAGAAGTGGGACGCCTCGTCGACGCCTTCGGGCGCGCCAACGTCGCCCTGGAGCTGTGGGATCACGGCGACCCGGTCGACACGGCGCGCAACGACGCCCTGGCCCGCCTGGCGGTGGAGTGGGGGGTCGACGCCGTCGCCACCAACAACGTGCACTACGCCACCCCGGCCGGCTACCGCCTCGCCACCACGCTCGCCGCCGTGCGGGCACGCCGTCCCCTGGCCGAGCTCGAGGGCTGGCTGCCCCCGGCCCCGGTGGCGTGCCTGCGCTCGGGCGCCGAGCAGACCCGGCGCTTCGCCCGCTGGCCGGGCGTGGTCGAGCGGGCCGCCGAGCTCGGGCGCGCCTGCGCGTTCGACCTCCGCCTCGTGGCGCCGCGGCTGCCCGACTTCCCGGTCCCCGCCGGCATGGACGAGCAGGGCTACCTGCGCCATCTGGTGCACGAGGGTGCGTTGGCTCGTTACGGGCCGCCGGAGTCCGAGCGGGTGGCGGGGGCGTGGCGCCAGATCGAGCACGAGCTCGAGGTGATCGGCACGCTCGGCTTCGCTGGCTACTTCCTCGTCGTGTGGGACATCGCCCAGGTGTGCAAGCGGCTGAACATCTACTGCCAGGGCCGTGGCTCGGCGGCGAACTCCGCCGTCTGTTACGCGCTGGGCGTCACCAACGTGGACGCGGTCGACCTCGGCCTGCTGTTCGAACGCTTCTTGTCCCCGGCGCGGGACGGGCCGCCGGACATCGACGTGGATATCGAGTCGGAGCGTCGCGAGGAGGTGATCCAATACGTGTACGAGCGCTACGGCCGGCGTCACGCCGCGCAGGTGGCCAACGTCATCACCTACCGCCCCCGTTCGGCCGTGCGCGACGTGGGGAAGGCGTTCGGCTTCTCCGCCGAACAGGTGGACGCGTGGTCAGCCGGGATCGACGCCGGGCACGGGCGGGGGCCCTCGTCGTCGGCGGCGGTACACGAGGCGGTCGGGACGTCGGTCGAGGCGGGCGGGACGGGCGGGGTGCCGGCGCTGGTGGCGGAGCTGGCGGCCGAGGTGCTCGACCGGCCGCGCCACCTCGGCATCCACTCGGCCGGCATGGTGCTGTGCGACCGGCCCGTCGTCGAGGTGTGCCCGGTGGAGTGGGGGCGCATGGAGGGGCGCTCCGTGCTGCAGTGGGACAAGGACGACTGCGCCGCCATCGGGCTGGTGAAGTTCGACCTCTTGGGCCTCGGCATGCTCGAGGCGCTGCACCGGATGGTCGACCTGGTGCGCGACTTCTTCGGGGTCGAGGTCGACCTGGCGCAGCTCCCCCAGGAGGACGAGGTCTTCGACCTGTTGTGCGCGGCCGACACGGTCGGGGTCTTCCAGGTCGAGAGCCGGGCCCAGATGGGGACGCTGCCCCGGGTGCGGCCGCGCACCTTCTACGACATCGCGATCGAGGTGGCGCTCATCCGGCCGGGCCCCATTCAGGGCCACGCGGTCAACCCCTACATCCGGCGGCGGCGGGGCGAGGAGCCGGTGACGTACCTCCACCCGCTCCTCGAGCCGATCCTGGAGCGCACGCTCGGGGTGCCCCTGTTCCAAGAGCAATTGATGGAGATGGCGGTCGCCATCGCCGGGTTCAGCGCGGCCGACGCGGACGAACTGCGCCAGGCCATGGCGGCCAAGCGCTCGGCGGCACGGATGGAGAAGATGCGGGCCCGTCTGTTCGAGGGCATGGCGACCCGGGGGGTGACCGGCGCGGTGGCCGACCAGGTCTTCGAGGCGCTGGCGGCGTTCGCCAACTTCGGCTTCCCCGAGTCGCACTCGGTGTCGTTCGCGCATCTTGTGTACTCCTCGTCCTGGTTGAAGCTGCACTACCCGGCGGCGTTCACCGCGGGACTGTTGAACTCGCAGCCGATGGGCTTCTGGTCACCGCAGTCACTGGTGGCAGACGCGCGGCGCCACGGGGTGCGTGTGCGCCGGCCCCATGTGAACCGCTCGGAGGTGGGCGCGTCGCTCGAGGGGGTGCGGTCCGACCCGGTGCTGTTGTTGGGGCTGGCGTCGGTGCGCGGGGTGGGGGAGGCGGCGGCGGAGCGGATCGTGGCCGGGCGTCCCTGGAACGGAAGCGAGGACCTGGTCCGCCGGGCCGGCGTGACCCAGGCCCAGCTCGAGACGCTGGCGGCGGCGGGCGCGCTCGACCCGGTGGGCGAGGACGTGCCGGGGTCGGTGACGGCGCGGCGGCGCCGCCTGTTGTGGGGGGCGGGGGCGGCAGCGATGGGCACGCCCGACCGCCTGCCCGGCGTGGTGGTGGGGGCCGAGGCGCCGCCGTTACCCGAGCCGAGCCTCTACGACTCGGTGGCCGACGACCTGTGGGCGCTGGGACTGGCACCCGAGCGCACGGCGATGCACCTGGCGCGCGAACGGCTCGAGGCGATGGGCGTGACGACGGCGGTGGGGCTGGAGTCCGAGTCGTACGCCGACGGAGTGCGGGCCGTCGTGGCGGGGGTCGTCACGCATCGCCAGCACCCCGAGACGGCGCGGGGCGCCGTGTTCATCAACCTGGAAGACGAGACAGGGCACGTGAACGTCGTGTTCTCGCGCGGCGCGTGGGCGCGTTGGAAGCACGTGGCCCGGCACACGCCGGTCCTGTTGATCCGGGGCCGCGTGCGCAAGGGGCAGGGCGCGGTGAGCTTCGACGCCGAGCGGGTCGAGGGGCTCGGCGTGGGGACGGCGGTGCCGGCCAGCCGGGACTTCCGCTAGTCGGGTGTCGCCGGCGTCTCGGTGCGGAATGCCGAGAGCATGTCGGTGATAAGCCCCAACACCTCGCGACGAGCTTCTTCGGGGGCATCGGACTCCGCGATGTAGAGGCACCCCTCGCCGAGTGCGCCCATGAGCAGGAGGGCCAGCGGGCGCAGGGGCCGCGGCTCGAGCACCTCGGCGTGCATCGCCTTGCGCAACGCACCGCGCAGCGCGACCGCGCCGAACCGGTTCTCAACCCCCCGCACGTCGTCCCAACCGAGGACGGCGCGGGCGTCCTGGAGGGCGATGCGCCGCACCGACGGGTCGAGGTGAGCGTCGATCCACAGTGCGCAGCCGTCCAACAGCGCGGTCCACGAGTCGGGGCCGAGGAACTCGGCGGCCGCCTGGTCGGTGACCTCGCGGTGGACCTGCTCGAACACGGCCCGGAACAGTCCCTCCTTGCCGTTGAAGTGGTGGTAGACGGCGCCCTTGGTGAGACCCGCCCGCGCCACGATCTCGTCGATGGACGTCTCCACGTACCCCTGCTCGCCGAAGAGCTCGCGGGCCGCCTTGATCAGCGAGGCCCGGGTGGCGTCGCCTTGCGCGACGCGACGGTCCTGCTTGACGGCCGTACCTTTAGTATGCATAATTGCGTACCAATCGTATGTGGGAGAGATACTCTCAGTACGTTATCAGGTTGGAGGTTGTACGCATGCCGAAGTTCGTGATCGAGCGAGGGCTCCCCGGCGCAGGCAAGTTGACGGCTCAAGAGCTGCACGACATCAGCGAGAAGTCCAACAAGGTCATCTCGAGCCTGGGACCCGAGATCAAGTGGCTCCAGAGCTACGTGACCGAGGACAAGATCTACTGCGTCTACGTGGCGCCGGATACCGACATCATCTTCGAGCACGCCCGCTGCGGTGGCTTCCCGGCCGACAGCGTCTCGCTCGTTTCGACGGTCATCGATCCCTCGACGGGGGACTGAAGCCGACCACGTCGAGCGCGGCTGCCTTCATGGTGAGATAGTCGCGCTCGCGCGTGTTGGCGCTCCGGGCGGCGGCGGCGACGTACTCGGCCTTGGCCGTGCGCAACTCGCCCTGCGTCTCCAAGAGGTGCGCGCGCACGGCGTGGAGCCGGTGTGAGCCGGCGAGGGCACCTGAAGCGGCCAGCTCGTCGACGAGGACCAGCGCCGGTTCGGGTCCGTCGACCATCGCCACGGCCACAGCACGGTTGAGACGCACAACGGGGCTGTTGGTCTGGCGCACGAGGACGGTGTAGAGCGACAGGATGCGCCGCCAGTCGGTCTCTTCGTGGCTCGGCGCCCCATCGTGCAACGCGGCAATCGCCGCCTGCGCCGCGTACTCGCCCATCGGGCTGTGGTCGAGGGAGCGCGCGGCCAGCGCGGTGCCCTGCGCGACGAGGCTGCGGTCCCAGTGATTCCGGTCCTGTTCGCTGAGCGGGACCAGCGCGCCGGTGTCCGTCGTGCGGGCCACCCGGCGGGCTTCGGTCAGCAGCATCAGCGCCAGCAGCGCGGTCACCTCGGCTTCATCGGGTAGGAGCTCGTCGAGGAGGCGGCCCAGACGGATCGCTTCGGTGGCCAGGTCGGCCCGACCCAGTTCCGCTCCGTGACTGGAGGCGTACCCCTCGTTGAAGAGTAGATAGACGACACGCAAGACGGGGGCGAGGCGTTCATCCCGGGCTGCGGGATCGGGCAAAGCAAAAGGCTCGCCCGACCCGGCGATGGTGCGCTTGGCGCGGCTGATGCGCTGCGCCATGGTCGTCTCCGGCACGAGAAAGGCGGTGGCGATCTCTCTCGTGGTCAAGCCGCCCAGCGCGCGCAGCATCAGGGCCACGGCAGAGGCGGTTGGGAGCGAGGGGTGGCAGCACATGAAGAAGAGGGCGAGGGTGTCGTCCCGCCCGGTGGCAGGGTCGAGCTGATCGCTCGACCACGACGCCGCCAGGTCTTCCCGGCGCCGGCGAGCTTCCTCGCTCCGGTAGAGATCGGTCATCCGTCGGGTCGCAGCCCGGATCAGCCATCCGAGCGGATTATCCGGCAGGCCGTCGGCGACCCAGGCGCTCGAAGCGGCGACCAACGCCTCCTGCACGGCATCCTCGGCGTCGTCGAAGTGGCCGTAACGGCGGAGAACGGCGCCGAGGGCCCGCGGCGCCAGTTCACGCAGCAGGCCCTCGACGCGGTCAGGGACGTCGGAGACGCTCACACCTCGGGGTCGGGGGCGCTCATTACCTGGCGCACCTCGATGCGCTGGCGGATCGGGGCACCGCCCTGGCCCGGCGCAGCCGAGATCAGCGCGGCGATCTCGACGGCCCGCTCGGCCGTGTCGACCTCGACGATGCGGTAGCCGGCCAGCAATTCCTTGGACTCCGAGAACGGTCCGTCGGTCACCAGCGGCGTGATGCCGTCGGACACGACGAACCTGGCCTCGTCCGGACCGGCGAGCCCTTGCCCGTCGACGAACTCGCCGAGCTCCTCCAGCTGGCGGTTCAGCGCCTGCTGGAACTCGACGTGTGCCGCGACCTCGGCGGGCGTCCACTCGTACATCGGGGCGCAGTCGCCTTCGACGCCTCCGTAGTTCTGGATCAACATGTAGCGCATCGCTCCATCCTTCCTCTCAGGGCGCCCCTGTGGCGCCTTTCACGATGACGTCGGAGCCGGATTTGGGTTCTCGACACGTCTGAGAGATATTTTCCCGAAGCCCCACGACTGGCAGACTGTCCCGACCCGTAGACAAGGAGCGACCAGGTGATCCGACTGTCCGTGTTCTACCCCTCTGCCGAGGGCTCCACCTTCGACCACGACTACTACCGGGAGAAGCACGTGCCGCTGGCCATGCGGGCCTGGGGACTCACCGAGGCGCAGATCGACAAAGGGGTCGACGGTCCCTACGTGGCGGCCGTGCACTTCGAGTTCGACTCGGTCGATGCCCTTGGGGCGGCGATGGGTGCCGAGGCGACGGGTGAGGTCCTGGCCGACGTCGCCAACTACACGAACATCGCGCCGGTCCTGCAAACGAGCGAGATCGTTCCCGTCAGTTGATCAGCTGACGACGAGGCCGCGCCCGGTCACCAGCGGGAGGTCGAGCGCGGTCACCAGTCCCGGCCGTGCGGCGATGACCGCCGGGACGGCGTTGACCAAGCGCATGGCGGTGGCCTTGAGCCCGGCGGTGTTGTGGTCGCCGTCGGTCCCCATCAACTGCAGGTCGAGGGTGTAATTGGGCTCGCCCGTGATCTGCACGCGGTAACACCCCTGCCCGGCCGGCTGGGGCCACTCGGCCCCGAGGTCGTCGCGCAGGCGGGTGATGTGCTCGAGCACCACGACGGCCCGGTCGCCGACCATGCCGCGCACCTCGAAATGGAGCGCGGCGGCGGTGCCCGCCTTGATCGTGCCCGCGTCGACCTCGAAGTCCTCGGGGGCGGCCTCACGCTCGTACCACTCGGTGACGTCGGTCAGGGTGACGCCGAGCCCCGCCGCGATCTGGCGCACCACGCTGCCCCACGCCATGGTGAGCACGCCCGGGCTGAGCAGCATGGGCACATCGTGCAGGTCGCGGCCGAAGCCCATGATGTCGAAGAGGACCATCGGCTGGTTGTAGGTGTTGTAGTTGAGCACCTCGGAGCACCGGACCTCCTCGATCCGCTCGCTGATGCCCGACAAGACGAGCGGGAGCGCATCGTTGGCAAAACCGGGATCGATGCCGTTGACGAAGAGCGAAACGCCTGCCTTCTCGGCCGCTGCGAGCACCGGCGCCGCAATGGCATCGTCCGGCGCGGGGTACTGGAGCATCACCGGGCTTGATGAGACGACGTTGCTGCCGGCAGAGAGGAAGCGTTCCAGGTCGGCCAGCGCCTCGAAGATGCGGTCGTCGGCCATGGCCGTGTGGATGATGCAATCGGGACGGAGCGCAAGCAGCGCATCGACGTCGCTCGTGCCGAAGACGCCGAGGGTGTGCCCGAGCCCGGCGAGCTCGCCGGCGTCCCTTCCGACCTTGTCGGGGTTCGAGACGAACAGGCCGACGAGCTCAAGCTCGGGGTGCGCGTCGATCCCGGCGAGGGCGTGACGCCCCACGTTCCCGGTGCTCCATTGCACGACGCGGTATGGCATGGGCGGGGCTCCTTTGGGACGACGAGGTACGGGGCGGCCGGGTACGGGTCTGGACCAGCAGGGTTAGAGGTCGGGGATCGGGAACTCCAGGTTGGGCGACTGGAGGCCGCCGTCGACCTCGAGGATCTTGCCCGTGACGTAGGCCCCGGCCGGTGAGACCAGGTAGAGGATGGCGGCGGCGATGTCGTTGACGTGCCCGATCCGCTTGAGCGGGGTGACGTCCTCCATGGCGGTGCGCAGTTCGTCGCTCGACATGACGATGTCGAGCGCGGACGTCGCCGTGGAGCCGACGCCGATGGCATTGACCCGGATGCGGGGCGCCAGGTCGCGCGACGCCAAACGGGTGTACTGCTCGACCGCACCTTTGACGGTGCCGTAGCCGATGTACCCCCGGCCGGCGACATGACCCATCACCGACGAGATGCTGACGATCGCGCCACCGGGATGATCGCCCTCGAGCATACGGGGGACCGCCGCCCTGACCAACGCGTGGCCGGCCGAGACGTTGAAGCGGAAGGCCTCCTCGAGGAAGCGGGGCGACGTATCGAGGAAAGGCCGTGGCATGGCGCCGCCCATGTTGTTGACGACGATGTCGAGTCGGCCGAATTCGTCATGTGCCGTCTCGGCCAGCGAGGCCATGAGGTCGAAGTCGGTCAGGTCACCGGGGACGACAACGGCGCGGCGGCCGGCGGCTTCGACCCGCTTGGCAACCTCGCGGAGCTGGTCCTCCGTGCGGGCGGCGAGGACGACGTCGGCTCCGGCCTCGGCCAGGGCCACCGCAGCGCCGGCTCCAATGCCGCGCCCGCTGGCCGTGACGATGGCGACCCGGTCCGTGACGAGGAAATTGTCGAGGATCATCCGGCGAATGTAGTTGGCTACGCCGCGGTCGGCCGGTGCCGCCTTGCTGCTCGGAGCCGGGAGTCGGGAGCAGGGAGTCGGGAGTCCAGAATGGGCCGAAGACGCTGGGGGAGTTCGGTCGGGTGGGGCACAACCACAAAACCGAGCCGCCAAGGGCAACGTGGTTCTTGTCGCCCGAGACGAACCCATACTCGGCTGTGAGGCAAAGGCACGTTGCCAGACCATCACCGCCAGCGTCTTCGGCTACCGATTCGATGGTACGGAAACCCCCGTGCCAGCTGTAGGGCCAAAGGTCCCGGTGGGCCGGGCTCGCCCGGCCGATATGAGCGTCAGGTGGACTCTGCCGGCGTGGCGGCCGGGCCGCCGTCCCTCGCGGTCGCCGGCGCGGTCGCCGGCGCCGGGCCGTCGTCGGGGTCGTCCTTCGGCACCGAGAGTCGCCGCCGGAAGACCCGGTAGGTCCAGGCCTGGTAAACGAGCACGATCGGCAAGAAGATCGCGGCCATCACGGTCATCACCTTCAGGGAGTAGGGCGGGCTCGCAGTGTTGTGCACCGTCAAGTTGTAGGCGGTGTTGGTGCTCGAGATCATGACCCGCGGGAACAGCTCGTTGAAGAGCGACCCCACGGTGCCCCCGATGCCCACGCATGCCGCCATGAAGGCCCAGCCGTCGGCGCGCTCGCGGGCCGCCCACGCCGCCACGACGACGCCCAACAGTGCGACCGCCTCGAGAGGTTCGGGTACGAAGCCGCTCGACAGCCCGACGTGGACCCACGTCATGAACCCAAACGTCACGACGACGGCGACGACTCCGATCGCGGTGGCGGCCTGTTGCGCTCGCTCGTGCAGCTCGCCGGTCGTCTTCAGGGACAGGAACGTCGCGCCGGAGAGTAGAGACAAGACGACGAAGGTCACGCCGCTCCACAGGCCGAAGGGGGTCAGCAGTTGCCAGAACCCGCCGGTGTACTCGTGCTGGCTGTTGATGGGCAGGCCATGCAGTAGATCGCCGAGCGCGAGGCCCAGGAGGAAGGGAATGAACGCGCTGGCCACGGTCAGGCCCCAGCGCCAGAAGGACCGCCAGCGCGGGTCGTCGAATTTGCGCTGCCACTCGAAGGAGAGCCCTCGCACGATGAGCGCGACCAGCGTCAGCACCAGCGCCAGATACAGAGCCGAGAACATCGTGGCGTACCACCCCGGAAACGCCGCGAAGAGCACCGCCCCAGCGACGATCAACCACACCTCGTTGCCGTCCCAGACCGGTCCGATCGCGTTGATCAACACCCTGCGCTCCACGTCGTTGCGCCCGAGCACGGCGTGCAACATGCCGACGCCGAAGTCGAATCCCTCGAGGACGAAGAAGCCGACCCAGAAGATGGCGGCGATGATGAACCAGAAGTCTCCGAGCGTCATGCCGGCCTCCTAGTAGACGAGAGCGGGCTCGTCCTCGTCGGACGGCCCCCCTTCGGCGGATGGGGTGCTGTCGTTGAGGAACCGGGCGATCGGGTCGTGATCGAGCGGTTTGCGGCCGTATCGGATCATCAGCCATGTGTCGGCGATCCCGAATGCGATGAAGATGAGATAGAAAACAACGAGCGAGATCCAGACGTCCGTCGTCGAGACCGACGTCGAGACTCCTTGGGCCGTCTTCATGAGGCCCTGGACGATCCAGGGCTGCCGCCCGTTCTCGGTAAGCATCCACCCGGCGGTGTTCATCAAGAACGGGACGACGACCGCCCATGGTGCGATGCGCAGGAACCAGCGGGCGCGGTCGAGGCGATGCCGATAGAGCAGCCAGGCTCCCCACAGCGCGAAAAGCATGACCAGGGTGGCCAGGTATGCCATCACCCGCATCGACCAGTACTGGATGAAGACATTCGGCACGTAGTCCCCAGGCCCGAACTCCTTCTGGTACTCGGCATTGAGCTGGTTGAGTCCCTGCACCTCGCCGTCGACGTGGTTGGTGGCGAGGATGGAGAGCAGGCTCGGGATCAGAATGATCTGGGTGGGGGTCTGGTCGTTTTTCCCGCCGCCGATCTGGACGGCGGAGAACGCGCAGTGGCTGGGGCACGTGTTCCACAGGGCTTCCGCCGCCGCGATCTTCATCGGCTGGTACGTCGCCTCCACGACACCGAGCTCGCTCCCGACGAAGATCGCAATCGGCGTCGACAGCAAGAGGACGACGAGTGAGATGACCGCGGTGCGGCGGAACGCGTCGACCTCCGTCTGGCGGCGCAGGTGCCAGGCCGAGATGCCCAGCATGATCAGCGCCCCGGTGACGAGCGACGCCAGGATCACGTGGACGAAGCTCCAAAGGAACACGGGGTTGGTGAAGAGCGCGAAGAAATTGTTCAGCACGGGCTGTTTGGCCCCGTTGAGGGTGTAGCCGACGGGGTGCTGCATCCAGGAGTTTGCCGCCAGGATGAAGACGGCCGAGATCACCGTCCCGGCCGAGACCATCCAGATGCAGGCCAGGTGCGCCTTCTTCGATAAGCGGTTCCACCCGAAGATCCATAGGCCGAGGAACGTGGATTCCAAGAAGAAGGCGACCAGCCCCTCGAAGGCCAGGGGCCCGCCGAAGACGTTGCCGACCAGGCGGGAGAAGACCGACCAGTTCATCCCGAACTCGAACTCCTGGATGAGACCCGTGACGACCGCGATCGCCACGTTGATGAGCAAGAGGGCACCGAAGAAGCGCGCCAGGCGGAGGTAGGTGGCGTCCCCGTTGCGGTACCACCCGGTCTCGAGCAACGCCACGAGGAAGGCGAGGCCGATGGTGATCGGGACGAAGAGGAAGTGGTAGATGCTCGTGCTGGCGAACTGCCAGCGGGCCAGATCCAGGCTCACCGTGTCTCGCCTCCTTCGTTGATGGTCGGGGTCGCCTCGGGTGGGGCGGACGCGGGCGGCGTCGGGGCGGCGGGCGGGGTCAGCGCGGGGTGGGCCGGCCGGTCACCCATCCGCTCCTCCCACCACATGGCCGCGAAGCGGCCGCCGGCTTTGAGCAGGGCGGCATGGGTGCCCCGCTCGACGACCGCGCCACGTTCGAGGACCACGATCTCGTCCACCCGATCGAGGCTCGAGAGCCGGTGCGTGATCAGGAGGGCGGCGCGACCCTCCGTCACGGCGATCAGGTCGGTCGTGAGGGCGTCCGCGGCCGCCGGTTCGAGATGCTCCGCCGGCTCGTCGAGCACCAGGATGGGAAAGTCGGCCAGCAGCGCCCGCGCCACGGCGACGCGCTGGCGCTGGCCGCCCGAGAGCCGCGCCCCCATCGGGCCGACCTCCGTCGCCAGGCCGTCGGGCAATCCCCCGAGCCCTGAGCCGAGCCCGACCCGCTCGAGGACAAGGGCCAACTCGTCATCGCCGGCCGAGCGCCGGCCGATCCGCAGGTTCTCGGCCAACGTGGTGTCGAAGAGGTGTGGTCGCTGCTCGACGAGCCCGACTATCCGCCGGACGTCGTCCGCCGCCAGGCGTTCATAGGGCACTCCGTCGAGGGTGATCTCGCCGGCGTCGGCCGGCAGAAAGCGAACGAGGACGTCGGCCAGCGTCGACTTGCCCGCCCCACTCGGCCCGACCAGCGCCACGCGGTGGCCGGGCCGCAACGTCAGGTCGACCCCGCGTAGGGCGGAGCGCCCGGCACCGGGGTACGAGGCCCACACCGAATGGACCGCCACCGTATGTGGTCCTTCCCCCAAGGCGACGGGGCGGCGAGGGTCGCTGACGACGGCGGGTGCGTCCATGGCGGCGAAGACCCGTCCCGCGGCGACGCGCGAACGCTGCAGGGCCTGGGTGGCGGCGGGCAGGGGAGAGACGAGCTCGACCGCGGCGAGCGGCACCAACGCCAAGACCGCGAGGAGGGCGCCGTTCAGTGAGCCGCCGTGCGTGGCGCGCACGCCCACCGTCAGCGCGCCCCAGCTGGCCAGCCCGGTGAGCGCGGTCGTCAGCGCGAGTCCGATCCCAGCCGTCCCTGCACCACGCCGGGCCAGGGCGCGCAAGCGTCCGTCCGCCTCTGCGATGCGGCCGAGCTGTGCGCCCGTCCCACCCATCACGACCAACTCGGGCGCGCCGGCGAGCAGGTCGACGACCTCCGCGGCCAGCTCGCCACGCACCGTCGACTGCTTGGCCTCCTCGCGCGTCGCCAGGCGGCCAGTGAGCCACGGCACGGCGGTAGCGGAGAGCCCCAAGGCAAAGAGCAGCACGAGACCGGCTTGCGGGAGGATCCACCACATGGCGCCGACCGTGGCGATCCCCACGATGGTGGCGACGGCAAACGGCTCGACCACCCGCAGGACCACGTCCTGGAGTGAGTCCACGTCGTTGACGACCCGCGCCATGAGGTCACCGCGCCGGAAGAGAGGCAGGCCGGCGGGCGCGATCGCTTCGAGGCGTTCGTAGACGCGCACGCGCAGGTCGGCCAGCACACGCAGCGCAGCATCGTGTCCCACCAGCCGCTCTCCGTAGCGCAGGAACCCCCGCGAGAGCCCGAAGAATTGGACGCCGACGATGGCGAGGGTCAGCGAGGCCTCGGCCGGGTGCTGGGCCGCCCGCGAGATCAACCAGGCCGATGTGGCCATCAAGGCGATCGATGCGCCGATCGCCCCGGCGCCCAGCAACGAGGCATCGGCCAGCCGGCGCCGCGCACTTCTCGCGATAGCGAGCGTGCGCAGCGTTCCGGCCGGGTGGTCGCTCATGTGTTCGCAACCCCGACGTCGCCCACCGGGACCGGCGCCGGCGGCAGCTCCACCACCCGGTCGGCCAGGGCGGCCAACGCGGGGCGGTGCGCCACGATCAGGGCCGTCCGGCCGCTGAGCAATGCACGGATGGCGGCGAGGACGTCCGCCTCTGTCTCGTTGTCGAGGCTGGCCGTCGGCTCGTCCAGCAACAAAAGTGGCGCGTTCCGCACGAAGGCCCGGGCCAGGGCGAGGCGTTGACACTCCCCGGCCGAGAGCCCCACCCCGCCTTCGCCTAACTGGGTTTCGACACCGTGCGGAAGCCGTCGGACGACCTCGGTCAGGCCAGCGGCATCGAGTGCGGCAGCGATGCGGGCGTCGCTCGCATCCGACCGTCCGAGCCTGACGTTCTCGGCCACGGTGCGGGCGAAGAGGTGAGGCCGCTGCGGCACCCAGGCCAGGTGGTCGCGCCAGTCGTCGAGGTCGGCGTCGGCCAGGTCGACCTCACCGAGACGGACGATGCCGGCGTCGGGGCGCCGCAGACCGAGGACGACGGAGAGCAGTGTCGACTTGCCACACCCGCTTGGGCCGGTGAGCGCGACCGTTTCCCCCGGCTGGACGGTCAGCTCCGCCTCGTGGAGCGCGGGGATCCGCCGGCCCGGGTATGTGAATTCCAGGTCGCGGATGAGGATGCCCGTGCCGGCGGCGCGCCGCCGCCCGCCGCCAGTCCCCACATCGGGCGCCTCAATCAGTTCGAAGATCTCCTCCGCCGCTTTCATTCCGTCCGCGCTGGCGTGAAAGTGGGTGCCGAGGGCGCGCAGGGGAAGGTACGCCTCGGGTGCCAGCACGAGCACGAAGAACGCGTGGTGGAAGCCCAGGCTGCCGCCGAGAAGGCGCAGCCCCACCGCAACCGCCACCAGGGCGACCGACACGGTGGCCAGGAGCTCGAGCACGAGCGACGACAGGAAGGTCAGCCGGAGCGTCGCCATGGTGGCGGAGCGATAGCGGTCGGTGACGTCGGCGATGGAGCGGGCCTGCGCTTTGGCCCGGCCGAACACCTTGAGCGTGGGGAGTCCGGTCACGACGTCGAGGAAATGCCCAGCCAGCTTCTGCAGCGCGCGCATCCGTTTGGCCGTGCGGTCCCGGGTCGTCGTACCGACCAGGGCCATGAAGATCGGGATGAGCGGCACGCTGACGGCGATCAGCACAGCGCTGACCCAGTCCGCGCCGGCGACCACGCCGATGACGGCGAGGGGGACAATCACGGCGAGGAGCACCTGGGGCAGGTAGCGGGAGAAGTAGCCGTCGAGGGCGTCGATGCCCGAAGTCAGGAGTACGGCCACTTGGCCCGTGTCGCGCCGGTCGAGCGCGGCCGGCCCGAGTGCGGCGGCTCGTTCTGCGGCGGCGCGGCGCAGGTCTGACTTGGCCGAGGCCGAGGCTCGGAAGGCGGCCCTCTCGGCGGCCCAAGCGAGCAGGGCTCGTCCCGCCACAATGGCGAGCAGCGCGATCACCGGCGCCCGCAGCGACGCCACCCCGCGGTGGTCGATGAAGGCGCCGCTCACGATCGTGGCGATCAGCCAGGCCTGCGCGATCACTGCGAACGCCGCCGCCCCGCCGACGGCGATCGACAGGAGCAGGTAGGCGCGTGTCGCCCGCGCATAGTGCAGCAGCCGGGGGTCGAAGGGACCGCCGGAACGTCCCGTCGAGCCGGCTGCGGTGGAGGGAGACCGCCGCGTCGTCAACCTCGGCTCACCGTCCAAGAGCGCCCCTTTCCCCGCCCGAGGTTTTACAGGCCGGTTCCTCCCCGCGCCACTGTGATTACCTCGAGGCGGCGAACGCCAGGGACAGCGGACCTATGCTCCTTATGAGCCATGACGACGACCGCCGCTCGTACCTATACGACCACGGTCGGGAGCCAGACCGTGGAGCTTCCGCTCGTCGCCCTGTCCGATGAGCTGACGATCGCGTTGCTCATTTGCGTCGACATGGGGGTGAAGTTCGCAGAGACGGCGGGGCGGGAGCTGGCCGAGATGATGCGGCCGGCCGAACCCGACATCGTCGTGTCCGTCGCGACGATGGGGATTCCGCTGGCCATCGAGGCCAGTCGCGCCCTCGGCCTCGATGACTACGTCATCCTCCACAAGACCCCGAAAATCCACCTGGGCGAGACGTGGTCCGAGCCCGTCTACTCCATCACGACGGACAAGCCCCAACGGCTGCGGATGGATCCGGCCCGGGTCGACGCCGTCCGCGGCCGCAGGGTTGCCATCGTCGACGACGTCATCTCCACCGGTGCCTCGTTGTCCTCGGCCTTGCGCCTGGTGCGGCGCATGGATGCGATACCCGTGGTCATCGGCACCCTGATGACCGAGGGTGGGGGATGGAGGCGCGCTCTCGGCGAGGACGCCGCGCTGGTGCGGACCCTCGGCGCCATGCCCTTGTTCCACCCCGACGGCCGAGGCGGCCTGGCCGAAGACTGGGACTGAGCGACAGGGATGCCGGCCGGGCGCTCACGCCGGGCCCGTTCAGGCGGCGAGCAGCCCTTCCTCGTGCAGGAGGCTGTCCTGCGCGTCGCCCTCGCGACCACGGACGCCCCGCCAGGCCAGGACCCCGTAGACGAGCCCACCCACGCCCATCCCGAGGAACACGCTGAAGTCGGCTCCCTGATTGTGGTACGTGACCTCGTTCAGCCAGTGGGGAACGGTGAACGTCGCCGACAGCGCCGAGATGGCGGCGAACATGCCGATCAGCTGGGCGATCCACGCGGGCCAGTGGACGCCGCCCCTGCGCCAGTAGAGCGAGTCGCGCCCGGTCTTCTGTAGCTGGCTCGGCACATAGCGAGAGCGGCGAAGAACCCAATCCACGAGGAAGATGGCGCTCCAGGGCGCGATCCAAATGATCACGACGTCGACGAAGTCCGACAGGTACGTCGTGAACGACGAGCTGAAGACGGCGTACATCGTGACGCCGAAGGCGATGACACAGTCGATGAGCACAGCGTGATAGCGCTTGACCGGAACGCCGATTGCCTGAAGTGAGACTCCAGACGAGTACATGTCCAGACTGTTGATGCCGAAGATCTGCACGACGGCAAAGATGAGAAAAACCACGACGAACCATGCGGGGATGAAGCTCTGATGGGCGAACGGGATGAGCGCCCCTGCCGTCCCGCCGATGTTCGCGACGAACGTTCCGACAACTGCGCCGAGTGTCATGATCAGGATCTCCGGCACGGCCGTGCCGAGGAAGACCCATCCGACAATCCCCTTCCTGGAGGTATTGGTGGGGCAGTAGCGCGTGTAGTCGTTGCCGTTCTCGGTCCAGCCGAGCCCGCTGAGGGCGATTGTAAAAGCAAGGCCGGCCATGTAGAGCTGCCAACCCGCTCCGTGGGGTACTGCGTTGAGTTGTGCGTGTGGAATGGAAAACCCGAGCATCACGGCGAAGAGCACGACGAAGGGAAGCACCAGTAGTCGGAGCGTCTTGACGATTGCGGCGTGGCCAAGGAACGGGAGAATCCCCTGGATCAGCACGGCGAGGATGACCAGCACGACCTTGGCGGGATCGCCAGGCAGGAAGCCCGCCTTGATCATGAGGACGATGCCCGCCCCGACGATGAGGATGAGCCCTTCGACCTCGAATCCGATCTGGGTGACCCAGTTGAAGAATGCGATGGGCCGCGATCCGTTCGGCCCGAAGGGCGCTCGGTTGATGGCCATGACCGTGGTTCCGGCGTTCGGCCCTTGCAACGAGCACAGCCCGAGAAGGAAGAACGACAAGTTGCCAATGATGATGAGCGACAGCGCCTGAGCGAACGTAAAGCCGAATGTCATCAGGATGGCGCCGTAGATGAAGTACTCGATCTGTACGCTCGCCCCGGCCCACATCCCGAACACGTCCCTCGGCGTCGCCCAGCGCTCGCTCTCGGGAATGAAGTCGATCCCGTGCTGCTCGACGTGGAACGCCTCTTTGGACTCGGGGTCGTGGATGATCGCCACGTCTTCGGCGAAGTCCTCGGTGACCGTCACCGTTGCTACCTCCCTTGTGGTCGCCTCGAGATCCATCATGGACGCCCCACAGAGGCGACCGAGGGATGGACGGCTACACCATTGGGGTTGCCCGACCGTGCGTCAAGTATTCGAGCCGTCTGGCGGCTCGACGCCGCAGGTGGCGCTCAGCCTCCGAGCTGGGTGCGCATGAAGTCCACTGCCTTGCCCTGCATGTCGCGCGCCTGGTGCTCAATGAAGCGCTCCACGATGGGGCCGGCTCCGAAGATCTTCACCCGGGCGTCCAGAGAGAACGTCTCGAGAGTGGCGCCCTCCTTGACCGCCAGCGCGATGGCGCCTTCGATCTGCGTCTTGTCGGCCATGGTCCCGGGCGTCATCGTGAAGGTCGAAGTCGATGCAGCGGGATCGAACGTGCTCACCTCGGTGGTGACGACCTCGTCCCCGAAGATCTTGCGCACCGGGCCCGGCATGTTCGGTCGCTGTCCGTAACGGATAGTCCGCACCAACCCGCCGGTGACGTCACCCTGCTGGGAGACGACCTCGGCCGAGGTGGACCCCAGGGCCTCTAGGTGCATCCGGACCGTGAAGTCGGGGTCGAAATAGAGAGCCCAGAATGCTTCGGGGCTGCAGTTCCATCGGTATTCGAGCGAGAGCCTCATGGCGTCAGGTCGAACAGCATGTGATGTCCGAGGTCTCCCACCAGGTCGATCATGACGTGCATTGTCTCGACGCGCCACTGGCTCTGCACCTGCCGGTACGTGTGGCGGTATCGGCCGGCGATCACGGGCTGCAGCGCCATCTCGCCAGGCACGGCCTGGAGCACCGTGAAGTACGAGCGGCTGGCGGCGCTCGTGCCATCATCACCGACGTCCACCAGCACGTTGGTCATCACGTGCTTGGTACGCGGCGTCCCGTCCTCGTAGCGCCGGGTGCTGCGGGTATAGAGCTTCTCTATCGCCTCGCGCCCGCTGACCGCGTCGCCGAAGCCCTCGAACGTCATCGTCGCGTGCTCGAGCAGCTCGGCCACCCCGGCAAAGTCCCCCTCGTCAATGCGCTCGGCGTAGGTGTAGATCAGCTGGCTGACCGCCCAACCGGTGGCCGCGCTGGGCGGGGCGACGTCACCACTTGTCTCCACCGGTTCCTGCATGGCCGAGATTTTGACACCGATCATTGGCCGAGGAGGCGTCCAAGGATTGTCGCGGTCTTGCTCGGGCGTCCGCGGCGGGTCTCGCTCCGGTCGGCCAGCTTCATCGTCCACAGCCCGGCATTGACGCCCAACCAGCGCATTGGCTCGCGCTCCCAGCGGGGTGAGTGATGGTTCACCCACGGCAGCCTTGTGAGCTCGGAGTCGTTCCCGGTGATGAGATCGGCCAGCGTGCGCCCGGCCAGGTTGGAGGTGGCCACGCCGTCACCGACATACCCGCCGGCCCAGGCCAGCCCGGAGCGACGGTCGTAGCCGACGGAGGAGTGCCAGTCGCGCGGAATGCCCAATGGCCCACCCCAGGAATGGGTGAATCGCGCCTCGCGCAAGGACGGGAACAGATCGACCAGCGTCTCCCGCAACAACGCGTGCACTGCCGGCTCCCGGTCGAACTCGGGGCGTACCGCCGAACCGTAGTGATACGGCGCTCCCCGGCCGCCGAAGGCGAGGCGACCGTCTGCCGTCCGTTGCCCGTAGATGATCATGTGCCGATGGTCGGCGAACGTGGCGCGCCTTTCGAGACCGGCGTCCGACCAGAACGCGGGGTCAAGCGGTTCGGTCGCCACCATGAGTGAGTACACCGGGACGATGTCCCGGCGCGAGCCCGGCAGCGTCGGCGTCCACGCCTCCGTCGCCCGTACGACCACGTCCGCTCTGATCGTGCCGCCCGACGTCACGACGGATGCCGCCCCTGCTGTTGCGGACCGGATTTCGGTGACCTCGGTGTGCTCGAAGACGCGCACGCCGTAGCGTTCGACCGCGTCGGCCAAACCCCGGGCCAGCAGCGCCGGCTGGATCGCCGCGCAATGCGGAGTGAACGTCGCCCCGATCACCTCTGAGGCGCCGAGGACAGCGCGGGTCTCCTCCGGCCCGAGCCAGCGTAAGTCCTCCTCGCCAAAGCCCAGTGTCCGTTCCTCGTCGACGGCCGCAAGCGCCCGCACCTTCTGGGCCTCGCTCCGTGCAAGGACAAGGGTCCCGCCCTTTTCAAAATGGCAGTCGATACCTTCTTTCGCTGCGCTGGCTCCCACCGCGTCGATGGTCCGCTGCATGGCGTGCCGCATCGAACGCATGGCGTCAGGCCCGTGGCGCCGGGCCAATGCGGCGTCGGACGTCGCGAACAGCGCCGAGCACCAGCCCCCGTTGCGACCGGACGCCCCAAACCCCGCGACCTCGCGCTCGACGACGGCGATACGAAGTGAACGGTCGGCGAGGGCGAGCGAGTAGGCCGTCCACAGACCCGTGAACCCCGCTCCGACGATGCAGACGTCGACGGAGAGGTCCTCGGTGAGGGCGGGACGCGCCGGCAGGGGAACGGGAATCGCCTCCCACCACAGAGAGAGCCGTTGGTAGCCCGCGGCGCTGCCCGGCGTTACATCCGGCGCCACGCCTCGGTGAGCACTTCGCGCAGTGTCGAGGCCATGAAGTCGATCTCTTCCTGCCCGCAGATGAGCGGGGGCGACAGCTGGATGACGGGGTCGCCGCGGTCGTCGGCCCGGCAGATGAGCCCGGCCTCGAATAGGGCACCGGACAGGAAGCCTCGTAGGAGGCGCTCCGACTCCTCGTCGTTGAAGGACAGCCGGGTCGCCTTGTCCTTCACGAGTTCGATCCCATAGAAGAAGCCCGCCCCGCGCACGTCGCCCACGATCGGGAGGTCGTAGAGCCCTTCGAGGGCGGCGCGGAACGCGCCCTCGGTCGCCTGGACGTGCTGGAGGATCTGCTCCCCCTCGAAGACGTCGAGGTTGGCCAGCGCGACCGCGCAGCTGACCGGGTGGCCGGCGAACGTGAAGCCGTGCAGAAACGAGGCCCCCGGCGCGAGGAAGGGCTCCATGATCCGGTCGGAGGCGATCATGGCGCCGAGCGGTGCATACCCCGAGGTCAGGCCCTTCGCCACCGTGATGATGTCGGGCTGGTAGCCGTAGCGCAGGGAGCCGAACCAGTAGCCCAGCCGGCCGAACGCGCAGATGACCTCGTCAGATACGAGCAGGACGCCGTGGCGGTCGCAGATCTCCCGGACCCGGTCGAAATAACCGGGTGGAGGCGGGAAGCAACCCCCGGCGTTCTGCACCGGCTCCAGGTACACAGCGGCCACGGTCTCGGGCCCTTCGCGCTCGATCGCCCGCTCAATTTCGTCGGCCGCCCATTGCCCGAACGCGACCTCGTCGTCGGCGAACACCTCGGCTCGGTAGAAGTTCGTATTCGGCACCTTGATCGCACCGGGTACCAAGGGCTCGAACGGGGTGCGCAACGCGGGGATGCCGGTGATCGACAGCGCGCCCATGGAGGTCCCGTGGTATGCGATGTTCCGGCTGATCACCTTGGTGCGTTCGGGCTGCCCGATCATCTTGAAGTACTGACGCGCCACCTTCCATGCCGACTCGACGGCCTCGGAGCCGCCGGACGTGAAGAAGACCCGGTTGAGGTCGCCCGGAGCCAACGCCGCCACCCGGTCGGCGAGCTCCACGGCGCGAGGGTGGGCGTACGTCCAGAGCGGGAAGTAGGCGAGCGTCTCGGCTTGTTTGGCGCCGGCCTGAGCCAGCTCCGTGCGCCCGTGCCCGAGCTGTGAGGTGAAGAGCCCCGCCAGGCCGTCCAGGTACTTCTTCCCGTGCTGGTCCCAGACCCAGGCGCCCTCGCCCCGCACGATGACTGGCACTTCGTGGTCCGTGTACAAACCCATGCGGCTGAAGTGCATCCAGAGGTGCCGTGCCGCCTGGTCGCTGAGATGCGGGGTCTCGGTGACGCGTGCGTCGCCTGGGGCTCGGTCGGCCAGGCGCGATGCGCCAGCTCCCCAGCTCGATCGCTCTCCAGGAGAGGGGGTGTTCGGCATGGTCATCGTCCTTCCGGAATTTCGACGGGCCCGCTCATCGCGTGCCCCAGGTGTAGGTCTGTTTGGCCAGCTTTAGATACAAGAAGGTCTCGGTGGCGCGCACGCCGGGGATGCTCCGCACTGAGTCGTTGAGGACGTGCAAGAGCCGCTCGTCGTCCTCGCAGACAATTTCGACGAGGACGTCGAACGAGCCAGCGCACATCACGACGTAGTCGACCTCGGGTAGCGCGGAGAGCTTCTCGGCCACGCGGCGCACGTCACCCTCGACCGAGATCCCGATCATCGCCTGACGCGTGAAGCCGAGCTGGAGCGGGTCGGTCACGGCGACGATCTGCATGATCCCCGATTCGCGCAACCGCTGGACCCGGCGCCGCACCGCGGCCTCCGACAACCCGACCGCTTCGGCAATCGCCCCGTAGGGCTGACGCCCGTCGCGCTGAAGCGCCTCGATGATGGCCCGGTTGGGCCCGTCGAGGAGAGTGCCAGCCGACGGCCCTGGGTCGCTCGACGCGTCCATTTCCCCGTGCCCGTCCGTCTCGGGCATCTCACACCTCGCTTCGGTCTGATTCCAGGGCCGAATCCCCCGTAATGCAGAATTGTGTCATCTCTTCGGGTCTAGTCAAGCAGAATTCGTCATATTAGGGCCGCGATATTGCGAAAACGCTTGTTGGGGGCGCGAGGTTCTGTGATCCTGGTAGCCAAGGGACCTCCGTAGGAAGGAAGCGGTATGCGCAGGTTGCAGAATTTCGTCGGGGGCGCGTATCGCGACGCCGAGGATGGTCCACTTGCCTCGCTGATCGACCCCTCGACGGGGGAGGCGTTCGCCGAGGCGCCCCTCTCGGGGGCGGTCGACGTCGATCGCGCCCTGGCCATCGCGGCCGAAGCCTTTACGACATGGCGCCGCACGACGCCCTCTGAGCGCAGCCTCGCCCTCATTCGGATCGCGGACGCGCTCGAAGCCCGGGCCGAGGACCTGGTCCGCGCCGAGTCCGAGAACACGGGCAAGCCGTTCCAGCTGACCATGGACGAGGAGATCCCGCCCATGGTCGACCAGATCCGGTTCTTCGCCGGGGCCGCCCGCCATCTGGAGGGCCTGGCCGCCTCCGAATACATGGCGGGCCACACCTCGTTCGTCCGACGTGAACCCATCGGGGTCTGCGGCGCCGTCACGCCGTGGAACTACCCGATGATGATGGCCGTCTGGAAGTTCGCGCCGGCACTGGCCGCAGGCAACACCATGGTGCTCAAGCCATCGGACACGACGCCCGTCACCGCGCTCCTCATGGCCGAGATCATGGCCGAGCACCTTCCTCCAGGCGTCTTCAACGTGGTCTGCGGTGACCGCGACACCGGTCGAGCCCTCGTCGCGCACGAGACGCCCGCCATGGTGTCGGTGACAGGCTCGGTGCGAGCGGGCATGGAGGTCGCCGCGGCGGCCGCCCCGACACTCAAGCGAGTGCATCTCGAGCTCGGCGGCAAGGCGCCGGTAATCGTGTTCGACGACGCCGACGCCGCCGCCGCCGCCGAGGGCATCGCGGGTGCCGGCTACTTCAACGCCGGGCAGGACTGCACCGCCGCGACGCGTGTCCTCGCCGCCCCCCGCGTCCATGCCGACCTCTTGGCCGCGCTCGTCGAACAGGCGGAGGCCACGACGGTCGGTGGCAACGACAACACCGGTGCCGACTACGGCCCGTTGAACAACGCCAGCCAGCTCGAGCGTGTCCGGGGCTTCCTCGAGCGCACGCCCGCTCATGCCGCGGTCCTGACGGGCGGAGCCCAGGTCGGCGACCGCGGGTACTGCTTTGCCCCCACCGTCGTCGCCGGTCTCCGCCAGGACGACGAATTGATCCAGTCCGAGGTCTTCGGCCCGGTCATCACGGTGCAGGAGTTCAGTGACGAGTCCGAGGCGCTCGGGTGGGCCAACGGGGTCGAGTACGGATTGGCCTCCTCCGTCTGGACCCGGGACCACGGGCGGGCCATGCGCATGGCGCGCGACCTCGACTTCGGCTGCGTCTGGATCAACACCCACATCCCGCTCGTGGCCGAGATGCCCCATGGTGGCTTCAAGCGCTCCGGGTACGGCAAGGACCTGTCGATGTATGGGTTCGAGGACTACACACGCATCAAGCACGTGATGAGCAACATCGAGGAGTAGTCATGATCATCGGCGTCCCCACCGAAGTGAAGGAGGACGAGTGGCGCGTGGCCGTCACTCCGGCCGGGGTACGTGAGCTCACCTCGGCGGGCCACACCGTGCTCGTCCACAAGGGCGCAGGCGATGGCTCGGCCATGTCGGACGCCGAGTTCGTCCGCACGGGGGCGATGATCATCGACGACGTCGACGAGCTGTGGGCCGCCGCCGACCTGGTCTGCAAGGTCAAGGAGCCGCTGCCCGAGGAATACCACCGCCTCGGCCTCCGTTCCGGCCAGACGCTCTTTACTTATCTGCACCTCGCTGCGTCTCGCGCGTGCACCGACGCCCTGCTCGCGGCGGGAAACGTCGCCATCGCATACGAGACAGTCCGCCTGCCCGACAACTCGCTGCCCCTCCTCGCACCGATGAGCGAGGTCGCCGGCCGCATGGCGCCACTCATGGGGGCCCATCACCTCATGCGACCAGGCGGGGGGCGGGGCGTCCTGGTCAGCGGCGTGCCCGGCGTCCGCTGCGCCCGGGTCGTCATCCTCGGGGCCGGTGTGGCCGGCTTCGCGGCCGCCACCATTGCCGTGGGGATGCACTCGGAGGTCTTCATCCTCGACCGCAACCTCGACAAACTGCGCGAGGTCGACCATCACTTCCGGGGCGAGCTTGAGACGATCGCGTCGTCACAGCACGCCATCGAAGAGGTCTGTGCCGACGCCGACATCGTTATCGGCGCCGTGCTCGTCGTCGGGGCACGGGCCCCGCACCTGGTCTCGGATGCGCTCGTGGCACAGATGCGGCCCGGCTCGGTCCTGGTCGACATCTCGGTCGACCAGGGAGGGTGCTTCGAGTCGACGCACCCCACGACGCACTCGAATCCCGTCTACGAGGTCCACGGGACGATCTTCTACTCGGTCTCCAATATGCCGGGCGCCGTGCCGCACACGTCGACGCACGCCCTGGCCAACGCCACCCTGCCGTACGCGATGAGCATCGCCGACGAGGGCTGGCAAAAGGCCGCCCGGTCCAACCACGCCCTCGCCGAAGGCGTCAACGTCGCCGACGGCAAGGTCGTCTACAAGCCGGTGGCCGACGCGCACGGCCTCGAGTACACGTCGCTGGACCTGCTGCTCGACTGAGCGGGAGCGTGAGCGTCAGCGTCAGCGGCGTCCGGCCCAGGTCAGCCGAGTGCGTTCCCCACGACCGACACGAAGGACACCATCTCGCCTGGATACCCGCCCAGGTTGTGCGTCATGGCCAGCCCCCGGTCCACGGTCGCGATCTGCCGGTCCTCCGGCGCCTCGCGCCGCATCTGTAGCCAGCACTCGAAGAACATCCGCAGCCCCGACGCACCGACCGGGTGCCCGAAGCTCTTCAACCCGCCGTCGGGGTTGACGGGCAGGTCGCCGTCCAACGCGAACGTCCCCGCCAGCACTTCTTTCCACGCCGACCCCCGCGGAGCAAATCCCAAGTCCTCCATCAGCACCAGCTCCGTCGGCGTGAAGCAGTCGTGCACCTCGGCCATCGCCAGCTGGCGCCGCGGGTCGGTGATCCCGGCCTGCGCGTACGCGTCCAACGCCGCCGCCTCGCACTCGGGGAAGTAGGTGTAGTCGTAACCGGGATCGATCAGTCCCGACCCGCTCCCAGCGGCGAACGACAAACCCTTTATGTACAAGGGCTTGTCCGTGTAGCGCAGCGCGTCCTCGGCCCGCACAACGATCGCCGCCGCCGCCCCGTCCGCGACCCCCGAGCAGTCGTACACCCCCAAGCCGCCGGCCAAGCGGGGCGACGCCAGCGCCGTCTCCTTGGTGATTTCCCGCCGGAACTGGGCCCGGGGATTGCGGGCCCCGTTGTAGTGGTTCTTCACGGCGATCGACGCCAGCACCTCGCCCATGGTCTCGTCGTCGACGCCGTACTTCTGTCCGTAGGCAGGCGCCACCATGGAAAACATCGCCGCCGCCGTCAACGTCCGCGCCGTGCCGTCACCGGGCGGGTTCATCGCGTTCAAACCCTGGTACCCGCTGTCCTTGACCTTCTCCGCCCCCACGGCCATCGCCACGTCGTACGCTCCCGACGCCACCGCGTAGACCGCACCGCGCAACGCCTCCGAACCAGTCGTGCAATAGTTCTCGACCCGCGTTACGGGCTTGTTCTTCAGCTGCAGCGGCCGCGCCAGGGCGATGCCGCTCATCCCGCTCTGTGCGGTCCCGAACCAATAGGCGTCGATGTCGTCCTTCACGACGCCGGCCGACGAGAACGCCTCCGTCGACGCGTCCACGATGAGGTCGTCGAGCCCCTTGTCCCACAGCTCGGCGAACTTGGTGCAGCCCATCCCGACGATCGCCACCTTGTCCCGAACACCGTGCGATCCCATCAGCTGCCCTCCGACTCCGACTCGTCACGCACCAGGCGTCCCTTCCAGAAGTAGTCATGGATACCGTCGGCGCTGAACAACCGTCGGAACGTCATCTCGACCCGGCTGCCCGCCCGCACCTCGTCCGCGTCCGTATCGGTCAGCTCCACCGGGAACCGGCCGCCCCCGTCGAAGTCGACGACGGCGAACACGATCGGAGGGCTCGGCGAGTAGGCCAGCCGGTCCACCGTGCACGTCACGACGGTCCCCACGGCGTCGGACATCGGCACCGGCTCCATGTCGTCGACCGCGCCGCCCGTCATCGACACCCGCGCCGGCGGCATGTGCACGGCCCCCGAGCTGCGGTCCTTCGAACCGACGAACCCGAACTTCCACTCCTCGTTCCGGTGCGCCGCCGTGCTCGACACCCGCGCCGGTTCCGGCCGCCGGGGCGGCTCCGGCCGGAGCTGCCCCCGCCACGACAAGAACTTGGCGTAGGTGAGCGGCGCGCCGGCTGCCACCTGCCCAGCCACCGTCCGCGCCGCGCGCCAGGACCCGAGCGCGTCGGTCGTCCGCAGCACGATGGCGTCGGCCCCGTCGGCGAGATGCACCAGCACCACCACCGTCCCCGCCGGCGCCCCCTCCGCCGCCAACGACTCGAGCGTCGACGCCAGCACCAGGAGCGGATGCGCCGTCCCGCTCTGGCCCACGCTCGAGCTCAGATCATCGGCCACGACCCCGTCACCCAGCGCCAGCTTCTTCGCCAGACCCGAGACGGCGCGGCCGTGCATTCCTGTGATGGCCAACCGCCCGACGCCGCCGGGCTCGACGCCGGCGGCCTTCATCGCCCGGCCCAACGCCTCCTGGCCCAATGCGATGTAGCGGTTCTCCCCGAAACGCTCTTCCCACAGCCTCGACGTGCGCTCGCCCGGGGCCCGCCAACGATCCGTGAATTCGTCCGTCGCTGACGCAGTGGCCACGAACTCGGCCACCAGGCCCGGTCCCTCTCCGACCACGACCGCGGCCCCGGCGTCGCCGCCCGCGGCCTCGTCACCGCTCGTCGGCAGCCCGTCGCGCGTGTCGGCCGCTACCACCAGCGTCGTGCCCCCGCCCCCCAACGCGGCGGCCAACGCCCCCATGCCTGAACGGAGTGCGCCGCCGAAGTCGAAGGCAGCGACCTCGCCGGGCAGACGCAGCGCCGCCACCACGGCCGTGGCATTGGTCTTGTCCAGGTAGGCCGGCTGCGCCGTGGCGAACCACAACGAGTCGGGCGTGCGTCCCACGGCACCGCGCAAAGCCAGCCGGGCCGCCTCGAACCCCAAGGTGGTCGTGTCCTCGTCGTGCGATGCGACCGACCTGGTCCCCTTGCCCCCACCGCCGCCCATGAAGGTCGCGATGTCGGCCCGGGAGAGGCGCCGGTACGGCACGTACCCCGCCGCGCTGATGATCCCTCGCACGACGCAGGAGCCTAACGGCTGCCCCGGGGCCGACCTGAAGGGTCGTCAGATCCGACTTGGCCCCGTCGTTAGGGGCAGACTGTCCGCAATGGCGGAACGCCCGGTTCCCGAGGTACCGCGCCCGCCCGCCCCGGCCGGCGGCCCGACCGAGCGCGTCGCCGACGCCGATCGTGATCGCACCGTGACTGCGTTGCGGGAGCACGTCGTCGAGGGCCGCCTGACGCTCGACGAATTCTCCGAGCGCATGGGTTCTGCGCTCGAAGCAAAGACCCGCGGCGAGCTCGTCGCCGTCATGGCCGACCTGCCTGCCACCAGCACGTCCCCCATGACGACCACATCGATTTCAGGCACGCCTCGCAAGACCGGGCGTTGGCACATCGCGGTCATGAGCGGGCACTCCACTCGCGGCCGCTGGCGCATCGGCGGCAAGACCAAGGCCATCGCCGTCATGGGCGGCTGCGACATGGACTTGCGACGGGCGGAGATCGAAGGCCCCGAGATCGAGATCACCGCGTTCGCCTTCTGGGGCGGCATCGACATCATCGTGCCGGAAGGCTTCGACGTCGACCTCCGGGGGTTCTCGTTCATGGGTGGGCGCAGCCTTCGCCTGCGTGACGTTCCCATCGTCCCCGGCTCGCCGCGTATCGTCATCCGCGGCATCGCCATCATGGGCGGCATCGAGGTGAAGAGCCGGCCCAACCGGTCGGCCAAGCAAGTCTCTCCTTCGGGCTCCAAGCCCGGCATGTCCGCTATTTCCTCTGTCATCGACCCCGCCTCCGTCGCCTCCCTCAAGAGCGCTGACTGGGCCGAAATCGGAAGGGAGTGGTCCCAGGTCGGCAAGGAACTCCGACGGGAGCTGAAGGCGCAGTTCAGAGACCAGCACCGGGCCGTCCGTCCCGACGACCGCAGCGGGCGCCGAGGGCCACCTGCGGACCCGGTCGACAGCCCACGTCCGAGCGATGGCACCGTCACCATCCTCTTTTGCGACATGGTCGATTACGCCGGCATGACCGAGCGCCTCGGCGACCAGGCGTCGCGTCGAGTCCTCTTCGAGCATCACCGCATCGTCCGTGAGGCGCTGGGCGAACACGCCGGTCGCGAAATCAACGTCCAGGGCGACGGGTTCATGATCGCCTTTGGCGGCGTCGCACGCGCCATGCGCTGCGCCATCGACATCCAGCGTGCGCTGCGTGACCTCGACCCGCCCGAGGGCGCCGAGAAGATCGCCGTGCACATCGGCATCCACACCGGCGACGCCGTCGACGAGGGCGACGACTACCTCGGCTACACCGTCATCGTGGCCAGCCGGCTGGCCGATGCGGCCGCCCCCGGCGAGATCCTGGTCTCCTCCCTCTCCGAGCAGCTCGTCCAGGGTTCAGGTGAGTTCGACTTCGACGGCCACCGCGAGACCCGGTTGAAGGGCATGGCTCGGGCGCAGCTCTCGGCGACACTGAGCTGGGCTGACTGAGCCCGTGGATACCAGTCCGTGGGAGCGGGCAGGGCTCTACGACCCCGGCGCTCCGAACGCGGACGAACGGCTCGCCCTCCTCGAGTTCCTGAGCGAGCGTGGCGCCACCATCGAGCAGATGGTCGAGGCCCACCAGCAAGGCAGCCTCCCCGCCGTCGCCAGCGACATCGTCGTCCGAGGCCAGAGGCCCCTCGTCCGGGTGAAAGAGGTGGCCGCCCGCAGCGGCATCTCCCTCGAGCGCGTCCTGCGGGTGCTCTTGTCCGCCGGGCTGCCCGCGGACGTCGACACCGAAGTCTCCGAGCAGGTCATCGACCTGTTGACCGCCTTCCAAACGGGATCGGAGCTCATGGGCGACGAGGCCATCCTCGCCTTCACCCGTGTCCTCGGTGCCGCCGCCATCCAGATCGCCGAGGCCGCCGTCGCGCTGTTCTACTCGGAGCTCGGCCCCGGTACCGAGCGCGAGGGGCAAGATGAACTCACCCGGGCCAAGCTCGCCGAAGCTGCGACATTGGTGTTCACCGCGGTGCCCAAAGTCCTCGCGCAGATGGTCATGGACCAGTTCGAAAGGTCACTCCGGCGAGCGGTCATCGCCCGCGGCAGCTGGGAACCCGAGACCGGGTCCCAGGCAGGCACGACCGACGCACTCCAGCCATCTACCAGCGACGCCACCACCGAGCTCGTCGCGCTCGGCTTCGTCGACCTTGTCGGCTCGACGGCATGGGCCGAGGGACTGAACCTCCGGGACCAGAGTCTCGCGCTCTCTCGGTTCGAGTCGGCCGCCTGGTCGTCCGCCGTCCTCCGTGGCGGCCGGATCGTCAAGATGATCGGCGACGCGGTCTTCTTCTCCGCCCCCACCGCCGACGTCGCGTGCCGGATCGGCATCGAGGCCATCCGCGCCGCTGCCGAGGACGAAATCCTCCCGTCGGCCCGTGGCGCCGTCGGGCTCGGAGCGGCCACCCCCAGGGAGGGCGACTACTTCGGGCCCCTGGTCAACCTGCTCGCTCGCCTGGTCAAGACGGGCGCGCCCGGCCAGCTCGTCGTGACCGAGCCCACGGTCGCCGCCCTCGCACCCGACGCCTGGAACGTCGAGCCGCTCGAGGTCCGGCTGCGGGGCATCGACCACCCGATCAATGCGTTCATCGTCGAACCCGCGGCGTCACCGACTCCACCCCGATGAACCGTCGCCCCCACCGGCGCCCTGTCCTGTATCGGATAATCTGACGGGTCGTCAGATTTGACGCCGGGGCCCCCATCGCCCCGGCGGCCACCTACCCAGCGGCGGAGGTTATCGGCACCATGAATTTCGAGTTCTCCCAGGAGCAGGTCGCGTTCGTCAAGGAGGTCGAGACCTTCCTCGATGCCAACGACGACCCCGACGTCTTCGACCTGACCAGGGAGAACATGGCCCAGATCGTCGATACCCCCAAGCGTCGCCGGTTCATGGCATCCATGGGCGAGAAGGGCTGGCTGGGCATGACGTGGCCCGCCGAGTACGGCGGCAAGGAGGGCGAGGGCGTCTACGAATACCTGCTCAACGAGCAGCTCGCCGGGCGAGGCGGCCCCCAGATCGGCAAGGGCGTCGGCATCGTCGGCAAGACGATCATCCGCCACGGCAACGAGCGCCTCAAGAAGGAGTTCCTCCCCAAGATCCTTCGTAACGAGGTCGAGTTCGCCGTCGGCTACTCCGAACCGAACGCCGGCTCCGACGCCGCCTCGATGCAACTCAAGGCCACCCGCGCCGACGACGGTTGGATCTTGAACGGCCAGAAGACGTGGACCACGTCCGCCCATTTCGCCGAGTGGTACTGGGTCGGCGCCCGCACCGACCCCGAGGCCAAGCACGCCGGCATCACGCTGTTCCTCGTTCCCATCGATCAACCGGGCATCGAGGTCAACGCCATCTGGACGATGGGCGACGAGCGCACCAACGAGGTCTTCCTCAACGACGTCTTCGTGCACGACGACTACGTCGTCGGCGAAGTCAACCGCGGCTTCCAGTACATCTCCGAGGCGCTCGACCTCGAGCGCTTCACGATGTTCACGTTCTCGCCGATCAACCAACGCTTTGAACTGCTCGTCGAATACGTCAAGACCACCTCCCGCGACGGCAAACCCCTCAAGGACGACCCGGTCGTCCGCCAGCGCCTCGCCCAACTCGCCACGCAGCTCGAGGTGGCCCGCGTCATGGGCCTCAAGTTCGTCTACGAGTCCGCCAAGGGCGGCGCCGCCCCCACCGCCGAGGCGTCCGAGTACAAGCTCTTCGCCACGGAGCTATCCAAGCGCCTCGCCAACGCCTCGATGGACATCGCCGGTCCCGGCAGCCAGCTCCGGGTCAAGACGCCCGATGCCCCGATGGCCGGCCGAGCCGAGTCGACCTACCGTTACACCGTGATCGACACCATCGGCGGCGGCGCCTCTGAGATCCAGAAGAACATCATCGCCCGTCGCAAGCTCGGCCTCCCCAAGAACTTCTAGCCCCGCCTGCCGTGTCCACCGCCTCGTCCCGCCAGAAACTTCTCGGCGGTGTCACCGTCCTCGACCTCTCCACCGTCGGTCCTGCCGCGCGCTGCACGCGCCTGCTCGCCGATTACGGCGCCCGCGTCGTCAAGTTCGGTCCGGTTCCCTCGGCCGATGCGTCGCCGATCCAGCCGCCGTTCTTCGCTTACAGCGGCCACCGCGGCATGCGGCGCGTTCTGCTCGACTTGAAAGCCGATGACGGCCGCGAGGCGTTTCTCGCCCTGGCCTCGGCCGCCGACGTCGTCGTGGAGAGTTTCCGCCCGGGCGTGGTGGATCGGCTCGGCATCGGCTACGACGCTGTATCGGCTCGCCATCCCGGCATCATTTACTGCTCGACCAGCGGCTACGGCCAGGACGGCCCGCACGCCCAATGGGCCGGGCACGACATCGACTACCTGGCCGTGGGCGGCTTCCTCGGCATGTCCACTCCCGGCGCCGACAGCGCACCGCCGCTTCCAGGGGCCACCATCGCCGACGCGGCCGCCGGCGGCATGCACGCGGCGCTCGCCATCACCGCAGCTTTGTTGGGCCGCGCCACGACCGGCCACGGTGCCTACCTCGACGTCTCGGTCGCCGACGGCGTCCTCTGGCTCATGTCGCTCGCCATCGACGAGCAGCTCGCGCTAGGTGGCGACATCAAGCCGGGTCACGACGTCCTCTCGGGTCGCTACGCCTGCTACGCCACCTACAAGACGTCGGACGACCGCTGGCTCGCCGTCGGGGCGATCGAGGCCAAGTTCTTCGCCAACCTCTGCACGGCCCTCGGTTGTCCCGAACTGGCCGCCGCCCAACTGGACGACGATGCGCAGCCGCGCCTCCACCAAGCGTTGGCCGCCGTCTTCGCCACCCGCACCCGCGACGAATGGGTCGACCTCCTCGCTGGCGCCGACACCTGTGTCGCCCCGGTTCTCGACGTTGCCGAAGTCCCGTCCCACCCCCAATTCGTCTCCCGCGGCAGCGTCACGTCGGCGACCCACCCCACCGAGGGCACCTTCTCGCAGCTGGCTCCGCTGCTCGCCGGCATGCACCGGGCCAGGGTGTCCGCCGCGGCCACGGTCCTCCCCGACATGACGGGTGACACCGACACGGCGCATCTCCTCAAGGAGGCCGGCGTCGACGGCGAGACCGTGGCGCGCTGGACCACGGCGCGGGTGATCGCATGACGACCGACCCCATGGCCGCGGCCCTTGACCTCGTGGGCAAGGAGCAGTACCACGAGGTGGGCGAGTTCCCCGTCGAACAGGGCTACGTCTGGACGTCGTGCGCGTCGGTGGAGAACGGGAACCCGCTCTTCTGGGACGGCGAGACTGCGACTGCACTCACCGGCGGCCCGATCGCTCCCCCCTCCATGGTCTCGGTGTGGTTCCGCCCGCACCATTGGGCGCCCGGTCGCACCGAGGAGGCGCTCCCGCTCCAGGTCCACTTCGACCTCAAGGAGCTCTTCGAGCTGCCCGAGGCCGTCATGACCGATAACACGATCGAGTTCCACACTCCGGTTCGCATGGGCGACGTCCTGCGCACGCATCAGGTGCTGCGCTCTGTAAGTGACGAAAAGACCACGAAGCTCGGCACCGGACGGTTCTGGGTGATCGACGTCGTCTACGCGAACCAGGACGGCGACCTCGTCGCCGTCGAGTCCTACACCGGCTTCGGCTATCGGAGGTCCGAGCCGTGACCGCCACGGTGACGCCGCGCCTCCTCTTCGACGATGTCGCCGTCGGAGACGAGCTCCCACCGCTCGACTACGAGGTGAGCGCGACCACCGTCGTGGTCGGGGCGCTAGCCACCCGCGATTGGCGTCCCATGCACCACGACAAGGACTTCGCGGTGCATCGCAACGGCACCCAGGACATCTTCTTGAACACGCCCAACCAGGCCGCATGGTTCGAGCGCTATCTCACCGACTGGACCGGTCCCCATGGTCGCCTGGCCCGGGTCACGTTCCGCATGAAGGGTTCCGTGTTCCCCGGCGACACCATGTCTCTCCGCGGCGTCGTGGAATCGACCGACGTCGACGCCACCGGTTGCGGGTTCGTGACCCTCGCCGTGTCTTTATCTGTCGGCGGAGACGTCAAGACGACCTGCGCCGCCCGCGTCGCGCTGCCACGAGAATCGGCCGACAACCCCTGGGCCCGCAGTGGCGCAGCGTGGCGCCCCTCACCGTCCGCTTCATGAACATTCGACCAGCGACCCGGACCATCACAGAGGAAGTGCGCCGTGCTTGACCTTGAATTCGACCAGGAGCAGGAGCTGCTTCGCCAGACCCTGCGCGATGTGCTGGAGCGGCACTGCTCTTTCGACGTCGTCCGAGCCATGGAGGACGACCCGACGGGCTACCCGGCCGAGTTGTGGACCCAGCTGGGCGAGCTCGACCTGATCGGCCTGCTCCTCCCGGAGGAGTACGGGGGCTCGGGGATGTCGCTAATCGAAGGTGTTGCCCTTTACGAAGAGCTGGGCCGAGTACTCGCCCCGACGCCGCACTTCGTGAGCGCCGTCATGTGCGGCGGAGTGCTCGCGCAAGCCGGGAACGCCGAGCAGAAGGACCACTGGCTCCGCGCCGTCGCCACCGGAGAAGTCATCCTCACTCCCGCCTGGCTCGAACCCGAGAACGGCTTTTCGCCGCTCGGCGTCGAGGTCCGCGCCGTGCCCCACGGCTCCGAGTTCTCGCTCAACGGCCTGAAGCGTCACGTGGCCTTCGCATCTTCGGCCGACCGCCTGGTCGTGCTGGCCCGCACTGGCGACGGCGAGGAAGAGATCGACCTGTTCCTCGTTGATCCTGCGTCACCCGGCGTATCCGTGCGCCAGCAGTTCACCATTGCCTCGGACGCGCAATATGAGGTCACGTTCTCCGATGTTGCGCTCACCGAGGCCGACCGCGTCGGCGCTGCCGGGACGGGTTGGACGACCTGGCAGAGGGTGCTCGAGCCAGCCCTGGTCCTTTTGGCCGCGCAAGCTGTCGGTGGTGCTCGCTACGCCCTTGAGATCACCACCCAGTACGCCCTCGACCGACACCAATTCGACAAGCCGCTCGGCGCGTTCCAGGCCCTGGCGCACTACCTCGCGGACGCGGTGACGAATCTCGACGGGGCCGAGCAGTTGGTCCACGAGGCGGCATGGGCGGCGGCCAACGGTCGCCCCCTCACGTCGTTGGCCCCCATGTCCAAGTTCTTTGCCTGCTCCACTTTCAGGGACATCACGGCCATGGCCCAACAGCTTTTCGGCGGCATCGGCTTCACGCTCGATTTCGACATCCAGCTCTACTTCCGCCGGGCCAAGCAGCAGCAGCTCATGTGGTCCAACGACCGCACGCTCGAGGACGCTGTCTCCGCCGCGCTGTTGGACTGAACGGCGCCGTCAGCTCGTCGCGTACCGGGCCGCGATCTGTTCGAAAGCCCGCACGTCGCCGGCGTACGGGCCCGTCTGCGCCGGATGGTGCATCACGAACTGGTTGAAGCCGAGCGTCTGATACGGCGCGACGAGCTCGTCGAACTGGTCCGCTGATTCGATGACCGGCTCGGTTGGTGTCCACAGGAGCACCCTGCCGAGGCTCTCGCGAGGTCGTCCGGCCGACGCCAGCACCTCGTCGAGGATCCCGCTCTGGCGCGTCGCCGCGTCGAGCACGGTCTCGGTTGTGCGGGGAACGGCCCCCGTCGGTCCGATGGTGACCCAGCTGTCCCCGTAGGTCGCGGCGAGGTTCAATCCCCTCCGGCCGCCCGCCGCGATGGTGAGTGGGAGCGGCTGCTGGATCGCACCAGGTGTGCTGGGCGCCTCGACCGCGGCGTAGTGCTCCGTTCGCATGGTCGTGCGCGTCGACGGCGCGCCGTCCACGATCCGTTTGAGGACGCGGAGGAACTCGTCGAAGCGCGTCAACCGTTCCGCCGCAGGCCACGGGTCGTGTCCGAGGGCGGACGCATCATGCCCCTCGCTGCCCGGTCCCAGGCCGAGGTCGAGCCTTCCGCCGCTCAGGTCGTCGAGCGCGAGCGCGTCCCGCGCCAACGTGACGGGGTGGCGGAAGTTCGGCGTCGCTACCAGGGTGCCGAGTCTCACGCGATCGGTTACTCCTGCCGCGGCGCAAAGCACCGGGACCGCAGCATGCCAGGGCCCGTCGGGCATGCCACCCCACCGGATGTGGTCGTAGGTCCACGCGGCGGAGAACCCGACTGCGTCAGCCCATGCCCACTGCCGGCGCGCTGCTTGCCACCGGTCGGTGGGGAGGATCACGAGGCCGATCTGCACGGCGCGGAACCCTAACCGGGCCTGGCCGCTGATCCTTGTACGTTGTCCGACGTGGCCAACGAGTCGGAGCGCAAGAGATGGAACGACGCGCGCTGGGCCGCCGCCTGGCCCTCCCGAGAGAAGCTCACAGAGGCGGTGTCGCCGTACCTGGTCGCCGCTGCCGATCCTCGTTCGGGCCAACGAGTGTGCGACATCGGATGCGGAGGCGGATCGCTGTCCATCACGTTCGCCCAAGCGGTCGCCCCAGAAGGAGAGGTGGTCGGATACGACATCTCGGCACCGCTGCTCGAGATGGCTCGTCATCGTGTCGACCATGCTGGCGTCGCCAACGCCCGCTTCGTCGAAACGGATGTCCAGGCCGGCGGCTGGGACGAGCCCCCTTTCGACCTGGCCGTCAGTCAGTTCGGGGTGATGTTCTTCGATGAGCCCACGGCCGCCTTCACCGCCATCCGGCACCATCTGGTGCCCGGCGGCCGCTTCGTGTTCGTGTGCTGGCAGGGGGTCGAGTGGAATCCGTGGCATCTCGGAACGGCCCTCAAGAGTTTGCTGCCTGCTCCCCGTCTTCCTGCGCCGGGGAAGAGCCCGGTCGGTCCGTTCAGCCTGGGTGACGACGAATATGTCCGTGAACTGCTTGAAGCAGCGGGCTACACGTCGGCGCACGGCTCGCCGCACCAGACGAAGGTACGTGCGCCGGCTAGCGCCGTTGTCGATCGCTCGGTGTTCGGCCTGATGGGGATCCCACCCGAGCGCGAGCAAGATGCGCTTGTCCTGGCCCAACGACACCTCGAGCGCTTCGCGGTAGCGGGCGAAGGCGATGACATCTATGAGTATCCGTTGGCCTTCACCGTCTACGAGGCGACGACGTAAACCACAGCAAATGACTGGCTACAGCGGCACCCCGCTCCCCAAGAAGCTCGGGATCGTCGAGGGCTCGACCGTGGCCCTCATCGAGGCCCCTCGGGGTGTGGTCGACGAGCTGCCGTCCGGTGTCACCGTGAAGCGTCAGGCGCGCGGGACAGCCGATGTGGTCGTGTCGTTCTTCACTCGCCGCCGGGACTTCGAGCGCCGCATCGACTCGTTGGGTCAGATGATCTTCCCCGCCGGAGGACTCTGGGTGGCGTGGCCAAAGCGAGCATCGGGACAGGAGACAGACATGCACGAAGGTGTCGTGCGCGAAGTCGCATTGCCACTCGGGCTGGTGGACAACAAGGTGTGCGCGATCGACCAGACATGGTCAGGTCTGCGGGTCGTCTGGCGCCGTGAGCGCCGCGGCGCAACGCCAAACCGGCCCTAGAAGAACGCCAGACGCGACAGCGGCCAGATCCGCAAGTCGACCTTCCCGACAATCGTCGATTCGGCGATCGGGCCCCAATAGCGACTGTCGCACGAGAGCATCCGGTTGTCACCCATGACGTAGACGTCGCCCTTGGGGATCCGGTAGGAGTGGTGGAGCGCGTACGGCGCCGGCGAGGGCCCGGGGTAGCTCTTGCCTTGCTGCGAGGAAGGCAGCCAAGACTCATGCAGCAGTCGGCCGTTGATGAACACGTTGCCCCCCGATACCGAGATCGTCTGGCCGGGCAACCCGACCACGCGCTTGACCAAGTCTGAGACCGGAGGACCCGCGCAGTCCTCGTTGGGGGGTGTGGTGAAGACCACGATGTTGCCGGCGTCAACCCCGTGGAAGTCGTAGCTCAACTTGTCCACCACGATGCGGTCACCGATCTGCAGCGTCGGCTCCATCGAGCCTGACGGGATCGAATACGTCGCGATGACGAAAGTACGGAGGAGGAAGGCCACCACGATGGCCACCACGACGACGCCGACCAGCTCGAAGATCCAGCGATTGGACTTACCGTCGGCCGAATCCCTCGTCGCGGGGTCCTGTGCCTCGGACCCCCCCGTGGCCACGTCGCCGGTCCCGGGATCCGGCCCCTCCTCCGGATCGACGCCGTCCGCCGGGTGCTCGTCGACGTCCATGGCGCAGAGCAGTATTACCTGCCCGGCGTGCGGTCACGCGTCGGCGGGCCGGGGGCGAAGCGAGATGTCACGCCTCAGGGTCAGAATGAGAGACGTGCAGGAAGCCGTTATCTTCGATTTCTACGGGACGCTCGCCCACTGGGCCGATTCCGCTGCGTCCAGTTACGAGATGGTGTTCGCCGCCTTTGGCTACGAACTCCCACCCGAGGTGCGGGACGCCTATTTCTCGCGCTACGACGGCGTCGACCACGCCGAGCACTCGGTCAGCGAGGATGCGTACGAGAAGTGGGTTCGGTTCCGTCTGCGCGAGCTCTCGCTCTCGTGTGGTGTGGCGCACCATGAGACCGATGCAGTTGTCGACTCGCTGCGCCAGCTCGACCAGAACCAGATGGTCGCCTACCCCGAGGCGGCGGAGACGTTGCGGGCACTGAGGGAGGCCGGGGTCGCCATCGGTGTCTGTTCCAACTGGGGGTGGGAACTCGACGCCTGCTTGCATCAGATCGGTCTATTGGACCTGGTCGACTCTCGTATCACCTCGGCCCGGGCCGGGTCGCGCAAACCCCATCCCGGCATCTACGCCTGCTCGATCGAGGCGCTTGGGATTGCACCCGCACAGGCGGTGTTCGTCGGCGATTCATGGGAGCCCGACGTCCGGGGCCCGCGACGCCTGGGCATGACAGCGGTCCATGTTTGGCGGGTAGACGAGCGCCACGGGCAAGCGGCGCCCCCACTCCAGCCCGGCGACCACCGCGTCGACGAGCTGAGCGGCGTCCTTCAGATTGTCGGCGTCAGCTGACCAATCCCACGGCCGGGCGTCCGTTCTCGGCCAATCCCGTGGCGAGCTTCTCGCGGGCGTCGTCACTCAGGAGCTCGAAACGGAACGTCGTGCCGTCGAGCGGGCGCCACCAGATCGGGTCGTCGCAGGCCCATGCCTCGGCGCGCAGGCCTACCTTGGTCACCTTCCCGGTCGCCGTCTGCGGCAACGAAGTGGAGACCCGCACGTAACGGGGGAGCCACTTCGGCCCCAGGTCCGGCTGCGCGAGCAACCAGGCCGCGAAGCCGTCGGCGTCGAACGGCCGGCCCGGCGCCGTCTCGAGCGCCACCATGACCTGGTCACCGGCACCCGAATCCGTGTCGGGTACCGGATATACCGCCACGACGGCCAGATCCGGATGGCGCGAGAGCACGGCCTCGACCGGTCCCGCCGAGAAGTTCTCCGAATCCACCCGGAGCCAGTCGCCGCTGCGCCCCGCGAAGTAGAAGAAGCCGTCCTGGTCGACGTATCCCAGGTCGCCGGTCCAGTACCACCCGCCGCGCAGCCGGTCCTGTTCGGCGTCATCCCGCCGGTAGTAGCCCTCGAACTTGCCGCGGCCGGACCGGTTCACGATCTCTCCGATCGCCTGGCCCGCGTTCAACAGCTGACCATCGGCGTCGAACTCGGCGCGCGGGCATTCCTCTCCGGAATCGGGGCTGATGACAGCCAGGTCGACGTCGTCGACCGGGGTGCCGAGCGCGCCCTTGGGCATCCCGAGGACCGGGTTGATTGCCGCGCCCCCCTCGCTCTGCCCGTATCCCTCGATCAGGTAACAATTGAAGCGCTTGCGAAAGCGGCTGCGGTCCCGCACCGACGCCTCGGTCCCGAACGCGCTCTGCAGCGTGTTCTCTGCATCGTCGGGTCGCTCCGGCGTGGCGAGGATGTAGGCGATCGCCTTGCCGACGTAGCTGAACTTCGTCGCTCCGAACAGACGCACGTCGTCGAGGAACGCGGATGCGCTGAAGCGGGGTCGTACCGCGATCGTCGCGCCGACCATCACGGCCGGTCCCCACAGCGCCATGAGCGCGTTGCCGTGGAACAGCGGCATCGGGCAATAGCAGACGTCCGACGACGAGTAGCCGTATCCGGGCGCCGCCACCTCGGCGATCCCCGCCAGCCGGCCCTGGGTGCACCGCACCGCCTTGGGCACCCCCGTCGTCCCCGACGTAAAGATCAGCAGGTAGAGCGACTCCTCGTCGACGCCGCCGGACCCGTCTAGGAGCGCTTGCGCCGCCGCGCTCCCGGCGAACTCCGCCACCAGCGTCTCATACCGCGCCGTATCGATGACCAGCACTTTGTCCTCGTCGACGCCGAGGTCCAGCCCCACCAGCAGACCCGCCCCCTCGTCGTCGGTCACGAGCATGGCGCAGTCGGTCGCCCGGACATCCGCCGCGAGCGCGTCGCCGCGTCGCGTCGGGTTGATGCCGACGATCGCGGCCCCGGCCAGCGCCGCCCCGTTGAGCCAGAACAGGTACTCGGGGCCGTTCGGAAGCAGCACCCCGATATGCGGCCGCCCCGCACCGATCAGCGAGTGCGCCAACGCGCCGCGGGCCGCCCCCTCGGCCACGGCCTGGCGCCACGTCCAGATCCCGCCGGCGTCCATCACCCCAGTGCGGTCGTCCTCCGCCCGTGCCGCCACCATCGCAGCCACCGTCGTCATGCCCATCCCCCCGTGCCCAGCGCAGTGTCCGACGGTTCGAACCCCGGAGCCCGCCGCACCAGGCCGCGGTCGACCGCGTCGACGGTCGCCGCACCACAGAGCGCCATCGCCCGCCGGAGCTCCGTCTCGAACCATCCCAGCATCCCGGCCACGCCGCCGGCACCGCCGGTCGCCAGGGCCCAGAGCGAGGGCCGCCCGACGAACCCTGCCCGGGCACCGAGCGCCAACGCCTTGACCACGTCGGGCGCCCGCCGCAGCCCGCCGTCGACGTAGACCTCGGCCCGCCCCGCGACCGCGTCGACGACCTCAGCCAGGATGTCGGCCGTCGCCGGCGCGTCGGCGAGCTGGCGAGCCCCGTGGTTCGAGACCAAGATCGCTGCGGCGCCCGCGTCGACGCACCGCACTGCGTCATCGGCCCGCTGTACCCCTTTCACGACCACGGGGAGTGGGCTCAGCCCGGCCAGCCACCCAATGTCATCGGGCGTCAGGGCCGGCTCGAACTCGCCGGTCACCACCGCCATGAACCCACCCTCGTGGGCCCGGGAGGTGCTGTCGCCGGCCAGGTTCGGCAAGGCCAGGTCGTCCGGTAGGTGGACCCCCGCCCTCCATTCGCGGAGCCGCAGACCCGATACCGGCGCGTCCACCGTCAACACCAGCGCCCGATACCCATTCGCCACCGACCGTGCGACCAAGTCAACCGTCCGAGCCCGATCCCGCAGCACGTAAATCTGCATCCACCGGACCGCGTCCGGCGCCGCCGCCGCGACCTCCTCCAGAGAGCACGTCGCCAGCGACGACAGGATCATCAAAGCACCAACCGTCGCCGCACCCCGCGCCGTCGCCACCTCGCCCTCGGAACTAGCGAGCCCCTGGATCGCCGTCGGCGCGATCCCCACCGGCGACGCCACCGTCGACCCCAGCAGGGTCGTAGCCGTCGAGACCGACGACACCCCGGCCAGGACCCGTGGGTGAAGCTGCCAGCGCCCCCACGCCGCGACGTTCTCGGTCAGCAGCCGCTCGTCGTCGGCCCCGCTGGCGTAGTAGGCGTACGCCATCTCGCCGATCACGTGGCGGGCCTCCCGCTCCATCTCCTCCAGCGAGAGGTCGGTCACCAGCGGCCCCGACGCCGTCAGCCGCAACTCCGCATCGACCACGCCCCCGTCCGGGTTACGCCCCGTTGCGTCGGTCCTGGCAGGATGAGCGGGCACGTGCCGCATGGTAGGCGGCGCCCGGGCCGCCGACCCAGACGGACGGCCCACGAACAACCAACGAAAGGGAGGTGGCGTGCGGTTCTCGTATGCGGAGTCGATGGTCGAGCCGTCGTACTACCTGCCCCTGGCCCAGGCCGCCGAAGACGCCGGATTCGACTCCTTCGTCGTCCCCGACTCCATCTGCTATCCCGAGCACTCAGAAACCACATATCCCTTCAACCCCGACGGCACCCGAGAGTTCCTCGAGGACAAGCCGTTCCTCGAGCCGTTCTCGATCATCCCGGCCATGGGCGCCGTCACCGAGCGCATCCGCTTCGTCACCTTCGTCATCAAGCTGCCGATCCGCCAGCCCGTCCTCATCGCGAAACAAGTGACGTCGACCGCCGTCCTCACCAACAACCGCCTCGTCCTCGGCGTCGGCACGAGCCCGTGGCCCGAGGACTACGAGATCTGCGGCGTGCCCTGGGAACGCCGCGGCAAGCGCATGGACGAGGAAATCGCCGTGATGCGCGGTCTCATCGCCGGCGGCTTCTTCGAGTTCCACGGCGAAATTTTCGACGTCCCGTCCATAAAGATGTGTCCGACACCGAGCCAGCCCGTGCCGATCCTTATAGGCGGTCATCACGATGCCGCCCTCAAGCGGGCCGCAATGGACGGGGACGGCTGGTTGCATGGCGGCGGCGATCCCGCCGACCTCCCCGGTCTCCTCGACCGCCTCGCCGCTCTCCGCAAGGAGCACGGCACCGAGGACAAGTCGTTCGAGGTCCACGTCATCTCGGTCGACTCCTACACGCCCGACGGCGTCCGCCGGCTCGAGGAGCTTGGCGTCACCGACGTGATCGTCGGCTTCCGCTGGCCCTACGGCGTCGAGCAGGACACCGAGTCGTTGCAGATAAAGATCGACAACCTCCGCCGCTTTGCCGACAACGTGATCGCCAAGCTGGCGTGAGATGGAGGGAGAGCCTCGCTGATGACTGACACAACGTTGACCGCCCGCGAACTGGGCCTCCGCTCCCGGGCCGCCGTCCATGCCCGCGACCGTGACGCCTGGCTGGACCTCTTCACCGAGGACGCCCTCGTGCAGGATCCCGTCGGCCCCTCGCCGTTCGATCCCGAGGGCAAGGGCCGCCACGGCCGCAAAGAGATCGCCGAGTTCTACGACACTGTGATCGGCCCCAGCGAGGCGATCGACTTCGAGATCTTCGAGTCCTATCTCTGCGGCGATGAGGTCGCCGACGTCGGCATCATCCGCACGACGCTCGCCGGCGGCACCCACCAGGCCGTCGTGCATACCGTCATGACCTACCGCTCCAACGGCGCCAACAAGATCGCCTCCCTGCGCGCATATTGGGAGTTCGACGCGCTCGAGCTCGTCGAGCTCAAGGCCTGAGTCGCATGCGCGTCATGGTCCGCCCGGGCCTGTTCACCGATACGGACCATCCCGCGCTGCTCGGCAGCCGTTGCGCCGCCTGCGGATCGTTTCTCTTCCCCCGCGCCGACACCTGCCCGTATTGCGCCACCGAGGACCCCGATCCGGTCGAGCTGTCACGGCGGGGCACGTTGTGGTCCTGGACCGCCGTCACGGCGCCGCCCCCTGGCTTCGAAGGTGAAATCCCGTTCGGCATCGGCGTCGTCGAGTTGCCCGAAGGCGTTCGGGTCATCACACGCCTCACCGAGAGCGACCCGGCCGCCCTCGATTCGGGCCAGTCGATGGAGTTCCGCGTCGTTCCCCTCCACGCCGACGCCGACGGCAACGACGTCGTCACCTACGCCTTCGCCCCGGTATGAGCTCATCCCCGTCCCCGGTCGTGGTGGCGGGCGTCGGCCTGCACCCCTTCGGGCGCTTCGACGGCGTCTCGACGACCGACATGGGCGTGGTCGCCGTCCGCGCCGCCCTGCGCGAGGCGGGCATCGGCAAAGGCGATTTCCAGGCCGCCTTCTGCGGGACCGCTTACGGCGGCGTGGCGACGGGCCACAAGGTGCTGAGCCGGCTTGGCATGACCGGCATGCCGATTGTCGACGTCGAGGCGGGATGTGCGAGCGGCGGTGCCGCCCTCATGCTGGCGGCCGGGGCCATCCGGGCGGGGCAGTACGACACGGTCTTGGTCTTCGGCACGGAGAGGATGCCCAAGGGCATCATCCGCTCCTCCTTCTTCGAGCCCTGGCAGGAAGAGGCCGGCCTGGCCGCCACGCCGGCGTTCTTCGCCCTGCGCGCCCAGCGGTTGTGCCTCACCTCCGGCGTCACCAAGGACCACCTGGCGCGCGTCGTCGTCAAGAACCGTCGGCAGGGGTCGGCCAATCCCGACGCCATGTATCAGAAGGAGACGTCAGTCGAGGAGGTCCTGGCCTCGCGGGTTGTCTGCGAGCCGCTCCACCTCTTCATGCTCTGCTCGCCCAACGAGGGCGCGGCCGCCCTCGTCCTGCGCAGAGCCAACCGAGCCACGTCCGCGACGGCTCCGGTCACCCTTGCCGCCGCGGTCTTGCGCTCGCATGTCGCCGGGTCCGTCCTGAGCGAGTCGACCCCGCTGTCCGGCCTGGCCGACGACACGGCGCCCGCGCCCACGACCCTTGCCGCAACAGCCGCGTATGAGGAGTCCGGCGTCGGGCCCCAGGACCTCGATGTCGTCGAATGCCAGGACACCGACGCCGCACGTGAGCTCGGCTCCTGCGAGGAGCTTGGGCTGTGCGAGCCTGGTGGCTCGGCGGCCCTTTTCGACTCGGGCGCCACCCACCTCGGCGGGCGCATCCCGGTCAACCCCAGCGGGGGACTGCTCTCCAAGGGCGAGCCGCTCGGCGCCTCGGCACTCGGCCAGGTCGTCGAACTGGTCCGACAGCTCCGGGGCGAATGCGGACCCCGCCAGGTCGAGGACGCACGCATCGCGCTGTCCCACACCGTCGGGCGCGGGGCGAACGCCGGCGTCGTCATCCTCACCCGCTAGCCCAGCCGGCGCAGCACCGCGGGCAGTTCGGTCAATGCCGTCACCACAGCGTCTGGGGGCGGTCCATCGACGGGGAACGGCGTCGTGCCGTCGCGATTGATCCACACCGAGCGCCACCCGGCACCCCGTGCGCCAGCGACGTCGTTGACGGGGTGGTCGCCCACGAGCACGCAGACCTCGGGCCCGACGCCAAGTTGGCGCTCGACGATCTCGAAGATCCCCTTGTCCGGTTTGGCGACCCGGTGGTCCTGTGCGAAGACGACCGATTCGAAATAGCCCACCAGCCCTACCGTCTCGGGCAGCCGGCTCCCGTTGGAGAGAAGGCCCAGCCGGTAGTCGGCCCGCAGCACATTCAGGCCCGGCAGCGTGTCGGGGAAGAGGGCCGGGTCACTATCGCGGTGGGCGAAGTACGAGGCACTGAGCTCCTCGGTGAGCTCGACGTCGGCGGAGGCGTCGCCGCCGTCCGCGTCCCGTAGGCGCTGGAGGGTCCGGGCGAACCCGAGCACCCGGAGCCGGGCCAGGTTGAACTCGACGCCCTCCAGTTCGCTCCCCACCTCGGAGCGGTCGGCCTCCAGATCCTGCCAACGCAACCGCCTCGTAGACGAGCCCGGTCGGACGGCCCGGAGCTCATCGAGGACCGCGATCAGTGCGTTCCGCATGACGAGTTCGAAGTCCCACAGCGTCTGGTCGCCGTCGAACAGGACGGCCTCAATCATCAATCATCAGTCATCAGGCGATCAGCACCACTTTGCCCAACTTGCCACCCGCCGCGAACCGCTCGTACGCCGCGTCGGCCCGCGCCAGCGGGAAGGTGTCGGCGACCGGCACGCGGAGTCGTCCCGTCGCCAGCAAGGGGAGCACGTGCGCCCGCACGCCGGCCACGACGCCCCCCTTCTCCTGTCGGCTGCGGGAGCGCAGGGTCGTGCCACCGATGCGGATGCGCTGGGTCATCAGCTGCATCAGGTCGATCTCCATCCGGCCGCCGGAACCGACCCCGATCACGACGACGCGGGACCAGGGCGCCAGATACGGCAAGACCGCAGCCAGACTGGCCTGTCCCACGAGCTCCAACACGACGTCGTAATGACCGTGGTCGCCCTCTTCGCCGGGAGTGATCACCACGTCGGCCCCGAGCTGCCGCACGGCGTCGTGGTGTCCGGCATTGCGCACCGTCGCCGTCACGTGGGCGCCGGCCGCCGCCGCCAGCTGCACGCCGGCCGTCCCGACGCCACCCGCCGCGCCGCTCACCAGCACGCGCTCGCCCATCTGCAACCGGGCCTGGGTGTGCAGCGCGTCGTACGCCGTCGTGAAGGCCTCGGTGAAACCGCCCGCCTCAGGCCAGTCGAGGCCGTCGGGAACGGCGAGCGCGTGCATCTCGTCGACGAAGGCCAACTCGGCCTGCGCGCCGCCGCCGACCAGCGCCATCACGCGATCGCCGGGCGCGAACAGCGTGACCGCCCGTCCGACCGCGACGACCTCGCCGGCCAGTTCCATGCCGGGGATATCGGGCGGCCATCCGGGTGGGGCGGGATAGAAGCCGACCCGCTGGATCAGGTCGGCCGAGTTGATCCCGGCCGCCTGCACCGAAACGAGGAGCTCGGTGTCGCCCGGGACCGGATCGTCGTGCTCTTCCCAATGCAGTTCGTTGTCACGGATCACGATGGCGTGCACGCCGGCCACCCTAGAACGGCCGAGCGGGCGCCGAGCCCGGGCCGATAGGGTCCAACCATGGCTCTCTACGACATCCCCATCCACACCCTCCAAGGCGCCGACGCCAAGCTCGGCGACTACGCCGGCAAGACGCTGTTGCTGGTCAACGTCGCGTCCAAGTGCGGGCTGACGCCGCAATACGAGGGCCTCGAGCGTCTGCAGAAGGAGTACGGCGACCGCGGGTTCTCCGTCATCGGCTTCCCGAGCAACCAATTCATGGGCCAAGAGCCGGGAACGGCCGAGGAGATTCAGCAGTTCTGTTCCGCTACCTACGGGGTGACCTTCCCTCTGATGGAGAAGATCGACGTGAACGGCGGCGACCGGCACCCGATCTACGCCGAGCTGACGGAGAAGGCCGACGCCGAGGGGAACGCCGGCGACATTACGTGGAACTTCGAGAAGTTCCTCGTGTCACCCAAGGGCAACGTCGTGGCGCGCTATCGGCCGCAGGTGGAGCCGGGGGACTCGGTGATCGTGAGCGATATCGAGGCGCAGCTCACCGCTTGACTCCGCCACACCCCGCCCCGGCGGGGTTCCAGGCGTCCATCTTCGACATGGACGGATTGTTGATCGACTCGGAGGTGCTGTGGCATGAGGCCGAGATCGAGATCCTCGGCGACCGTCTCGGCGTGCCTCTCGACAAGGACGGCTGCCGGACGACCAAGGGGATGTTCGTCCACGAGGTGACGACGCACTGGTACGGGTTGTACCCGTGGTCGGACCCGTCGCCGGCGGAGGTGGCGGTGACGATCGTGGACCGGGTGATCGAGCTGATCCTGACCAAGGGCCAGCTGAAGCCCGGCGCCGTCGGTGCGATCGACTTGTGCGAGGAGCGGGGTTTGGGGTTGGCGGTTGCGTCGTCGTCCGAGTACCGCCTGATCGACGCCGCGTTGGCACACTTCGGGTTACGTGACCGCTTCGCGTTGGTGCATTCGGCCGAGGACGAGGAGTACGGCAAGCCGCACCCTGCCGTCTTTCTGACCGCCGCGGCGAAGCTGGGTGCGGCGCCACGTCGCTGCGTGGTGTGGGAGGACGCGCCGGCCGGGGTGGTGGCGGCGAAGGCGGCCTCGATGGGCTGCATCGCCGTGCCCGAGTCCGGCGAGGGTGGGCATCCCGCCTTCGGTCTGGCCGATCTCGTCGTCGATTCCCTGACCGAGGTCGATGGGACCTCGTTGGACGAGGTCGCCCGGCGCCACTTCGGATAGAGATCAGGCAATCACCTTGGAGAAGCGGATGTACCCGGGCGGGAGGCGCGCGCCGGCGGCGTCGACGTGGGGACGCTCCCACCCGGATGACTCGTAGAGCGCGACCGCCTCGGGCTGGCGGTCTCCGGTAGCGAGGATGAGCGCCGAGAGGCCGAGGCTTCGTGCCTCATCCTCCAGGCCGGTCATCAGTGCCCGGCCGATGCCGTGACCCCGCCATGGGTCATCGACCCAGAGCCGCCGTACCTCGCCGACCCCCTGCGCGACCGTGCGGACACCGACGCCGCCGACAGGAGCAGGCTCGCCATCGACCCTGACAACGAGAAAGGCTCCGCTCGGCGGGTCGAACATGGCGGCGGCCAATCCGAGCTCCCCGTCGTCCAGCCCTCCGTAGCGAGTGACCAGTTCCGCCTCTGCCTGATCGACGACCCATTGAGGGCCTGACGACCCATACGGCTCGGTGCGCAGCGAGACGGCGGAAGGGGGTCGATGCATACCCTCTATCCTTTCCGACACGTCGGGTGCGCTCGTTTGCGGGCGCCGATCCGACCTCCCCCATGCCTGTGTTCTCACCCGTCCCCCCCGATACCGACTTCGTAGGCCTCGAAGAGGCCGAATTGGCGCGCTGGGCGGCGCACCGCGTCTTCGAACGGTCGATCGAGCAACGGGCGGGGGCACCCGCGTGGGTCTTCTACGAGGGCCCCCCGACGGCCAACGGAATGCCCGGGCTGCACCACGTCTGGGCCCGCGTCTACAAGGACTTGTTCTGCCGCTTCCGCACCATGGACGGCTCCTTCGTGGCGCGCCGGGCCGGCTGGGACACCCACGGGCTCCCGGTCGAGGTGGAAGTGGAGAAGAAGCTCGGGATCACCGGCAAGCAACAGATCGAGGACCAGGTCGGCATCGCCGAGTTCATTCGTCTGTGCCGTGAGTCGGTCTATTCGTACGTCGACGAGTTCGAGCGCCTGACCACTCGTATCGGCTACTGGGTCGATATGGCCGATGCCTATTGGACCTTGAATCCCTCTTACATCGAGTCGGTCTGGTGGCACCTGCAACAACTCTTCGACCAGGGGCTGCTCTACGAAGACCTCAAGGTGGTGCCGTACTGCCCGCGCTGCGGCACGGCGCTTTCGAGTCATGAGCTCGGCCAAGAGGACGTCTACCGCGACGAAGAGGACGAGTCGGCCTACGTCCGCTTCCGCCTGGTCGATCCCGATCCCGCGGTCGTCGGCGATGCGGTGTGGTTGGCCGTGTGGACGACGACCCCGTGGACGCTTCTGTCGAACACCGGCGTCGCCGTCAACCCCGATCTGACCTACGCCGTGATCGACGAGATGCTCATGGCGGACGAATTGGTCGACGCGGTGATGGGCGAGGGTGCCCGGGCCCGGGTCACCAAGCGGATCCCCGGCGCGTCGCTCGTCGGGCTGCACTACCTGCGCCCGTTCGACGATCTCGACCCACCACCGGGGGCCAATGGGTGGCGGGTCGTCCCGGCCGCCTACGTCACGACCGAGGAAGGCACCGGGCTCGTCCACCTGGCACCGGCATTTGGCGAGATCGACCGGCATATCGGGCGCGAGAACGGCCTGCCGTCGCTGAACCCGGTTGGTCCGGACGGTCGCTTCACCTCCGACATCGAGTGGCTCGCCGGCCGCCAAGTGCGTGAGGCCAACCACGACATCAACGACCGGCTGGAGGCGGCGGGCCTCCTCATCCGCCGCTTCCCCTACGTGCACTCGTACCCGCACTGTTGGCGTTGTCGGACGCCGCTCATCTACTGGGGCAAACCCAGCTGGTACATCGCGACCTCGACGCGCAAGGCAGATCTGCTCGCCGCCAATGCGACGGTGGATTGGCATCCCGGCTACATCCGGGACGGTCGGTTCGGCGAGTGGCTGGAGAACAACGTCGACTGGGCGTTGTCCCGCGACCGGTACTGGGGCACCCCGCTTCCCATCTGGCGGTGCGGCCGTGGCCACGTGCGCTGCGTTGGATCGCTGGCCGAACTTTCGGACCTCGCCGGCCGCGACGTCACCGGGATCGACCCGCACCGCCCGACGATCGACGAGGTGACGTTTGCCTGCGCCTCGTGTGCCGCCGAGGGCAACGACGACGAGCTCGCCATGGCCCGACGCGTCGAGCCGGTGATCGACGCTTGGTTCGACTCCGGCTCCATGCCGGCGGCCCAGGTGGGTTACCCGCACGCGGAGGGGTCGGCCGAGACATTCACCTTCCCGGCGGACTTCATTTCCGAGGCCATCGATCAGACGCGCGGCTGGTTCTATTCGCTGCTCGCCGTGAACGTCCTGGTCTTCGGCGAGAGCCCGTACCGCCACGTGGTGTGCCTCGGGCACATCATCGATGTAGACGGCCGCAAGATGTCCAAGTCGCTGGGCAACATCATCGACCCCTGGACGATCCTGGACACGCGCGGCGCTGACGCCATGCGGTGGTGGATGTTCAGCCAAGGTTCGCCGTGGACTCCCACGCGGGCGTCGATGGTCGCAATCGACACGGCCATGCGCGACATGTTGCTGACGCTGTGGAACACGTTCAGCTTCTTCTCCACCTACGCATCACTGAATGGCTTCGACCCGGCGGACCCCGCCATTCCGGCACCGACCGAGCGCGGTCCGCTCGACCGTTGGATCCTGTCCCGTCTGGCGAGGACGACCGCCGAGGTGACCCAGGCGCTGGGCGGCTACGAACCCCTCGATGCGGCATCGGCACTCGGAGCACTGGTCGACGACCTCTCCAACTGGTACGTAAGGCGTAGTCGACGCCGGTTCTGGCGCACCGATCCCGATGCGCCGCCGAGCGACACGCTCGCCGCGCACGCGACGCTGCACACGGTGCTGACGACGTTCTCGTTGCTCCTTGCTCCGATGTGCCCGTTCGTCTCGGACACGATGTGGCGGCACCTCACGGGGGCGGACGAGTCGAACTCGGTGCATCTCGCGGACTGGCCGAAGGCGGAGACTGAACTAGTCGACCGGGACCTCGAGGCGCAGATGGGGCTCGCCCGTCGGCTGACCTCCCTGGGACGAGCAGCGCGCAGTGAGGCGGGGGTCAAAGTGCGGCAGCCGCTCGCCCGAGCATTGGTGTTCCTCCCGGCGGATGCGCCGGGGATCCTTCGCGACATCGTGGCGGACGAGCTGAATGTAGACGAAATCGACACGGCGGAAGAGCTCAGCGAGGTTCTCGAGTTCGAATTGGTCCCGAACTTCCGTGCCCTCGGGCCCCGCCTGGGTGAAAGGGTCAAGGAGCTCAAGCCGGCACTTTCGTCTCTCGACACTGCCGTCGCGGCGGAGGAGTTGGAGGCCGGCCGGCCGATCACGCTGATGTTGACGGGCGAGCCGGTCGAGCTCTCGCCGGAGGATATCCAACTGCGGGTCCGGGGTCAGGAGGGCTTCGCCGTGTCGCGCGAGAGTGGTGAGGTCGTTGCGCTCGACCTCACGCTGAGTGACGACCTCCGAAAGCGCGGACTGGCCAGAGAGATCGTGCGCCTCGTGCAGGACCTGCGCAAGACGAGCGGCCTGGAGGTGTCGGATCGCATCCGTCTGCACCTGGTCGGGCTCGACCTGATCGCCGAGCACTTCGACTTCATCGCCCGCGAGGTGCTGGCGACAGAAATCCTGACCGAACCGGGCGAGGGCGAGGGGACTGTCCTCGAGTTGGAGGACCTCGACGGGGCAGTGCCCGCACGCGTCTGGCTGGAGAAGGACGAGAGCCAGGGCAGAAGCTTCGGCTCGCCCGCTTGATCTGCGGACGTCACTCGGTTTTTGACGAACCGCTCGGCGGCGAGGTCACCCGGGTCCAGAGCGGCGCAGGGCGCGAGGTCATGACACGGCCGCTCGGGCCGACGAAGCGCAACTCCTCGTTGGCGTCGCCGCTCATGGTCCACTGCTTCGAGTGCAGGCGCCGGTGGTGGTACTCGCAGAGCAGCGCGAGGTTGGGCAAGTCGGTGCGACCGCCGGGCTTCCAGGGCGCGATGTGGTGCGGGTGGACGAAGATTGCGTTGGTACATCCGGGGAAGCGACAGTGTCGGTCTCGGCGCCAGAGTTCTCTGCGCTGGGTTGGGGTCGGATCTCGGCGAGCCCGCCCCTCGTACATCGTGCGGCCCACGTCGTCGTCGAGAGCGACCACCAGACTGGCGTCACAGGCCAGTCGACGAACGACTTCGGCGTCGATCAGGCCGTGGTGTTCGAGCTCGCCGGCCAAGTCGCAGGCTTCGTCGGTCAAGGTCGCGAGCGGGACGTGCGCCACCACGACGTAGCGGCTGGGCGCGGGCGCCGGGTCCGGCGCGGGGTCGCGGTCGACGGTACCGCGCCGGGGCGTACCACCGTTGCGTACCAACAGCACCAAGGCGTCGGCCACGCGCTGGTCCCAGCGGGTCTCGCCGTCTGAGGGAGCCTGTCGGGCGATCGCCTCGAGGCCGGCGCGTACCTCGGCGTAGGACTCGGCGGGCAACTGTGCGGTAAGGGTGCGGCAGGCGTCGTTGAAGCGGACGGAGCGCATCTCGTGGTCGCGGGTCGAGGTGGGTGCGGCGCCGCGGGGCGGAACCTTGGCCAACTCGGACAGCTGGCGCACCGAGCATTCAGAAGCCTGCGCCAAGAAGGCGCTTTCATTCTCGGGTGTCGCCGCGTCGGCCACGGCGCGCACCTGGTCGAAACTAACCCGGCCCTCGCAGAGACCGTCAGCGAGTTGGGGCAGATCGAACAGCCGGGCACCCACGTGGGCCCAGGCGCGCGCCGTGGCCGCCGAGACGTTGCACCGCTCGGTCAACCAGCTCTCGACGCTGGTGGCGCCTTCGTCCCGCCAGCCTTCGCGGCGGTCAAGCTCCGCGGCCAGCAGAACGATGCGCCCCGCCAGGGAGGCCAGTTGGCGGGAGGTGGCGGCCGCCTCCTCCATCAACTCGGACGTCGACCGCTGGGCGATCGAAGAGATGGTGGAGGGCGGAGCAGCGCTGACAGGGGACACCGACAAAGGAACGGTCGGGTGCCACCGGGCGAGGCGGAAAAAGTTTCGGGGCGGCGGGTTCGGGGGACCGGTAAATCAGTGGCCGCCGTCGAGGACCTTGGTGAGCGCCGTCGCCAGCGCAGCGCGGTCGTCGTCGTCGAGGTGCGCCATGAGGTGGCGGTCGATGCCCTCGACGTGGGCGGCGATGGCCCGGTCGAGCACGCTGCGGCCCTCGGGCGTGAGGACCACGTGGATGCTGCGGCGGTCGCTGGGGCAGTTCTGGCGCTCGACCAGCCCGGCTTCCACCATGCGGTCGACGAGGCGGGTGACGCCACCGGTGGTCAGGGCGACGTCGGCGCTCAGGCGGCTCATGGTCAGCCGGCCCTCGGGAGCCGCCCCCACGTTGATGAGGACGTCGAAAAAGACCAGCGGGATCCCGACCTCCTGCTCCAGCTGGCGGCCCAGGCGGTCGGTGAGGAGCCGGTGGGAACGCACGATGAGGCCCATCAGGTGGAGGCGCTCGTCGTCTATCTGGCCGAGGACGCCACACGGGTTGGTGCCGGCTACCTCCTCGACTTGTCCCTCATCACCGCCCTGCGCGATCGCCGTCGCTGTCGCCATATCCATAAGTCTCTCCTGAATCGAGCTGCTCCGCTGCCTCTCAGACCAATTTTATCGCTCCCCCAGTATCTGATTGACAAGTATCTGTGTCTTCAGATACTATACTCTCATTAGTAGTTCACTCAAGCAACATCCAAGCAAGGAGAAAGCATCATGACCAGCACGAGCAGCACCATCACCCTCCCTCGGACCGGGACCTATGTGATCGACCCGACCCACACGGAGGTCGGCTTCATCGCCCGCCACCTGATCGGCACCAAGGTACGGGGACGCTTCACCGAGGTTTCGGGCACCTTCACGGTGGCCGAGAACATCGAGGAGTCGACCCTGTCGGCGACCGTCGAAGCGGCGAGCATCAACACCAGCAACTCCATGCGTGACGACCACCTGCGGACGAACGACTTCCTCGACGTCCCGAACTTCCCGACCCTGACCCTGACGAGCCTGGGCCTGAGGCGGGTGGACGACAGCCGTTGGGTCCTCAAGGGTGAACTGACGATCCGCGGGGTCACCAAGCCGGTGGACTTCCAACTGGAGTACCTCGGCGAGGGCCCGTCCATGCAGGAGGGCAAGACCGTGGTGGCCTTCTCGGCCAGCGCAGAGATCGACCGGCGCGACTTCGGCGTCAGCTTCAACCACTCGCTGCTGGACGGCAGCGTGGTTGTCGGGAACAAGGTCGTGATCGAGCTCGAGGTTGAGGCCGGACTGGCCGACTAACTCGGGACATCCCCCCGCCGCCGCTGGTCGGTGGGTGAGGCAACCCGGCGGCGCCCGACCCGAGAGGGCCGGGCCGCCGCTGGGTACGCTTCCCCGCCATGGCCGCGACGACGGGGGGTTTTTTACGTGACGTCGCAGCGACCGGGTTGCGTGACGTGGCTGGTGGGGCGGTCGGGCCGGCCGCGGAGGCCTATGTCCTGGCGGTGGACTTGGGGACAGGTGGGCCGAAGGTTGCTGTCGTGGCGGCAACCGGGCGGATCGTGGCCCATGCCTTCGAGGCGGTGGGCATCGACCTGACCGAGGACGGCGGCGCCGAGCAGTCGCCCGAGGCGTGGTGGTCCGCGGTGGTTGGGTGCGCCCGACGTGCCTTGTCTGAAAGTGGGGTGGCTGCAGAACGGGTCGTCGGTATCGGGTGCACGGCGCAGTGGTCGGGCACCGTCGCCGTCGATGGGGGTGGGGTGGCGATCGGGCCGGCGATTTCGTGGATGGATTCTCGGGGGGCTCGGGCGGTACGCGAGACGGTGCGGGGCGCCATCAGCGTCCAGGGGTACTCGCCATCGAAGGCGGCCCGCTGGGTGCGCAAGAGCGGCGGGATCCCCAGCCTCTCGGGCAAGGACCCGGTGGGGCACATCCAATTCCTCCGCGAGCAGCGGCCCTCGGTCTACGAGGCGGCGGCGGTCTTCTTGGAGCCCGTCGACTACCTGGGCCTGCGCCTGACCGGTCTGGCCCGGGCGTCGCACGACTCGATCACCCTGCACTGGGTGACCGACAACCGCGACATCGGGGCGATCGCCTACGACGACACGCTGATTGCGCTGGCCGGGCTGGAGCGTTCAAAGCTGCCAGACCTGGTGCCGACCGGCTCGGTGCTGGGAGGGCTGACGGCGGGGGCGGCGACGGAGCTGGGCCTCCTGGAAGGGACGCCGGTCGTGGCCGGGTGCGGGGACCTGCACTCGGCGGCCGTCGGGTCGGGGGCGGTCGAGGACTTCGACGCACACATGTACATCGGGACTTCGAGCTGGGTGAGCTGCCATGTCCCGTTCAAGAAGACCGACGCACTGACGAACATCGCCTCCATTCCTTCGGGGATCCGGGGCCGCTACCTGGTGGCGGACGAGCACGAGACCGGCGGCGCCTGTCTGACCTGGCTCCGTGACAACGTGCTGTACCCGGGCGACGCACTCGGGGACGGGGACGGGGCCGGGGGCGGGGTCGGGGTCGGTCGGGTGCCTGACGGCTTCTTCGCCACGCTGAACGACGTGGCGTCGTCGGTGCCGGTGGGTGCGCACGGGGTGCTCTTCACCCCTTGGCTGAACGGGGAGCGCTCGCCGGTCGACGACCACACGATCCGAGGCGGCTTTCACAACCTCTCGCTGTCCTCGACCCGGGCCGACATGGTGCGGGCCGTCTTCGACGGCGTGGCGCTGAACTCGGCCTGGTTGCTCGGCGCGGTCGAGAAATTCTGCAAGCGCCGCTTCGACACCCTGGCCTTCGTCGGCGGAGGAGCGAACTCCGACCTGTGGTCGCAGATCCACGCCGACGCCACGGGCCGGCGGATTCGTCAGGTGGCGGACCCGGTGCTGGCCAACGTGCGGGGCGCTGGCCTGTTGACGTTGTTCGCGCTCGGCCACATCACCCTGGCCGATATCCCCGGCACCGTCGAGGTCAAGGCGACCTACGAGCCGGATCCGGCAGCGGCTGCGGTCTACGAGGAATTGTTGAAGGAGTTCGTCAACCTCTACAAGGACACGAAGGGGATCCACAAGCGGTTGAATGGGCGACGGCTGCAGCAGGTGCTGCCGAGTTCGTGACTCATTCTTCGCATTAACGGAGGTAACGTCCGCCACGTCACGTCGGTTGGCGAGCGTGATGAACCGGAGGTTTCGGTAATGCGCAAGGCGGGACGCGGCAACTTCGGAAGGTCCATTGGGCGGGCCGCGACGGCCCTCACGACGGCGACTGGACTCGTCGTGTTGGCGCTTGCCGCACCGGCCGGAGGCGCCCTGAGCGCCAGCGTCGGTCCAGCTTCGGCGCATCGGTCCGTTCCGCACCTGTTCGGCGGGTATCAGGGCTATTGGTTGTTCGGTGCAGACGGGCGCGTCTATCCGTATGGCCCGGGCGTGCCGCCGTTCGAAGGCGACCTCGGTGGGAAGACGCTGAATGCTCCGATCGTCGGAGGGGCCGCGTACGGCGACATCGGGTACTACGAGGTTGCTTCCGACGGCGGTGTCTTCAACTTTGGCGAAGCTCCGTTCGACGGTTCTGCCGGCAGCATCCACCTGAACAAGCCCATCGTGGGCATGGCGACGTCGCCCTTCGGTAACGGCTACTGGTTGGTGGCGTCCGACGGCGGGATCTTCACTTACGGGGGCGTCGGCTTCTACGGGTCGGTGCCGGGAGCGCTCAAGCCCGGACAGATTTTGAACAAACCGATCGTGGGCATCGATCCAACCCCGGACGGACGGGGGTACTGGATGGTGGCGTCCGACGGCGGGATCTTCAGTTTCGGGGATGCCAGCTTTTACGGCTCGACTGGCGGCATCGTGCTCAACCAACCGATTGTCGGGATGGCTGAGTCCTTCGCCGGATCGGGTAACGGGTACTACCTGGTCGCTTCGGATGGTGGGATCTTCGCCTTCGGGCCGGACGCGCCGTTCTTGGGATCGGCGGGAGGCCTGCACCTGAATCGGCCGGTCGTCGGCATGGCGGACAACCCTGACGGCAATGGCTACTGGCTCGTGGCCTCGGATGGTGGCATCTTCACGTACGGGGCAGCCCAGTTCGAGGGCTCAGCGGCATCCGGGCCGATCGGAGCCCCGATCGTCGGCATGGCGGCGCCCTTCCCCCTTCCACCGTTCGTCTCGGGCATGGCCGACACACCGGACGGCCACGGGTATGCCCTTGTCGACATTTACGGCGACGTCGGCAATTCCGGCGACGCCGGGTTCCACGGCGACCTGGGGAGTCAGGACCTGAGCGATCCGGTCAACGGCATCGCGATGACCGCCGATGGAGGCGGCTACTGGCTCGTTGGCGGGGGCGGTGAGCTCTCTCCCTTCGGCGACGCGCAGAACTTCGGCACGCACCTGACCTCGGGTGTGGACGATCCCGTGCGGGGCATGGTGGCGACGAACAGCAGCCAGGGCTACTGGGAGTTCACCGCTGCGGGCGAGGTCTTCCATTTCGGTGACGCACCCAACTACGGCGACACGACGAGCAACGGCGCCGGACCCTTTCCCGGTGTCGACGTTGTGGCGATGGCGGCCGACCGGAGCGATACCGGCTACGTCCTGTTGAACCACGATGGTGGGCTCTACACGTTGGGCGACGTTGTTTTCCACGGCTCCGCCGTCTTCGACAATCTGGGCGGTGAAGCGGCTGGTATCGCCTTCACCGGAGACGGGAACGGCTACTGGATTCTGGGCGTGAACGGCGCCGTCTATCCCTTCGGCGACGCCACCACCCTCCCGGGACCGGCGCCCAACCCCGAGGTCCTCTACCAGGGGATCGTTCCCACGCCCGACCACGGCGGCTACTGGCTGTTCGACTATCTCGGCGACGTGTACGCCTACGGCGACGCCGTGCTCTTTCCGTTCAGCGGCTGAAGGGGCGCTGCCACCAACGGCGGCCCGTCGCTGGTGGCCCCTTCGTGACGATCAGGGCGACCGACGTCGTCACGTACTCGCCGAGCTTGGTGCGCAGGTGGACGTCCGTATACGGGGGGACGTCTATGTGCAGATCATCGGGGGTCGTACCGAGCGAGTAGTCCATGTCGATGGCATGGCCGGCC
>DASZLL010000113.1:0-11945 GCA_035552395.1 Acidimicrobiales bacterium
CGCCGTCATGACAGAGCCGGGTGAGCGGTCGCACGCCGGCGCCGGGATGAAGCGGTACGGCGGCGCGTCCGCCAGTTCCGGAGCCCCGGCGGTGAGCGGTTTGTGGGTGACGAGCACGGTCCTCTGCGGGTCCCCCCAGCACCTGCTCGATGAACGACCACTGGTCGTCCTCGTCCGGGCCGCCCGAAGCGAAGAGCTGTGCGTTGATGCCGACCAAGCGCCACGCGCCGAGGTCGACGACCCAGCGATCCGACCCGACGGCGTCGCGCCAGTGGGCCAGGCGCCCGCTCGTCACGTCCTCGTCGGTCGCCATCCCTTCGCTGGGATTGTCGCCGATGTCGCGGTTTCCCGGCACGGCCACCCAGGGTGCGCCGAGGAGGTCGAGCTGCCGCGGGGCCTGCGCCAGCTCCTCGGGCCGGCGCGCCCCGTCGACCGACACGTCACCGACGTGCACGACCAGGTCCGGCCCGACGTCTGCGACGTGGCGGACGACGGCGGCCCAGTTCTGTTCTGCTTCGGGGGCTCGGGTCGAGAAATGACTGTCCGAGACCAAGACGACCAGCGGCGTCACGGACCTCAGGTTAGGACGACCGCCACCGCACCCCGCCCCGGCTTCAGCGAGGGTGCTTCAGTCCGCCGTCCGGTGCGTCTTCGACGACGGCGTCAGGGGCACCGGCACGTACTCGGGGTCGCTCTCGTCGCGCATGGAGAACTGCCACTTGCAGCAGACGTCACCGGGGTTCGACGGCCGCGTCCACCTCGGCGCGCTGCACGGTGAGATCGGCGTTGGCCGACTTTTCGGTGCTCACCGTGGGGTACACGTAGAAGCAGTCGAATTTCGACGCGGGGTCGTCCTGGGCGTGCTGAGTCACGCGGGCGCCGCAGGCTGCGACCGCTGTCGCCGTGAGGGGTGCCGTGCAGGGGTCCTCGGACTTGCCGGGTCGACACAGCCACACCGTCCTGCTCTGGTCGGCGCCGGTCGAGGCCCCGGCAACGCTGGACGCCGCAGACGGCGCGCCCGCTCCGACGATGGCGGTCACGCCGGACGGGACTGCGAGCACGAGTCCGGCCACGATCCGCACGCGCCATCGGGTCATGGAACGGATCTCAGCGCAGGACCTGGGCTCCCGGACCCACGGCGTCGGGCCGAGATGGGTCGAGCAACTCGGCCAGCAGCTCGACGCCGCCGACCACGCGGGGACCGGGCCGAGAGAAGTAGGCATTGGCATCCACCGCGACGATCCGCCCGAGGTCGGGGAGATCCGGTCGTCCCAAGAACGCGGCCGCCTGTTCGACCGCGCCGGGAAGGTCGAACCCGCACGGGCTGAAGACGGTGATGTCGATCGGCTCGGCGGCGATCTCCTCCCACGTCAGGCGGCGTGACCGCTCGCGGGCTGCGGCGAGAACGGGCTCGCCTCCGGCAACGTCCACCATCTCGGGCACCCAGTGCCCCGCATTGAACGGCGGGTCGGCCCACTCGAGGACGAAGACCCGTGGGCGCGGACGGTTGCGCACGCGCTCGCGCACGGCGTCCAAACGGCGATGGAGTCCGGTGACCAGTTCGTTCGCGACACCCTCGGTGCCGGTGGCCCGGCCGACGTGCACGACGCACTCGATCACGTCGTCGAGGCCTTCGGGATCGAGCGACACCACCTCGGCGCGGCAACCGATGACGTCGAGCGCTTCTTCGACCGCACCCGACGGCACGGCGCACACCTGGCAGAGGTCCTGGGCCAAGATGAGGTCGGGGTCGATCGACCGGATCCGGGCGTCGTCGAGTGTGTAGATCGATTCGCCCGCCGCCACCTTCGCACTCACCTCGGCATCCACCTCCGCCGCGCTACGTGGGCTGTCGAGGTCGAGCGAGGTGCCCGATACCACGGGCACGGTCCTCGCCGCCTCCGGGTAGTCGCACTCGAAGCTGACCCCGCAGAGCTCGTCACCGAGGCCAAGGGCGAAGACGATCTCGGTAGCCGAGGGAAGCAGCGACACGATCTTCACCGGTGCATCATCCCGCACACCCGACGGCCCCTCCTTCAAAAAGCGCCAACGAACGAAGCGCCAAGGCACACCCGGGGGTTGCGGATCGAACCTCCCGTGCTACCGTACGCGGGCGGCATTCGTTGCTGTCGCTGTACTGCCCCCAAGGGGAAGCCGGTGAGACTCCGGCGCTGGTCCGCAACCGTGAATGGTGCGCCGTGACAGGCGACGCCATGAGCCGGGATACCTCGAGGTCAGTTGAGTTCCCACCGTCGAGACACAAGGTTCGGGGCTCGGTGTGGCCCCGTGCAGGAGCGGAGTTCCCCGGGTCGAGGACCGGGAAGCGAGAACCATGCACATCGCCCGCCGCACCCTGATGGGTGCTTCCGCCGCCGCCCTCGCCGCCATGCTCGGCACCGCCGGCATGGCCGCACTCGCTGCGCCGGCCGGTGCCGCCTCGGTGCCCCCCCAGATCCCCCAGGCCGCCGCCGCCGAGTCGGCCGCCGCGTGGCTGGCCGGCCAGCAGGCCCCCAATGGCAGCATCGGGGGTTCGCTCTCGGCCACCGTCAATGCGATCCTGGCCTTGGCCGCCGCGCACGTCGACGTGCCGGTGGCAGACGCAGCCCTGTCGTACGTGGAGGCGAACGCCAACTCGTACATCACTGTTGACAGCGCCGACGGCCCCGGTCAGTTGGCCGCGCTCATCCTCGATGCCCATGCGATGGGCGTTGACCCGACGAGCTTCGGCGGGACGAACCTCGTGGCGCGACTCCAGGCCACCGAGCAGACCTCGGGTCCTGACGCGGGGATGTTCGGGACAGAGACCCAACTGAGCGACTTCTTCGTCGGCACCTACGACCAGGGCCTCGCGTTCACTGCGCTCACGGCGGCGGGGCAGACCGCCAATGCAGCTGCCATCGGTTGGCTGACCACCCAGCAGTGCCCGAGCGGCGGCTGGGCCTTCCCGAACCAGGCCACCGGCGTCTGCGCCGAGGACCCTTCGAGTTTTGAGGGCGCTGACGACCAGACCACCTCCCTCGCCGTCCAGGGCCTGACGGCCCAGGGAGCGCTGACAGCCGGCGTCTCGGCCAGCGCGCTGTCGTTCTTCACGAGCGGGCAGGACGCAGACGGTGGGTGGAGCTACTACCCGAACTCTGTCGCGCAGCCACAACAGACCGACTCGCAATCAACCGGACTCGTGATCCAAGCGCTGCTCGCCCTGGGGCAAGCGCCCACGAGCCCCACCTTCACCGGCTCGGGACACTCTCCCGTCAGCGCGTTGCTGTCCTTCGTGGTGCCGGAGGGGAGCGACAAGGGTGCGCTGGGCTACCAGGACAACGCGTCAGGGAACCTTCTTGCCACGAATCAGGACGTCGCGGTGCTGGCCGGACTGACCTACGGCTTCGGCCCGACCAATTCCTACTGGGTCACGACGTCCACCGGCGCCGTCGAGCCGTTCGGTTCCGCCAAGTCGTACGGATCGCTCACGGGCACGGTGTTGAACAAGCCGATCGTTGGCATGGCATCGACGCTCAACGGGCTCGGCTATTGGATGGTGGCGTCCGACGGTGGCCTCTTCAGCTATGGCGACGCCGGGTTCTTCGGTTCCCGCGGCGGCCAGCCCCTCAATGCGCCGATCGTCGGCATGGCGGCCACTCCGGACGGGCGCGGCTACTGGCTGGTGGCTTCGGACGGCGGCATCTTCGGCTACGGCGACGCCGGGTTCTTCGGCTCTCGCGGCGGCCAACCGCTCAATGCGCCCATCGTCGGGATGGCGGCGACGGCCGACGGCGGTGGCTACTGGCTGGTCGCCTCGGACGGTGGGATCTTCAGCTACGGCGACGCCGGATTCCTCGGTTCCCGCGGCGGCCAGCCCCTCAACAAGCCCGTGGTCGGCATGGCGGCCACCCCTGACGGCGGTGGCTACTGGCTGGTCGCCTCGGACGGTGGGATCTTCAGCTACGGCGACGCTGTCTTCTTGGGCTCGACCGGGAGCATCGCGCTGAACAAGCCGATCGTGGGGATCGCCGCCACTCGCGACGGCGGTGGGTACTGGCTCATCGCTGCGGACGGGGGCATCTTCAACTACGGCGATGCGCTCTTCTCGGGGTCAGCCGCTTCGCTCGGCCTCACCAATGCGGTGGGCGGTACGGACAGCGCCGGCTAGGTGAGCGCCATGAGGTGCCGGGCCCGGGTGCTCTCGTGGGGTCTCTTCGTGGGCGGGGCCGCGGCCGTGTTGGCCCCCATCGGTCCTGGGGCACTGGTGCCGCTGAAACTCGCGATCGCGTCCGCCGACTCCATCGGCAACGACGTGTACGTGGCCGTGGTCGTCGATTTCGGGAACGGGTCCTCGACTTCCTCGATCTCCAAGTGCGTCCCGGTGCCGTCGACGGCCCGGGACTCGGACGCGCTGGCGGCGGTCGTGGGGCAGGACAACGTGGCCTACAACAACTCGGGTCTCCTGTGTGCCATCGACAATTATCCGTCGAACGGGGTGCAGAACTGCGGCCAGAGCGTCGGTTCGGGGAACTACGACTATTGGTCGTATTGGCACGGGACGTCGGGATCGTGGGTCTACGCGAGCAACGGCCCCTCCGAGCAGTCGGTGTCCAGTCCGGCCGATGACGTCGAAGGCTTACGGTTCCAGGTCGACGCACCGGACAATCCAACCGATCCGGCACCCGGGCCCGGCCCTTCGTATGCACAGATCTGCAACGCGTCCACCGAGGTGCCGCCGGCCCAATCGACGACGACCACCACGTCGCCGCCGTCCGTGACGACCACGACGGCCGGGTCAACGTCGACGGGGCCCGGGGTCGCCAAAGCCGCCACGACCACGCGGCCGAAGCCCAGCGTCGCCACCAAGAGCGGGGCGCCTACCTCGACAACCTCGAGCATCCCGGTCTCGGCGCCTCGGGGGGGAACCGGCTCCGGTGACCACTCCACCCCCGGCAAGCATCCGGCCGCCCTGGCCAGCTCGACGGCCCACCACGATGCCGGCGGATCGAGCAGCCCGCTCCTCCCCGTCGTCCTGGTCGCTGCGGCTGTCGCCGTCCTGGGCGGCATCGCCTTCTTCCGATGGCGTCGTAAGCCGGCAGAGGAGTGAATCGTGCCGCCGCGCCGCGGCATCGCTCGCTGCACCCGGTGGCGTGGTGGTTGTGGGCGTCCGGCTTGGCGATCTGCGCCATGCGGACGAACAACCCGTTCCTCCTGGCTCTGATCGGAGCGGTTGCCTGCTTCGTGGTGTCGGTCTGCCGGAGCAGCGCGCCGTGGTCCCGTTCCATCGCGTTTTTCTTGCGCATCGGGGTCATCGTCATCGTGATCCGGGTGGTGATCGAGATCCTCTTCGGCCAACGCGGTGTGCCGGGGCACGTGCTCTTCACTCTGCCGCACGTGCCCTTGCCTTCGTGGGCGGAGGCGGTGAGCATCGGCGGTGGCGTCACGTCGGAATCGATTCTCAACGCGTTCGTCGCGGGGCTACAGATCGCGGTGATCCTGCTCTGCTTCGGCGCGGCGAATTCGCTCGCCAGCCCGTACCGGCTCCTGCGCTCGCTGCCGGCGGTGCTCTACGAGACCGGCGTGGCGGTCACCGTCGCGCTGGCGTTCACGCCTGAACTTGTTCTTTCGATCGGGGTCGTGCGACAGGCGCGCCGTCAGCGCGGCATACCGATCCGAGGGGTGCGGGGCCTGCGCGGTGTCGCCGTTCCGGTTCTTGAGAGTGCGCTCGACCGGTCGCTGCAGCTCGCGACCAGCATGGATGCGCGCGGGTACGGCCGGCGGATTTCCGTCGGCCCGGGCTCCCGCCGCTTGGCCAGTGGAGCCACGACGGCCGGCTTGTTGCTGGTCGCCGTCGGGCTCTACGGCGTCATCGACTCGGGTTCGCTCTTCGGCCTCGGTCTGCCCATCATGGCCGTGGCGGCCGTCTTGTGCGGGACGGGCCTGGCCCTGGGCGGCCGGCGTTCGGCCCGCTCGCGATATCGGCCCGACCCCTGGCGCCGGCCCGAGTGGGTGGTGGCCGGTTCGGGGGTCGCTGCCCTCGCGGCCCTGTCCGTCGCGCACGGGCTCAACGTGGCGGGTCTGACGGTTTCCTTCTCACCCTTGGCCTTCCCGAACATCCCGCTCCTGCCGATCGTCGGGATCCTCGTCGCGGTGGTGCCGGCGCTGGTGGCGCCGCGACCGATGAGCCCGGCAGCGGGACAGGGCGTGGGGGATCCTGCCGCGGTCGAGCCCGGGACCCCGGTGGACGGTGGGCGTCCGGCCTCATCTGAGCCTGATCTATCGGGAGCTCGGGCGTGATCCGTTTCGACGAGGTGTCCTTCACCTACACCGACGCCGCCCGACCGACGCTGCACCGGGTCACCTTGGAGATCCCCGAAGGTGAGCTGTGCGTGGTCGTGGGGGAGACGGGAACCGGCAAGTCGACCCTGCTGCGGGCCATCAACGGGCTCGTCCCGCACTTCAGCGGCGGCGTGCTCGCCGGTACGGTCACGGTGGACGGCCGCACCACCAAGGACAACCGTCCGCGTGATCTGGCCGACGTCGTCGGTTTCGTCGGGCAGAACCCTCTGGCTTCCTTTGTGACCGAAACGGTCGAGGACGAGTTGGCCTACACCATGGAGAACCTGGGCGTGCCGGCCGATGCGATGCGTCGCCGGGTGGAGGACGCCGTCGATCTGCTCGGGCTCCAGGATCTGCGTGATCGTTCGCTGCGTGCGCTGTCGGGCGGCCAGCAGCAACGCGTGGCCATCGGAGCCGTGCTGACGGCGTCACCGCGCCTGTTGGTGCTCGACGAACCCACGTCCGCGCTCGATCCGGCGGCCGCCGAAGAGGTCCTCGGGACGCTGGCCCGCTTGGTGCACGACCTGGGGTTGACGGTGGTCATGGCCGAGCATCGGCTCGAGCGCGTGGTCCCCTTCGCCGATCGGATCGTCCTGGTGCCCGGCGCTGGTGCTCCGCTGGTCGATGGTTCGCCCGAAGTCATCATGCGGACGTCCTCGGTTGCCCCGCCGCTGGTGGAGTTGGGGCGCCTGGTCGCCTGGGATCCGCTACCGCTGTCGGTCCGCGACGCCCGACGAGTCGCCACACCCTTACGAGAGCGACTCGCGCCGATGACGCCGCCGGTCCGACGCGCGGTGTCCACTGTCACGACCGTGGTGGCCAGGACGCGCAAGCTCAGCGTCTCGTACGGGCGCGTCGTCGCGCTCGACGGTGTGGACCTGTCGTTCCGCCCGGGCGAGGTGCTCGTCCTCATGGGGCGGAACGGTTCGGGCAAGTCGACGCTCCTGACCATGCTGTCGGGAGCACGACGGCCGACCCGCGGCACGGTGCGCGTGGACGAACGTGACCCCCGATCGTTTCGCCCGGCCGAATTGATCCGCCGCGTCGGGCTGGTGCCGCAGGACCCGGGCCTTCTCCTCTATGGCGAGAGCGTCGAGGCCGAATGCCGTACTTCCGACAAGGTGTCCGCGTTGGAAGGCGGGTCGACCGCACGCACGCTCGAGCGGATCCTGCCCGGCCTGCCCGGCGATCGCCATCCCCGTGACCTCTCCGAGGGGCAACGGCTCGCCCTCGCCTTGGCGATCGTATTGGCGCCGGCTCCTGCTCTCCTGCTGCTCGACGAACCGACCAGGGGGCTCGATTACCCGAGCAAGGACCGGCTGGTCGAGGTCCTGCGAGAGTTGGCCGAAGACGGGCATGCCGTCGTGTTGGCCACCCACGACGTGGAGCTGGCGGCCCGCGTGGGCGACCGGGCCGTCGTCCTGGCTGACGGCCAGATCATCGCGGACGGGCCAGCGCGTCAGGTCGTGTGCCATTCCCTCGTCTTTGCTCCCCAGGTCGCCAAGGTGTTGGCGCCCGAGGAGTGGCTCACGATCGACGAAGTGCGCCATGCCCTCAATGGCGCGGTGCCGGTGTGACTGTCTCGGTTCCGCAGCCCGCTACCCGGCAATACCGCCGGCTGACGCCAGCGGTCCGGCTTGGCACCCGCTCTTCGTTCCTGTTGCTGTTGACCACGCTGTTCGGGATCGCCGCGTTCGCCTGGCCTCTGCTCATCCATCAATCCTCGGGCCCGAACAGCGCCCACAATGGTGATGCACCATGGATTTTCGTCGGCCTCGTCCCGCTTCTGTTGGCCATCGTCATGGCCGAGCTCTCCGAGGGAGCGATCGACGCCAAGGCGGTCGCGTTGCTGGGGATTCTCGCCGCCTGTTTCGCCGCCCTTCGGGTGCCGAGCCCGGGCATCAACGGCTTCGAGCCCGAATGGTTCCTCCTCATCCTCGCGGCGCGGGTGTTCGGGCGGGGTTTTGGCTTTGTCCTCGGCGCCACCGCGTTCTTCGCCTCGGCACTGATCACCGGGGGAGTGGGACCCTGGCTTCCCTTCCAGATGCTGGCCGCCGCGTGGGTGGGATTCGGCGCCGGTTGCCTGCCGCCGATGCGAGGTTTCCCGGAACGGCTCATGCTCGCTGGCTACGGAGTGGTCTCGGCTTTGGTGTACGGGCTCCTCACCAACTTCTGGTTCTGGCCCTTCGTCGGCGGGTCCACGACCACGTACTCATTCGTCCCGGGCCTGGGCACGATTGAGAACCTGCACCGGTTCATCCTCTTCGACCTGACCACCTCCATGGGTTTCGACCTCACCAGGGCGGTGACCTGTGCGGTGCTGGTGCTGGTGTTGGGTCGGCCCGTCCTGGCGGCGCTGCGCCGGGCCTCGCGCCGGGCCGTCTTCGAGCCCACGATCGAGTTCGTCGACCAGGCAGGCGACGAAACGGTGCTCAGTGGGCAGGCAAGAGAGAACGCCGGCGCAGGTCGTCAGCGAAATGAGCCCTCCCATCCCGCGGCCGGACCGCGATCGTCGCCGAGGGAACCCTGAACTTGGCAAAGGGCCGCTGAGCCGTCCTTTGCCTATCTTCACGTGACCCCCGGATCGACCTCCGTCTTATGGACCGGTCGGCTCATCGATTTCTCGTGGGCGCCGCCCTGCCGTTCCCTGGGCGTGGTGCTGGCACGAAGGCTGATCGAGGGCTGACCCCCTTGGTCCGGGCTCTGAACTGCAGCACACTGGCAAGGGAAGGCGTCGGCGGGCCAGGGGTAAGGAGTACAGAGGGCATGCAACTGCGGGCTGACGCATGGCCCTGACCAGCCAGAGCCTGCGTGTGGCGAGATATCGCTCTCGGGCCACCTTCCGCCGTCGTTGGGTTGGGTATCTCTCCCTGGTTGTCCTCGTCGGCCTGGTCGGCGGCCTGTCGATGGGGGCGTTGGCGGCGGCCCGGCGTACCCAATCGTCTTTTGCCACCTACCTGGCCAGTACAAAACCCTCGAACCTGGGCATCACCGTGTTCGGAGGGGTCGGCAACGGAGGCGGGACGGCGCCGACCTATTCATCGTCGGCCGTGGAGGCGATCGCTCGCCTTCCGGGCGTACGGCACGTCGAGGCTGCGATCCCGGTCGCTGCCGCCCCGCTGGCCCCAAACGGCGCCCCCCGCCTCGTCAACATCAACGACGTCCAGCCGGTCGCCAGCGTCGACGGACTGTTCTTCAACCAGGATCGGCTGGCGGTCATTGCCGGGCGTATGGCTGACCCCGACCAGCCCCACGAGATCGTGATGACGGCTTCCGCGGCGCACTTGCTCGGAGTCCGGGTTGGCCAGGTCTTCCCTTACGGCATCTATGCCTTGGCGCAATTGAGCCTTCCGGGCTTCGGCACTGCCCGCGTCGCACCGCGCATCCGCTTCGACGCCACGCTCGTGGGGCTGGTCCAACAGAGCAACGCCATCGTCCAAGACGACATCGACCGGTTCCCCACGTTCGTCTTTTTCACTCCCGCCCTGGGCCGCGAGGCCGTGGCCGACGGAGCGGGACAGGGCGCCATCACGTACGGGCTCCAACTCGACCACGGAAACGGGGATGTCAATGCGGTGGAGCGGGAGTTCGCCGTGACGGCGCCGACTGGGAACACCTACGGATTCCACGCCATCGCACCGGTCGAGGCCAAGGTCGATCGAACGGTTAAGCCATTGGCGATCGCGCTCGGCGTGTTCGGCGGGGTCGCCGCCCTCGCGGCTCTCCTCATTGGTCTTCAGCTCATGTCCCGCCAACTTCGCGACGCCGAAGAGGATTCCTCGGTGCTGCGTGGTCTCGGCGCCGGACCGATGGCGATCGCCGTTGACAGTCTTGTCGGCGTTCTCATCTCGATCGCGTTCGGTGCGCTGCTCGCCATCGGCATCGCCGTCGCGCTCTCGCCGATCTCTCCCCTGGGTCCCGTCCGTCCCGTCTACCCCGACGCGGGCTTCGCCTTCGACTTGACGGTGCTTGGCCTCGGTCTCCTCGTGCTCGTCATCGGTCTTACAGCCATGGCCCTTGTTCTGGCGTATCGAGGAGCCCCGCATCGGGTGGCGGCCCGTTCGAGGGTCGCTGCTCAAACCACGTCCAGGGTCGTGGAGGCGGCCGCGTCGGCGGGGCTCCCGCCTCCCGCCGTGGTCGGGGTGCGCTTCGCGCTCGATCCGGGGCGGGGCCGTACCGCCGTGCCGGTGCGCTCGGCCTTGTTGGGGGCCGTCCTGGCCGTGGCGCTGGTCGTGGCCACCCTCACCTTCGGCAGCGGGTTGCAGGCTCTGGTGTCGCATCCTGCGCTCTACGGGTGGAACTTCAGCTACCTGCTCAACGCCAGCAACACGACGCCCTTGGAGACGCTCTCACTCCTTGACCACGATTCCGATGTCGTCGCATGGGGTGGCTACGACTACAACGATGCCGAGATCGATGGGCAGGGTGTTCCGTTCCTCTTCGAGCACGGCCACTCCGCGACGAAGGCGCAGATAAGCCCGCCGATGTTGGCCGGGCACGCCGTCGAGGCAAAGGATCAGATCGTCCTTGGCGCGGCCACCTTGGCACAGTTGCACAAGAAGGTCGGCGACAGCGTCGTCGTGACTTACGGCACACCCGGGAACGGCGTCTATCTCCCTCCGATACGCCTTGTCGTCGTGGGCATAGCAACGATGCCCGCCGTGGGTTTCTCAAGCATCATCGACGACCACACCTCCATGGGGACGGGGGCGCTCATGTCGGAAGCCGCGCTCCCCGCATCGTTCGAGCAAGCGCTGGCAAGCTCTAATCCGACGCTCAATGGTCCGAATCTTGTCTTCGTGCGGTTGCGCAACGGTCTCCCCGCCACCCGAGGTCTCGCCAACCTGCAACGCATCGCCACTGCCGCCAACAAGGTCTTCGCCGCCGTTCCCGATGGTGAAGGTCAGGGTGACACCGTTTCGGTCCTCGGCGTCCAGCGTCCCGCCGAGATCGTGACCTACCGAACCATGGGCCTTTCTCCAGCACTCCTCGCGTCGGCTCTCGCCGTCGGCGCCATTGCTGCTCTCGGCCTCACCCTGGCCGCCTCGGTGCGGCGACGCCGCCGCGACTTGGCGCTGTTGAAGACGCTTGGTTTCACCCAGCGACAGCTCGTGGCCGCCGTGGCCTGGCAGGCGTCGGTGGCGGCGGTCATCGGGATCGTGATCGGTGTGCCACTCGGGATTGGCGTCGGGCGTTGGCTGTGGTCGCTTTTCGCCGGCCAGATCTACGCCGTTCCCTTGCCCAGCGTGCCGATCTTGTCGGTCGTCCTTGTCGCGCTCGGCGCGCTCGTGCTGGCCAATATCGTCGCCGCCTGGCCCGGGCTCGTTGCGGCACGGACACCGACGGCCCTGCTGCTGCGGTCTGACTGAATGTGACGCAACGGCCCCGGCGGGCCGGGGTGAGCCAAAGGTCGACCCGCCAAAGGCCAGGCGGTCGCTCACCTAGCCGTTGCCCTCGAATAGGTGGTGTGATGGTATCATGACACCATGACCAAGAATCTGACCGTCCGTCTCCCCGACGACGTGGCCGCCGACGCCGAAGCCCTGGCACGGGTCGAGGGCACGAGCCTGAACGAGACGGTGAAGCAGTCCTTGATCGAGGCCGTGGAGCGGCGGAAGAACAACGCC
>DASZLL010000114.1:0-1819 GCA_035552395.1 Acidimicrobiales bacterium
CGAGGCGCGCGAGGACGATGCCGCCGTGCGCATCATCGGGCGGGTGGAGGCGAGCACCGACCTCCTGCGTGTGCTCGGAGAGCTGCCACCGCGGCAACGGGTTGCTCTCGTGCTGCGGTATTTCGAGGATATGAGCGAAGCAGAGGTCGCGAGCGCCATGGGCTGCTCGCTCGGCACGGTCAAGAGCACGACATCTCGAGCTCTGGATCGTGTGCGCGAGGCCATCGAGCGGTCGGACGTCTCGGCGACGCGTGACGACGGACAAGCCACCACAAGAGCGAGAGCACAAGCAACGAAAGGGAGCACGACGGGATGAAGACGGCACTGGAAGAAGAGCTGGGCGCAGCCTTTGCCGCACGGGTGGCCACCCTGCCGCCCGATGCGGCGGCGCGGGTCCGTTCGATGGACTACCGCCCGCGTCAGCACCGGCGCGCCGTCCCGGTGGGCCTGGGGGCCGGCGGCCTGGCGGGAGCCGCGACGGCCGGGACGGTCCTCGCGGTCGTGCTCGGCGGAGCCGCCCCCGCCTACGCCGGATGGAGCGCGGCACCGACCTCGTCGCCCGCGTCGTCTTCCGCCGCCCCGGACTGCGTCAGCACGCTTTCAGGCGCCGGGCCGGGGTCGGCGGGGACGGGATCGGGCACGGGGTCGGGCACGGGGACTTGGCAAACCCTGCTGTCAGACGTCCGCGGCCCCTTCACCATCACGTTGCTGCAGAACGGCACCTCGTACGCGACCTGCTTCATCGGTCCGTCGTTCACCGAGGTCAACCGGATCACTCCGCCCCCCGACGGCTCTGGCGGCGCGCAGTCCGGAACGCTCAGCGTCAGCAGCCAGACCGCCAATGGCGACGGGTCGGGGACGCAAGGCGGTGCGGGTTCGCTGGTGAGCCTCGAGGGTACGAGTTCCGGTGACCTGACCCAGGTGCTGCAGAACCACCTGGCGACGACGGCCGACGGGCCCTACACGTTCATCGACGCGCAGGTGGCGAACGGGGTGACCGGAGTCACGCTGGTGCTCCGGGACGGCCAAGACATCGTGGCGACGGTGGCCGATGGCTGGTTCGTGGCCTGGTGGCCCGGATCAACCGATGCGATCTCGGCTCAGGTGACGAAGGCCACTGGTACGACGTCGGAACCCTTCGTCCCGGTTAGTCAGATGGGTACGAAGTTTCCCTTGGGTCAAGCGGGATCGACGTCCGGCGTCCCTGTGCCTCCACCTCCGACCCTGGGGGGGACGTGTGCTGCGCCGAGCACGACGAGCGGCTCCGGCGCGCCGAGCGTTGACTGCAAGCCCACCACGGGCAGCTCGGGCAGCTCCGGCAACAGCGGCAACAGCGGCAACATCGCGACACCGGGCAAGAGCGCCGGGAGTTCCGGCGGCACCGGTCCGGGCCCGACGACGGATTCGAAGCCGTGACCGGCGCCGCTCAGGCGATGACTTCCATGCGCAGCCCGGTCTCGTCCAGCTCCGTCTGCTCGCCGCCCAGCCGCAAACAGGTGCCCGCCACGTAGCGTCGGGCCGTCCAGGCCATGGCGATGGCGTCGATCACGTCGTCGCGGGCGGCACCGGCGGGGGGACGATCGACCGCGGTCGTGACGGTGGGGCCGAACGCTTCTCGCAGCACCGCCAGGCGCTCGGCCCGGCCCTCGAGGGTCTGCTTGTTGTATCGCATCGGCGTCCCGCTCGCCATCACTGCCAAGCTCAGTTCGGGACACGCCTCGAACAGCTGCTGCTCGAGGCGCGGCGACTGGACGGCGTCGACCTCTCGGATCTTCCCCACGATGTTGTAGAGCTGTTTCGACACGCCCTTGCCCCACAC
>DASZLL010000115.1:0-31243 GCA_035552395.1 Acidimicrobiales bacterium
TCGTTGTGCACCGGGAGCAGGGGTTCTATGGCCTTCCAGACGACATCAACCACTTCGGGATCAAGCGCGCGCATGATATTGGGGAACTCCATTCGGTCGTTGGTGAGTGGGTCAGCACCCAAAGTCTCTTGGGGCCACCACCACGACCGGTGGATGTTCCTTTTTCAGCTCTCGAGCACCGCTGCGAGCCGCCCAGAGTCCCGCCTATTCGCGCGGCCTCTAAGCCCCCAGGGTGACGGATGCCCGGGGCTTCGTGGTGGTTCGTCACTAGTGTCCAACGCAGCGATGGCGACCGTGCTCATGCCGATTCCGGCCTGCGACTTCGACCCGAGCGAGGTCGCCGTCAGCTGGCAGGTGCTCTCGGCGGGCGGCCACGACGTCGTGTTCGCCACCCCGTCTGGTCAGGTGGGCGCTGCCGATGACCTCATGGTGAGCGGCCAAGGCCTGGACCCATGGGGTTTCGTCCCCGGGGTGCGCCGGCTGACCGTGGTGGGCCGTTTCCTGCGCGCCGATGGGGCGAGTCGACAGGCGTACGCCTTGTTGCGCGACGACCCCGCGTTCCGGTCGCCGTTGCACTGGGCGGCGGCGCGGCGCGGCGCCTACGACGCGCTCGTTCTGCCAGGCGGCCACCGCGCCCGCGGGATGCGCGCCTACCTCGAGAGCCCCGAGGTCCAGCAGATGGCCGTGGAGTCTTTCCGGGCGGGCAAGCCGGTCGGCGCGATCTGCCATGGCGTCCTAGTGGCGGCGCGGGCGACCGATCCGTCGACCGGGCTCTCGGTGCTGCACGGCCGGCGAACGACGGCTCTCACGTGGGCGTTGGAACGCAAGGCGTGGGGCGTCGCGCGGTACACGCGGTTCTGGGATTCCAACTACTACCGGACGTACGTCGACGAGCCCGGCCAGCGGCACGGGTACATGTCGGTGCAGCAGGAGGTCACGCGGGCGTTGGCCGCGCCGAGTGACTTCGAGGACGTGACGCGTGGTGCGCCGGACTACCGTCGCAAGACGAGCGGCCGCGCCCGGGACTCGCTGACCGACGCCCGCGCCGCCTGGGTGGTGCGCGACGGTTCCTACGTCTCGGCGCGTTGGCCCGGCGACGTCCACACGTTCGCCCGGACGTTTTGCAACCTCTTGGACGGGAAGGACTGATGGCGTGACCGGCTACGTCTTCCGCCTCATCCCGCCTCGACCCGACTTCGCCTGGACGATGTCCGACGAGGAGCGTGCGGTGATGGACGCGCATTTCGCCTACTGGGGAGAACTCCTGGCGCGGGGCCAGGTGGTGGCGCTCGGGCCGGTCGCCGACCCGGCCGGGGCCTACGGCATCGGGATCGTTCTGGCAGAGGACCTGGCCGCGGCTGAGACGATCCGCGACGACGACCCGGCCATGCGCTCGCCGTTCGAGTTCCGCACGGAGATCGCCTTGATGTTGCGCTTGGTCACGCCGGCGGGGGCATACGACGCGCCCGAGATACCGGGCTAGGTCACGCCGGCGCTTCGGGCGTCAGGCGTCAGCTCCTCGAAAGTCGGCCAAGCCCGATGTCGTTGAGCCAGCTCGACACGTGGTTGGAGATCACAGCGATGTTGTCGGTCAGGAGGATCACGCCGAAGCCGATGAGGAGCGCACCGGCCACGAGCTCGACCGCCCACAGCCAGTGCCGCGCCTTGCCCATGGCGGCGGTGAAGCGGCCGAAGGCGAGGCCGACCAGAACGAACGGCAAGGCGAGACCGAGCGAGTACGCCAAGAGCAACACGACGCCGCCGGCCAGGGTCCCGGTGCGGCTGGCCAGGCCGAGGACGACCCCGAGCACCGGGCCGACGCAGGGCGTCCAGGCAAAGGCAAAGGCCATGCCCATGATGGGAGCGGCCCACTTCCCGAGTCGCGAGGGGCGGACGTCGAAACGGTGCTCGCCGGTGACCCGCGACATAAGGCCGAGCGTGCCGGAGCCTGCGTTCGCCCACACCGCAGAAGGCAGCGCGCTGACCAGCATGACCACGCCGAGAAAGACGATGATGCCGCCGCTGATGTAGGTGAGCGTGACCCGGTGCGTGGTGAGGAGGTGCCCGATGCCCGAGGCGGTGGCGCCGAGGGCGACGAACACGATCGTGAAGCCGGCCACGAAGAGGGCGATGCCGCGCAGTACCGGGCGTAGCGCAGCCGACGGCGTCGCGCTCTCGCCCCCTGCCTCGAGCTCGGCGGCCGACAGGCCCGAGACCATGGACACGTAGCCCGGGACCAAAGGCAGGACACAGGGCGAAACGAAGGAGAGGATTCCGGCCCCGAAAGCGACGAGGACGCCGGCCGGATCCGCCGAAATCGCGGCGGGTGCTGCCGGGAAGAACAGCGCGGCTGCTCCTGCTATCTCAGGCTCTTACGGACCATGTCCATGTCGGCCTTGACCATCATCTCGATAAGCCCGGGGAAGTCGACTTCGGGCTCCCAGCCCAGGACCTCGTGGGCCTTGCCCGGATCTCCCACCAAAAGGTCGACCTCGGCGGGGCGCAGGAAGCGCTCGTCGATCACGACGTGCTCCTCCCAGTCGAGCCCGACGGCCTCGAAGGCCAAGCGGCAGAGCTCGCGAACCTCGTGCGTCCTGCCGGTCGAGACTACGAAGTCTCCGGGCCCATCCTGCTGCAGCATCAGCCACATGGCCCGGACGTAGTCGGCGGCGTAGCCCCAGTCACGCTGCGCGTCGAGGTTGCCCAGCGCCAGCTTGTCCTGGAGCTTGTTGGCGATCCGCGCGACACCGTGCGTCACCTTGCGGGTGACGAACTCGAGGCCGCGTCGGGGCGACTCGTGGTTGAACAGGATCCCCGAGGAGGCGTGCAGGTCGTAGCTCTCCCGGTAGTTGACCGTGATCCAGTGGCCGTAGACCTTCGCCACGCCGTAGGGGCTCCGGGGATAGAAGGGCGTGGTTTCGAGCTGGGGGACCTCGAGCACCTTGCCGAACATCTCCGATGAGCTGGCTTGGTAGAAGCGGACCTCGGGGTCGACGAGCCGGATGGCGTCGAGCAGCCGGGTGACACCCATGGCCGTCGTCTCGCCCGTGAGGACCGGCTGGCTCCAGCTGGTCTGCACGAAGGACTGCGCAGCGAGGTTGTAGACCTCGGTGGGTCGGTGGTCGCGCAGGATGTTGATAAGCGAGATCTCGTCGAGAAGGTCGCCCGCCACTAGCTCGAGCTGGTCCTGGATATGCGCGATGCGCTCGAAGTTCACGGTGCTCGAGCGACGCACCATCCCGATGACCGTGTAGCCCTTAGAGAGGAGGAATTCAGCCAGGTACGAGCCGTCTTGGCCCGTGACGCCAGTGATCAGTGCCCGGTTTGCCATCGGGAGCAGGCTACTCGACGGGCGAAAGGGAGCTTCTGCAGGGCGTTCCTGCGGGCGCCCCTACAGTGCGCACGGTGCCGACGGCCTGCATGATCTCGTTCCGGCTGGGTGGGGGCGATGGCGTCTCGGTCGAGGCCGCGAAATGGGCGGGGGCTCTACGGACCCTCGGCTGGGAGGTGCTCACCGTCGCCGGTGCCGGCCCGGTCGACCACCTGCTCCCGGGATTGGCGATGGACGCGGCCGAGCCGCCGACGCGGGCCGAGGTGGTGGACGCGTGTGCGTCGGCCGACCTCGTCGTCGTGGAGAACCTGTGCTCGCTGCCGCTCAATCCCCCGGCCGCCGCAGTCGTGGCGCGGGTCTGCGCCGGGCGGCCGGCAATTCTCCATCACCACGACCTGCCGTGGCAGCGCCCGCACCTGGCCCACCTCCCACCACCGCCCAACGACCCGCGCTGGCACCACGTCACGATCAACGAGCTGAGCCGGACCGAACTCGCGGCGCGCGGCATCGAGGCCACGACGATCTACAACGCTTTCGACCCCGAGCCTGCATCCGGGGACCGGACGCGCACGCGCGGCGGAATGGGCGTCGACGAAAGCGGGGTGCTGCTGCTCCAGCCGACGCGCGCACTCGAGCGCAAGAACATCGCCGGGGCGCTCGAGCTGACGACTGCGGTGGGTGGCACCTACTGGCTCCTCGGACCGGCCGAGGACGGCTACGGGCCGGAGCTCGACCGGCTGGTGGCGCACGCCCGCTGTCCGGTCCTCCTCGGTCGGCCGACGGCGGGCTGCACGATCGCCGATGCGTACGCAGCCTGCGACGCCGTGCTGCTGCCGTCGTTCTGGGAGGGGTTCGGCAATCCTTCAGTCGAGTCGGCTACCTACCGGCGTGCGCTGGCGATCGGCCCTTACCCGGTCGCCGCCGAGCTCATCGCCTTCGGTTTCCGTTGGTTCGACTTGGCGGACCCGGAGGCGCTGGCCGGGTGGCTGGGGCGAAGCGACGAGGCGTTGCTGACGCACAACCAGCGGGTGGCGGCTACGCACTTCAACCTGGCTGACCTGCCGGCTCGCCTGGCCGGTGTGCTGACAAGACGGGACCTCCTCGGAGGGGTGTGACCAGTCGGTAACGTGAACGGGATGTCGAGTGCGATCCAAGCGACCTCACGGAGGCTCACCGCGGAGCAGCGACGCGGGCAGCTCGTCGCGGTGGCTCTCGAGCTCTTCGCACACCGGGGCTACCGGGCCACCACCATGGACGACATCGCCGAGCGGGCGGGCGTGACGAAGCCGCTGTTGTACCAGCACTTCTCTTCCAAGCGTGCGCTCTACCTCGAGCTGGTCGACTCCATTGCCCAGGACCTCCTCACAGCGATCCGGCGCGCCGTCATGCGGGCCGAGGGTCCGCGCCAGCAGGTCGAGCTGGGGTTCGCCGCCTACTTCGCGCTGGTGATCAGCAACGAGGCCGAGTTCCGTCTCCTCTATGGGCGTGACCACGCCGACGACTTCGAGCTCGGTCGGGCACTGCGGGCGGTGGAGGACGCCATCGCCGAGGCCATTGACCCCCTCATCGACGCCGGACTCGACGACGACCATCGCCGTCTGTTGGCGTACGGGATCGTCGGTATGGCCGAGGGGGCGAGCCGGCGGTTCATGGCGCAGCGGCCCGACACCGACGCCGAGGCCGACGAGGAGGCGCAACGCTTGGCGCGGCGCATGGCGGACCTGGCCTGGGCCGGGCTGCGATCGGTGCACGCGGACTGACAGCAGCACTATCGGCCGGCTGCGCTTCACGCGCTGGTCACGCCTGAGTTTGGTTCGCAGTCACGTCCGGGTCGGAATGCTTCAGTCTGCTCTGCTGTCTCTGGCTGCCGCCACAAGTCCCTGTGGTCCACCAGGTCCAAAGTGAGGTCCTCCAAATCCTCCGTCAGCCGTATGGCTACAGGGTCATGCTCTGCGTCATAGAGACCGTCTGGGTCCGATATGGACAACTGTTCCGCGGCTTTGTGGTGAGCTTGACGGAGCACCATTTCTTCTAACGATTCGTTGGGTACCAAGACGTAGAAGAGTTTGCAATTCATTGCTTCTGCCGCTCGACGAAGATTGGATAGCCGAATCGAACCGTCAACCTCTTGACCCTCGAGTTGCCTGACGCGCGTTGGCGAAAAGCCCATCCGCCCCGCAAGCTGGTAACTCGACATTCCCAGCGCTTCTCGGACGGTCCTCATCCAACCGCCAAGGGGAACGGAACCAATCTGCCTGCCGAGTCCGCCCAGACGCGTATCGAGGATCTGGCGCGTTTTCGATCGACTGTTCTTCATACGTCGGAGAACTTGTCTAGGTGGATACGCGAGTTCCTGCTCAATTCGTCCGAAATGATCAGGAGGCACTGCTCGATATTCGAAACCGAGCAGCACGGAGTGCTCGTTTCACGAGAACTGAGCAGGAATCGTCGTATGCAGATGGAAGACGACCCCCGGAGGCATCTGGTGGTCCAACTACAACAACCTGACCAGGTGGCCGCAGAGATCCCACAGCTGGTCCGCGCACGCAGCATAGAAGTCGCCTTCGTGACCCGCCGGGTCGATGACGTCCTCGTCCTCGGACACCTCCACCTCGGCCAGGCCCAACGCTGACACGCGCTCGCCAAGGGCGGGCGGGCTTGGCACCAGATCACGGCAGAGGCGGCGAATCGTGGCGGTCTTGGCGGCCGCGTCGGGAAAGCGACGCCGGACGAAGCGGACGTGGTCGGCTTCCATCACCACGACCAACTCGGCGCGGACCAGATCCACGCCGTGGACCTGCCGGCTGCGGTGCCGGCGGAAGTCGGTCCCGGCCAGCTCGGGGATTCGGAGCAAGGCAGTGCGAGTGCGCATCCCCATGGGCTGGCCGTCGATGGTGTGCGTGCCCGCCGTGACGACTCGCAAGGGTTCGGCGCGGCCGTTCCAGAGGGCGTCGAGCATGAAGCCTGCCATCACCGAGCGAGCGGCGTTGCCGGTGCAGAGCACCAGGAGCTCGGTCATCGTGCGGCGAGCAAGAGCGCGGGAGCGTCCTCATCGAGGGCGTGCTGGGCGTGGCGGATGGTGCTGGTAAGGAACATGAGGTCACCCCGTTCGGTGCGCTCCACCACCATGGACGCCACGATCGCCATGAGAATGCCCGCGAAGCTCTCGCGGCGCACGTCCGCTCGAAGCTGCTCAAGGGTGTAGTCGCGGACCCCGAATCGGCACAACGCGTCGTGGTAATGCGCGAGCAAGTCGTCCTGATGGGCGCGGCGGGCCTCAGCGCTCAGGCAGCCCCCGACGAAGTAGGCCACGTCGAACGCGGCACCGGTCCATACAGCCGTCTGCCAGTCGACCACGACCGGATGGGGGTCGCCCGGCTGGAATAGAAAGTTGTCCAGGCGAAAGTCTCCGTGCGTGGCAGTACGCGGGCCGTTGCCACGCAGGCTCACGTACGCCGGAATGTGCTCCGCGAAGATGCGGCACACCTCCTGATACTCGGGCGCGAGCTCGTCGGCGTAGCGTTCGAGGAACCCGGGCAAGAGTGACAACACCATCGCCGACAGGAACTCGGCCGAGTCGGGCGTGTTGCGGTTGAGCCACTCCAACTCGGCAAGCTCGGGCGACTCCCAGCAGGGGGCGTGAAGCCCGGCCATTCCCTCGAGCACTGCGGCTGCAACGTCGGGAGCGCAGGCGGCGATCTGGTCCCCTTGCCGGGCGCCCGCGATGTCCTCCATAAGGAGCGTGAACCATCCGGTCTCGGGCTCGACCTCGGCGGCGTAGACCACCGGCAACCGGGTGCTGATCCGGGCGGCGACCTCCCGATAGAAGCGCACTTCGATTTCGTAGGCGCGCAACGCCAGCCCCGTGGCGCGGCTCTGATCGTTGGCCGAGGCGAATTTGCCCACCACGTGAGGCGGGCCCGCCCCCGTGCGGTCGTAGGAGAGAGCGAAACGCGTGGTGTCCGCCATCTGGCCGGTGCCGATCGGCTCCGTCTCGAACGAGGTGACCTGCGCATCCTTCTCGAGCAAGCCGCTGGCGGCCAGGACGCTCGTCAGCCACTCGGGCGTGGCGTCGGCGGCGTGGCGCAGGAGCGGGTGCGTGTGCAAGGCGGCCGAGACTATTGGACTCGGCCCGGAGGGATTCGCGCACGGCCCTTAATTGAGCTGGACCGAGGTGATCGTGTCGTAGCCGCAGACGGACCACACCTGGCGGAACTTCGGCGACGTGCCCTTGAGCCGGAGGCCCTCAGGGTGGGAATGGGCGCTGTCCAGCAACGCCCACATGCCGGCGGCGTCGATGAACTCAAGGCCCTCGACGTCGATGACCGGGTCGGGCAGGTCGCGCAGCGCTTCGCGCAGCCAGCGTCCCACCCGTTCGGCGCTCGACGCGTCCACTTCTCCCGAGAGGGCCAGGCCTCCGGGACCGGCGTGCAGCTGGAACGGCGAGTCGTCCGTTTTTGCGCCGGTATGAAGTGAGTGCACCGCGTTGAGGTCGCTCAACATCTCCGGGCGCGCCTGCCGGAGGTCGCACGCGCACACCACGATGCTCGGCAGCCTCGAAATGAGGAGATCGGCTCGCACCTCGTACCCGCACCACTCGTCACACACCCCGTCCGTTCCCAACAACGGGACAATTTCCGAGCACACGCGCAAGCCGGCGAACCCGTCGCGCAGCGCCTGCCCCACGAGGAGGGCATGGCCGGCCAGCCGGACGTCGGGTTGCAGCGCGCCCTCGAACAGGTAGGCCCCGTCTACGTCGTCGATGGACAGCGCACCGCGCTCCGTCATCGCGCCGACGTCGATGCCAGCGCCGGCGAGCTCGGGGAGCGTCGCCTGCAGCTGAGCGGGCGGAGCGAAGTACATCAGACGCTCGTTGGCGGCCAGCCCGGCGTTGAAGAACTCGACCAGGAAGTCGCTATGCTCCGCGTCCGAGCAGTACGACCAGCAGACGTGACTACTCCGGCCCAAGTCGCCCGGCCGGAGGGCAGAACGAACCCCCACGGGTTGCAGACTAGTCAGCGGCGGGGACCCACTCCGAGCGCCCGCCGCCTCGCCGAATGAAGGGTCAGTCTGTCCGGATTTCCTGCCGTAAGGGCCGCACACTCCTGGTCAGGCTGCCGCCGCGAGCGTCCGCAGGATCTCTTCGACGTGGTCGTGGTACAGCAGGTGGCCTTCGCCTGAGAACTCATGGAGCTCGCCCTGCGGGATTCGCTGCGCCATGAAGCGCGCGTGGGATGGCAGGACGTTCTTGTCGGCATCGCCGTGCCAGAGGTGGACGGGCACCGAAATATCTTGGAGGCGAAACCCCCAGGGTCGGGCAAACAGCACGAAGTCTTGAGCCCCCGCCTTGGCCGCCGTCGCCGGCGCGTGTCTGGACTCGGTCGCCATCGCCTCGACGACATCTGCCTGTGCCATCACGACCGCATCCGCCTCTGGCATCCGCTTGCGCGCGAGTTCCAGGGCCTTCTCCGGCCAGCGCCGCAGCGCGAAATCCTGCGCGGCGAAGAGTGGGAGCAGGGTGAATGGCGCCCGGACGGCCAACGTCGTCAAACCACGATTGAGGCCGACCATCGCTCCCGCCAGTTCGGGTTCGCCTATGGGTCCGACGCTGCTCACCAGGCCGGCGACGGCAACACGCTCGGGCAGGAGGGCGGCACAGGCGGCGGCGTGTGGTCCGCCGCCCGACACGCCGGCCACGCCAAATCGTTCGATTTTGAGGTGGTCCGCCAAGCAGGCCACGTCCGCCGCGCAGTCGGACAGCGTGCGGTCCCGGTGGTAGGTGCTGTGGCCGTAGCCGGGCCGGTCCGGTGCGATGAACCGGACGCCAGAGGCAGTGACCGCTTTGGGGTCGAACGACACCTGCAGGCGCGAGCCCGGGGTCCCGTGGAACATGAAGATCGGGAAGCCTCTCGGCTTCCCGATCTCCAGCCAGGCCAGCTCCCGGCCGTCCGGCAAATCCATGACCCTCGTGTCGGACATGTTCCCGACCGTACAACCTCGGGGCCGAACGACCCCGGAGGATCAGGCGCTCAAGGCGGGCTCGGCGAGACGGCCCTCGCCGTCCACCTCCCTTGTAGCAAGTGCTGCCATGTCGACGCTGAACTCGTCGACGTTCTCGTCGTCGAGCTCGGCCCTCAGCTCGGTTCCGGCGGACCGGCTGACACCGAAGACCACGGTGGCGAGCGCGCCCAGCGCGAACAGCCCGGCCACGGCGAAGACGGCGCGCAGAGCATGCACAGAGGCCGCCGGGGTTGCTCCGGCGATGAGCTGTGCGTGCCCGGCCACCGAGTTGAAGACCGTGACCAGAATCGCGAGGCCAATCGCGGCCCCCAGTTGCTGCGAGACGTTCACCAGCCCCGAGGCCGCGCCGGCGATCTCGGGCTCCACGTCAGCCAGCGACGCCGAAGTGAGCGCCACCAAGGACATGCCGCTCCCTGCGCCGATCACGACGAGGCTGAGCACGATCTGCGAATACGGAGAGTGGGCGCCTACCTGGGTGGCCAACGCGAGGCCGATGATCGCGATCGTTGAACCGAGGAGCATCACGGCTTTCTCGGGCAGACGCCGCAACAGGACTCGGCTGCTCAGCTGAGAGGCGAGGAACACCGCGGCGGGCATCGGCACGAACGCCAGCCCGGCCCGCAGCGGGCTGTACCCCTGCACGTCCTGGAGGAACTGGGCCATGAAGTAGAAGAGCCCGTAGAACCCTGCGTACAGAAGGGCGCGGGACAGGTTGGCCGAGTTGCGGGTGGCGTGCTTGAGGAGTCGCAGCGGCATGATCGGCTCCGTCGCGCGACCCTCATGGTGCAAGAAGTACCCGAAGACGACGATCCCTCCGATCAGCGCCACCAGGGTGACCACACTCGTCCATCCCTCCGATCCAGCCTCCACGAGACCGAGCACCACACCCGTGACGCCGACCGTGCAGGTGATCGCCCCGATCACGTCGAAGTGACCGTTCTGCCGCTCCGTCTCGACCAGGACGACCCGGCCGATGAGCCACACCGCCAGCCCGATCGGCACGTTGACGAACATCACCCAACGCCACGAGACCAGTTGAGTGAGCAAGCCACCAAGGACGAGGCCCGTGGCGCCGCCGGCCGCAGAGACCGTCGTGTAGAGGCCAATGGCACGGACCCGTTCCCGACCTTCGGGGAAGGCCGTGGTAAGGAGGGACAGCGCACACGGCGCAGCCAGGGCGGCACCCATGCCCTGAATCGCCCGCGCCGCCAGCAGGGCCCAGCCGCTCACGGCCAGGCCGCCGACGAGTGAGCTGATCGTGAAGATGGCGATGCCAAAGAGGAAGACCCGGCGGCGACCGAAGAGGTCACCGGCCCGGGCACCGAGAAGTAGGAACCCGCCGAAGGTGAGGATGTAGGCGTTCAGGACCCACGACAGCGCGCTGGTAGAGAAGCCCAGGCTCTCTTGGATATGGGGCAGGGCAACGTTGACGATGGTGGCGTCGAGTACCACCATCATCTGGGCGGTGAGGATCACCGCCAATAGGACGGACGGATGCCCGAGCCGGCGGGCGACACCAGGACCTGGGAAAACGGGTCCTGTCGCCACATCGGTTCCGGTCACGGGCCGCGTGGAACTAAGGGAGGATTGGGGCATTGACTACGACCTTTCCGCTGGTATTCTGGGAAGCGGAAGCTTCTTCCGGTTAGTATACGGAGGTAGCCTCCGTTTAGCAACCCATTCGTCGGAGAAATGTGATGTCGACGCAAACAGGCAGTTCCGAGGTGCGGAGCGAGCACCCCGAGGTCGATGGGGCCGGCGAGCGGCCCATGCGGGCTGACGCGCGCCGCAACCGCGAACTGCTGGTGGCCGCGGCCCGGAACGTCTTCACCGCGCAGGGCGCGGCGGCTTCCATGGAGGCCATCTCCAAGGAGGCGGGTGTCGGGGTGGGCACGTTGTACCGCCACTTCCCGAACCGTTTGGACCTCGTCGAGGCCGTGTACCAGACGGACGTGCAGGAGCTGTGGGAGACGGCGCAACGAGTCGCCACCGAGCTCGAGCCCTGGCCGGCGGTGGAAGCGTTCTTCGACGCCTTCATGCGCTACGCGCGGACGAAGAAGACCCTCCTGGACGAGCTGCACCAGGCTTTCGAGAAGAAGCCGGACCTGCGGTCACGAGCGCGCGGGTTGCTCGAGTCTTCGTTCGATCTCGTGATCGATCGGGCCAAGGATGCTGGTGCCGTCCGCAACGACGTCGATGGAGCAGACGTGATGCAACTGGTCAGCCCGGTGTGCACCAATGCGAGCGTCGATCCCGAGCAAGCAGGCCGACTGTTGCGCATGATTCTGGACGGGTTGCGCGCCGACGCGGCGCGAACCGTCATCGCCTGACCATAGTCAACGGCGGCGCGCCTGGTGCGCCCACCGCCCTACCCGAGAACTCAGCGAGAACCCGGACCGGAAAGGACCCCGGCGGTCGCCTCGCCGGTCGAGAATGAGGGGGTGGGTGATCGAGATCCGCTGGGAGTCGCCGTCCGCCGGGTGGGGTTCCGTTCGGGAACCGAGGCGGCGCTCGCAGCCATGCACCTGGTCGAATCGGAGATCGAGTCCGAACGACACCCTGAATCAACGGGCCAGCCCCTCGAGTCCTATGTCGCGTTCGCTCGCAGCCTGCCGCCCCAGTTCGTCGACCACACGTGGGTCGCCGAGCTAAGCGACCGCACACCGATCGGCTGTGCCGCCTGCTGGTCGAACACCGCCGGCGACTCTCAGGTCATGGAGAGCTATGTCTACGTCCGCCGACCCTGGCGACGACGCCGCGTCGGCTCGCGCCTCGTCAGGAAGGTCGTCGACGAAGCCCGAGCGGATGGTCGTGCCACCTTGGTCTGGTCCACGTACGACGCCATCGCGGCCGGGGACACGTTTGCGCGCCGTATTGGCGGCCAGATCGGGCGCGTGAACCGCAACAGCGAGCTGCTCCTCGAAGATGTCGATTGGACGCAGGTGCAATCGTGGGCAGACGACGGTCCACGTCGGGCCCCGGGCTACGCCATGCAGTTCTGGGCCGGGCCATTCCCTGACCACATGATCGACGATGCGCGTCGGTTCCATCGCTTCATGAACACGCAGCCCCGCGACGACCTCGAAGTCGGCGACGTGATCCTCGACCGGGCGCAGGTGGCGCAACTGGACCGGCATCTCGTCGAGTCGGGGCGGCAGCGCTGGACCGTGTTCGTGCGGGATCGGAACGGCGGGTGTGTGGGTGGCACCGAGGTGACCTTCGAACCATGGGAGCCGGGCCTGATCCACCAGCAGAACACCGCCATCGACCCGGACCACCGCGGCATCGGGCTCGCCAAATGGGCCAAGGCGACGGTGCTCCTCCGGCTGCGCAAAGAACGGCCGGAGATCGTCCTCGTCCGGACCGGCAACGCCTTTTCCAACGACGCGATGCTCGCCATCAACGTGGCCCTGGGGTTCAAGGTCACCGAGGTGCGCACCGAGTGGCAGGGCTCCCTCGTCGAGATGCACCATCGGTTGACCCCCGAACTGACGTAGCGCAGCCGGTCGTCAGCTCCCGCTCGGAAGTGGGAATCCGGTGGCCGATGCCCACTGCGGATCAACGACGTAGTTGCCCGCGCCGTTCACGTCGAGGATGACGACCGTACTCTGCACCCGGTTGCCCGTCGACGGCGCGATGGTGATCGGGCCGGTGATGCCCGGGTAATTGCGGGTCCGGGCCATGGCCGTGCGCACTGCCTTCTGGTGCCAGCCAGCCTTTCCGAGGGCGTTCGCCAGCACCTGGACCGAGTCGTACGTAAAGGTCCCCCACGTTCCCGGGCTCGAGTGGAACATGGACTCGTAGGTCGTCACATACTGGCTCGCCCCGGCAAACTGCTCTGCGCTGGGCACCCCGCTCGACAGACACGTCGAGGCCACGGGTTGCGTCGCTGCGGTGACGAAGTCGGGTCCTTGGGCTGCGAGGTCGACGAAGCATTTTCCCGTGTCGGCCGTCGATGCCGCCTTGGCAATCTGACCCGCCTCGGTGCCGTAGGCAGCGATGTACAGGAGTCCCGGGTGGGTCGCGGCCGCCTTTTTCACCGCATTGGCGTAACTGGTTTGCGTGCTCGTCACCGGGACCATCGCCACCACCGGATGGCCGGCCTTCGCAAGACCGGCCTTTATCTGCCTGGCAATGCCTGACGTGTAGGTCGAGGTGTCGTAGATGATGGCGGGGCGCGTCGCGTGGAGTACCTTTGTCATCTCCTTGAGCTCGACCGGCGCGACCTGCGAGTCCATCGGTTGCGTCGTCACCCCGAAACCTTCGGTCTTCACGCTGGAAGTCAGCCGCACGATCGGCAGGCCGGACTTGGCGTAAATCGACAGGTTGGCCACGCCGACCGACGAGTTGAACGGACCCACCACGGCGAAGGCGTGTGCTGCGATCGCCCGGCGTGCCGCCACCAGTCCCCCGGCGGCGGTGGCCTTGTCGTCCAACTTGAGGAGGGAGAACCGCACGCCGTCGATGCCACCTGACGCGTTGATCTGGTCGACCGCGAGCTGCGCGCCGTTGGCCATGTCGATGCCGGTCGACGCCTGCTCGCCGCTCATCGGGCCTTCGACGGCGATCAGCCCGGCCACCGGCGTCCCTTTCGAAAGTGTCGCCGACCGGGCGGTGGCGGCGCCGACCGGCTGCCTCCCCGCCGCTCCGGCCGTAAGCAGAAAAGCCACCGTCACCGCGATCGCGCTCGAACCGAGCCGGACCGTGCCTCGTGCCATGCCATTCCCCCCGTCTCACGCCACCTGCGGGCGCCGTACGGACCTTACGAGGTTCGACCACCGAAGAACCGTCAGAGCCGCGCCCCAGGCTCGAGTTTCAGCCAAAGATGAAGCCAGCCGTGCTCCTCGAATCCCTCACGGTCCGTGGGCACCCCGGGTGCGCCGCGCGCCGCGTCTCGCCGACTTAGCGTTGCCCGCATGGAGGGGGCCAACACCGGGAAACGGAAGGGTCCGGCACACGCTCGAGGCCGGACGCTGCCGGAGGGCAATGAGCGGCGTCTGGCCGACCTCGGCAAGCAATTGCCGCCTCCGGGCGACGACGAGCTCGAGATCATCCGCGGGCTCCGCTCCTCACGACGACGGCGGCGCCTCCTCGTCTGGGGAACCACACTCGTCGTGCTCGCACTCTTCGCCGGTGCCATCGCGCAATGGGTGCGACCCCTCCCCTCCCTCACCCTGCACACCGTGGGCGTTCGGCTCCCGGGAGCGGCACCAACCTTTACCTGGCCGAGCGCCGGTGAGGCCGCGGCGACCGTCGAGGGCATCGGCGCGCTCGGTCAGGTGCGGGGGACCCAGTCCGTTCCGGTCGCCGGTCTGACCGATGTCCTGACCGCGTACGTGATCCTGGCCGATCATCGGCTGTCCCCCGGCGACGACGGTCCGATGATCCCGGTCACGAGCGACACGGTGGCGGCGTATCAGGCGGGGCAGGCGAGTCAGCAGTCAGAAGTCCCGGTGGCCGCGGGCGAGTCGCTCACGGAACTCCAAGCTCTCGAGGGACTGTTGATCGACTCAGGCGCCGACATGGCGACCGTGCTGGCTGATTGGGACGCCGGGAGCAGTACCGCCTTCGTCACCAAGATGAACGCCGCTGCGCTCAAGCTTGGCCTCACTTCGACCCACATCACGGACCCGACCGGGGTCGATCCGTCAACGACCAGTACGGCGGAGGACCTCGTCCGCCTCGGTGAAGCGGCGTTGTCGGTCCCGCTCCTTCGACAGATCGTCTCCCTGGGCCAGACGAGCGTTCCCATTCCGATGATGACCAGCGTCGTCTACAGCCTGAACTTCGATCTCGGGCAGGACGGGATCGACGGCATCAAGACGGGGTCCGACTCCAGCGCGCAAGGGTGCTACCTCGTCGCGGCGCAACAGACCGTCGGTGGGAAAGTCGTCACTGTCGTGGGCGCCGTCCTGGGCCAGCCGGGTGGATCACTCGGTCCCAATACTGCCGCCGTCGACGCCGGCGACGCGCTGGTCAAGAGCGTTTTCGCCGCGCTCCACAGCTTCAGCGTCTTCACCCCCGGCCAGAAGGTGGGCGAGGTCGACGCTGCCTGGGGTGCGACGGCGCCGGTCACTGTGGCGCTGCCGGTCAGCGTCGTCGGATGGCCGGGTCTCACAGTCACGATCGCCGCCCGGCCCGCCGCTCTGCATGGGGCTCTGCCCTCGGGGGCGCGTGTCGGGACGTTGCACGCCACCGTCGGGAGTCGTTCCGCCCAGGTCGGGCTGCGCACCACGGGCGCGCTCTCGGCACCGGGCGTGTGGTGGCGGCTCACCCGCTGAATCTTCAGCTAAAGGGTAGAGGTACGATAGTTGCGTCGGCAAGCAATTGCCGAGAACTCCCCTTTGCTCCGAATGGAGCCCATCGAGCCACAAGGCTTCACCGGAGCCCGGTGGGCCTCGCTTGATCACGGCTCCACGCCCGGCGCACCCGCTGAGGCAACCGGCGACGGATCAGCCCTTTGGTATTTTGCTTGCGGATGCAATGACCTACGCCGCGTGTCGTCGGTCGCCGGTAAGGGGCTGGAACCCGACCTGCAGATCCCCCGGTCGCCGCCGCTGGAGCCCGATGTTCGATCTCAGGTAAACCCTGACCGACGGGAGGGGCTGACATAACGTATCGGCATCGCCCTCGTCAACACCCGAGCCGTCCTTGCGAAGAGCGGCCGCCCCGGCTGCGAGCCATCTGAGCGAAGGAGCCAATGAGTAAATCCCCTGGGTCAGAGGTTGGTGGGCGGCGGGCACACCTTCGGCGCGCGCAGAGCCACCTCCGAAAAGTCGATCCCGTGATCGGAAGGCTCATCGAGCGTCGGCCGGACTTCGATCCGCATGCGTGGCTGGACGAGCTCCCACCGATGACGCTGTTCGGGTCTCTTCTCTTTCAGGTCGCCGGCCAACAGTTGTCCGTTGCGGCGACGAGGCGGACAATTGAGCGCGTGTCGGCGCTCTTCGGAGGACACCTGCCCTCGCCCGAGGAGCTGTTGGCAGTGGAACCGGACGACCTCCGCGCTGCGGGCTTCTCCTGGCGCAAGGTCGACACGCTTCGAGATCTCGCCGAACGCCTCTCCGATGGTCGACTGGACGTCGAACGGCTCACACACCTGCCCGACGAGGACTTCATCGCCGAACTGACCGCGGTCCCCGGCATCGGGCCCTGGACCGCGCAGGGCGCGTTGCTCGTGGCCCTACGACGAGAGGACGTCGTCCTGCCTGGCGACCTCGCGCTGCGCAAAGCCATCCGCAACGTCTATCACCTTGATCAATTGCCCACTCAGGAGGAAGTCCTCGAGATCGCGGAGAAATGGCGTCCGTTCCGCAGCCTCGCCACGTCGTATCTCTTTTCTGCCGCGTTCGAGCCCGACGAACTGTGACGGGACGATTCTCACCACCAAGAGCGCGACGACTCCTCTACCCGTAGGCGGGCAACACGGCCCCGCTGATCGGCGCGGCGGCATCGCTCACGAGAAACGCAATGATGCCGGCGATGGCCTCGGGATCGACCGCGTGGGCGAGCATCTCTTCGGGAAGCGCCAACCGGTTCTTCTCCGTGTCAATCAGCTGGGGCGCCACGCTGTTCACACGAATCCCGAGTGGTCGGAGCTCGACGTCCAGGAGTCGCGTCAAGTGGACGAGAGCGGCTTTGCTGGCCGCGTAGGCCGCCATGCCGTAGGTTGGCTCGAGACCGGGCCGGGCGGTGACATGCACGATCGCGCCGGAATGCCGCCGTTGCATGTGGGGTGCCACGGCCTTGCTCAGCCACAACGAGGTGCCCAAGTTGACGTCCATCATGGTCCGCAGGAGGTCGGGGGTCGTGTCCGCGGCACTGGACGGACGAAAGGCACCAATGGTGTTCACCAGCGCGTCCGGGACACCGACATCCGACGCAATTCGATCGATCAGAGGCGTCACTACATCGGGGTCGGTCACGTCAGCGACCTCGCGCCGGATGTCGTCCGGCAATTTCTCCAGGTTGTCCCCGCTCCGGTCGATGGCCACAACGGTCGACCCGCTCGCCGCCAGGGTCAGCGCGGTGGCGCGACCGAGCTCTCCCCCGGCCCCGACCACGACTGCAATGGGAGTCCTCATGGAGCGATCGGCCCCACTGCGGTCATGGGCGACTCCCCAGGATGTGAGCAGGGGTCAGTCGGGGGAACCACGCCCTGCTCATGCGCCGTGCGGTACATGTCATCGCAGAGCCTGAGCGGAACGCTCGCCGTCACCGGTTTCAGCATAGTCCTATAATTTGCGTTGGCAAGCAATGTCAGGTTGAGTGATGCAGTGACCACAGAAGCCCCTCCTCTGCATGGTGCCCGCCGAACGACTTGCTCCCGCTGAAGAAGCGCTCTGGCGAGCAACGATGCGGATCGTCACTGCGCTTCCGTCGCGCCTCGACACCGACCTGCTGCGCGGAGCCGGCCTGACGGCCAGCGCGTACACGACCCTCCTGCAGCTTTCCGAGGCTCCCAATCACGAGCTTCGAATGACCGACCTGGCCAGAGCCACTGGATTGTCGGCGAGCCGCACCTCCCGCCTGGTCGACGACCTGCGGGGGCGTGGCCTGGTGACGAAGGTGGCCAGCTCCGCCGATGCGCGCACCATGCGCGCCCGGATGACGACCAATGGAATGGCAAAGCTGAGGTTTGCCCGCCCGGTTCACCTCGAAAGCGTTCGTCGTCGCCTCATCAACAACCTCGACGCGTCCTCGGTCGGGCCACTGGCAGATGCCCTCTCCGCGGTGGCCCGACAACTCGAGCGCGGCTCACGTTGGCGGACCCACTTGGGTATCAGCCCGCCGGACCCTCCCACTGTGGCTTCAAAACGCACGATAATTTGAGGACATGACGAAGGTCGCGCCGCTCTCCCCTGCAGAGGAAAACCTCTGGCGGGCACTGATGCGCATCGTCAAGATTCTCCCTCGGGACCTCGACTCGGACCTGATGCACGGTGCCGGCGTGAGTGCGAGCGATTACACCACGCTTATGCATCTTTCCGAGGCGCCCAACCGTGAGCTCCGGATGAGCGACCTGGCCAATGCGACCGGACTCTCCCCGAGCCGGATAACCCGCCTGGTCGACGATCTCCAGTCACGGTCACTGGTGACGAAGGTGGCCAGCTCCACGGATGCTCGCGGCAACGTCGCCCGCTTGACACCTCGAGGTATGGCGAAGATGCGGGCGGCGTGGCCCGTGCACCTGGCCAGCGTGCGCTCCAGATTCCTCGATCACATGGACTCGGCGGCGATCAAGCTCGTTGCGGCCGCTTTGTCCGGTGTGGCCGATCACCTCGAAGACGGCTAGCTGCGAGCCGGCAGCACGAGTCGGAGAGTTCACCGACAACCCACTCGTACTCGGACCACGTCGCTTCCACCCCGTTTTCCGAGGCCAGGGTCCACCTTCGCGGTCTGGTCTTCGGATACGAGCGCACTCAGGCCACCTCCCTGGAGCACCAAGCCGGCAACGACGGCCCCGGCGACGAAAATGGAAGCGGACCACAAGAACGCAACCGTGTAGCTATGGAGCAAGGCCGCTCGGACAGTGGCCGGCGTTGCCACGCGGCCAACCAGGTACGACGTGGCGGCACCCGCGGCCAGTGTGTTTAGCAACGCCGTGCCGATGGAGCCCCCAACCTGTTGCGCGGTGTTGAGGGTGGCCGATCCCACCCCTGCGTCTTGAGGTGCCAACCCAAGGGTGCCGGTGCTGAAGGCGGGGGCGACGCTCAGCCCGAACCCGATGCCCAACACGATGAGATAGGGCAGCACGTGACTGACGTACGACGAATGCAGCCCGACGAGATGGAGTCCGAACAGCGCGGCCGCACAGACCAGCAACCCGGTGGGCACGATCGGTTTGGGACCGAAGCGCGGCAACAGGATTGAGTTGGCCACCTGGGACGTGGCGGCCAGGGCGGCCACCATGGGGAGGAACGCGAGACCGCTCTTCACCGGACTGAACCCCAGCGTGCCCTGCAGGTAGTAGGTCAAGAATAGGAACACGCCGAAGATCCCGACGCTGGCGAAGAGCATCGCCAACACAGATCCGCCCCGTGTTCGGTCGAGAACGACCCGGGGTGGGAGCAGCGGGTACTTCGCCTTGGTCTCGAAAGAGGCGAAGACGAGGAGCAGCACCACCCCCGCCACGAGGAACCCGATCGTGTAGGGATTGCTCCACATCGTGGTTTCGGCGTGCGAGAACCCGAAGACGAGGCAGAACAGTCCGCCGGCTACCAGGAACAGGCCGGGCAGGTCCAAGGGATCGTGGTCGGCGCCCCGGTCGTTCTTCAACCAGAGCAGGGCGCCGATGAGGGCGCTGGCCGCGAACACGAGGTTGACGAAGAGCGTCCACCGCCACGAGGCGTAGGAGGTGAGAATGCCGCCGAGGAGGAGCCCCAGGGCGCCCCCCGCGCCGGCGAGGGCGCCGTAGATCCCGAAGGCCCGTCCTCGCTCCTCCGGATCGGTGAACGTCGTGGTCAAGAGCGCTAGCACCGAAGGGGCGAGCAGGGCCCCGAACGCGCCCTGAACGGTCCGGGCAATCACGAGCATCGAGAAGTTGACCGAAGCACCGCCCACGGCTGACGCCACCGCGAAGCCGACCAGTCCGATGACGAGCGCTCGCTTGCGTCCGATCATGTCGCCAATTCGGCCGCCGAGGAGGAGCAAGCTGCCGAAGGCAAGCGAGTACGCGGTGACGATCCACTGCCGGTCGGCGTTGGAGAAAAGCAGATCGTGCTGCGCCGAGGGCAGTGCAATGTTGACGATGGTGCCGTCGAGGATGACCATCAACTGCGCGATCCCCAGTACACCGAGAATCCACCAGCGCCGGTCGTAGTTGCCCCCCAGGGCGGGGGTCCCGTCCGCATGCTCCATCGTCAGCAACGTGGTCATTGGATGCTCCGCCTGCGCGGTGGGGTGATTCCTGGGCGTTCGAGTTAGGCGGACTTGAGCAGACGAGTCGTCAGCACGATGTCCACGACGTCGGGGACCGTCTCGAGGCGGGCCCAGTCCCGCTGAAGTTCGCAGGCCAACGACACCCAGCTGATCGGCTGCGCACCGGCTTGGACGATCCGCTCGAGTCCGGCTCGGTGCGCTTCGGGGGAAGTCCCTCCGACGGCGTCAACGACGGGGTAGACCTCGTACCCTGCCCGCAAGGCGTCGAGCGTCGGAAAGGCGAGACACACCTCGGTCCACAATGCAGCCATGATGAGTTTCTTGCGTCCGGTCGCGAGCACCGCACGGCGGAACTCGACGTCTTCCCACGAGTTGATTTGGGTTCTGTCTATCTCTTCATCGTCGGAGAGGACGGCCTTGAGCTGAGGAAGCGTGTGCCCTTGACCATTCGCCACGTTGACCGTCGACAGCACGATCGGCAGGTCGTAGGTCTTCGCCAAGCGCGCCACGGACACGATGTTGTCCAACAGCAGATCGTGGTCGATCGACGACACGGCCGCGATCTGACTCGGTTGATAGTCGATCACGACCAGGGCTGCGTTCTGAGGCGTCAGCAGGTGGTCCGTGACCGGGTCTCTAACTGGTTCACTGGTCATATGCATCCTTTCCGATGTCCGCGAGCGCATCGCGGCTGGTCGCTACGTGACGGTGAAATGTGTCTTCAAGAAGTTCGTCGCTCGGTTCAGGGCCGCATCGCCCTCGTCGAGCACCGCCGCATAGGCCTGGAACACGTGCGGCACCCCCGGCACCACGTCGAGCGTGACCGCCACATCGCTGCCCGCGGCCCGATCGGCGAGCCGGACCGCATCGCTGAGCAGGATCTCATGAGAGCCCACCTGGATCAGCAAAGGGGGCAGTCCCTTGAGATCGGCGAAAATCGGGCTGATATATGGGGCCGAGGGATCGGCGCCACCCACGTAGTTGCCGGCGCCCCAACGGAGCCCCTCGCCCGTGAGGAGCGGGTCCACTTCCTGCTTGTCCATGACGCTGCCGCCGGACACGGTCAGGTCAACCCAGGGCGACATCACGAACGCTGCTGAGGGCAGCGGCGTTCCTGCGTCTCTGATTGCAAGGAGCGCGGCCACCGCAAGGCCGCCGCCGGCGGACTCGCCGGAGAACGCGATGTTGCCCGGCTCGACGCCCTGGGAGAGCAGCCCTTCGTAGACGGCCTTTGCGTCCTCGACGGCGGCTGGATGGGGATGCTCGGGGGCCAGCCTGTAGTCGACGCTGACGACCTTGGTGCGTGTCCGCCTCGCCAGATCGGCCACCAGCGGCATCGAGGCGTTGGCCGAGCCGATGACGTAGACGCCGCCGTGAAAGTACAGAATCACATTGGCGGAGTCGATGCCCTCAATCGTTGCCTCGATTGCATTGACTCCGCCGACCGCAGTAGCCACTCTTCGGGCGTCGTCGGGAATGGGTATGCGCTGCATCAGTTCTTCGAAGCCGGAACGTAAGGCCGTGACCTCGCCTCGAAAGTCAACGGGTGCCTGCCGAAGCATGGCGTCGAGGTCAGCCTGCTGTTGCTCGCTCATCGACGGTCTCCAGGTTGAGGTTGCCGGCGTACCCCGTCATGGAATCCATCTCCCAAGGTGAGATCCCCACGACTTCCGGTACCGACAACACCCCACTGTACCGCAATATAATTGCGTTAGCAAGCAACTTCTTTCGGCCTTCCACCAGCAACGGCGATGCGGGCCTCAGCGCGGGGACCCTGCCACCAGTTGCTTCACCGCGCAAGTTACTCTTTCCCAGGTGGCCGAGCTCCAACCCCTTTCACCGGCAGAGGAATCTCTGTGGCGCGCGCTCATGAGCATTGTCAAGGTCCTGCCTCGTTACCTGGACACCGACCTGATCCAAGGAAGCGGCCTGAGTGCCAGTGAATACAGCACGATCAGGCAGCTGTCCGAGGCGCCGAATCGAGAGCTCCGCATGAGCGACCTGGCCAGTGCGTGTGACCTCTCCGCGAGTCGCATGACCCGCCTGGTCGACGATCTCCAGTCACGTTCTCTGGTCACGAAGGTGGCCAGCTCGACCGATGCCCGGGGCAACGTGGCCCGCTTGACGCCCGGAGGCATGGCGAAACTCAAGGCGGCCTGGCCCATTCATATCGCCAGCGTTCGTTCGCGTTTCCTCGATCACATGGACACGCGGGCGGTCAAGGCCGTTGGGGACGCCATGTCCGGTGTGGCCGATCACCTCGAAGAGGACTAGCCGAACCGGACCCTAGGCCGGGCTCGGATACGCCTCCATCATGTAGCCGTTGTCGAAGGGCGCCTCCTGCAGCGTCTCGGCGTCCCATTGCAGGTGGGGCGTCGTGAACGGGTTGCCGGCGAAGACATGCAGGGCGGCGTTGTTGATGCGCAGCGGGTTCTCGATGCTGTGCACGACATTGGTCCCCATGATCACGACCTCGCCCTCGGCATACTCCTTGCCGCTGGCCTTCTCGAGGCCGTGTTCGCTCCGGCGCCAGAAGGTGTTGCGCTCCTTGCCTCCGTAGAAGGCGCACGCGCTCCACGAACCGTGGTTGTGGGGATAGAGCGTGAAGCCCGGTTCGTTCACGACCTGAAGGATGGTCAGATCGTCGGCGACGTGCACCACCACGCTCTGCTGACGCGGTGCCGGCAGGGACTCCATCATTTGTCCCGGTCGGGAGACGGCGCGCTGGAGGACCTCACGCAAGGCTGCCTGCGGCTTGTCCTCGCCGAGGGCGCCCCGGCAGTCGTTGATCAGCTGGTCCAGATCTGTCTTCATGGCTAGTTCGCCTCCCCGTTCATGAGCCGGGCGACGATGCTGCCGCCATCGAGCCAGACGTTCTCGCGACTGATCAGATCGTCGCGGAATTCCCACACGTGCAGGAGCCGGAACGTGATGCGCTTGCCGTGGCCCGGCACGCCGAGGAACTCGCCCTCGACCGTCCCCGTCGCGTCATGCTCCAGCACGCAGAAGTCGTCCCCGTAGTAGCGGTGCGTCGGCACCATCTTTTCGGTGCTGATGTTCTGCGTCAGGAACTCGTAGAAGCCTTGGGCGGCGTCCCTGCCCTTCAGCGGGCCCGTGGGAGAGCCCACCACGTCGTGTTCCACATCGTCGGTGTACCGAGACACGGCACCAGCAGTGTCACCGGCTATCTCGGCCTCAATGTGGGCCTCGATCAGCCGGTCCATCTGTCCCGCCTTCATTATGGCGACTCCTCTCGCTCGTTGTTCGCATCTCTCGTCATGCGCTGCTATCATCTTAATGAGATGACTCTCTCACGTCAAGAAGATTCTCTCACTTCGGGCCGGGCGAACCAGCGGGCGCGGACTCGCGCCGCTCTGGTGGACGCCGCCGTCACCTTGCTCCGCGACGGCCGCCCGCCCTCCATGCCTGAAGCAGCAGAGCGCGCGCTGGTCTCGCTTGCCACCGCCTATCGCTACTTCCGCACGGCGGAAGAGCTGTGGGAGGACGCCGCGATCTTCTCGGCGACCGTGATCATCGACTCCGACGAGCTCCAAGCCGCGATCGAAGCGGCCGGTGACAACGTCGAGACCCGCGTCGAGGTCGTCGTCCGCAGGCTCGGCTGGGGCTTTATCGACAACGAGGTGATGATCCGTCAGGTGATGCGAACGAGCCTCGATCGATGGTTCGCCCAGCAGGGCGCCGACGGCGAGGCCCGGCCCGTACGCCCCGGTCAGCGCAACAAGTGGAACGCACTTGCCCTGCAGCCGTTGCGCGACAAGCTCGAGGACTACCAGGTGGACTCGCTGGTGGAGGCGCTTGGCTTCGTCGTCGGGGCAGAGGCCGTGATCACCTTGCTCGACGCGCTCCAGCTCTCCCCGGAGGCGGCCAAGGAGCGTCAGCTGACGACGGCGCTGTGGATCCTGCGCGGGGGCCTCGCCGAGATCGCCGCGGCCGAGAAGCCGCAACCCAAGAAGAAGCCTCGGCGACCTCCCTCGGCCTGACCCTGACCGTCAGAGTCGGAACGTCCTATTCGCCGGTGAAGCGGAACTCCGCCTGCCAGGGACCGTCGGCATGGACGACGTCCCAATAGCGCTGTGCGATGTTCGCCGGGTCGAAGGCGGTGCCCGCAACGATCTGTCCCATGATCGTCAAGGTCGCCACGCGGATGCCATCCGACTCCAAATCGGCTCCGAGCATGGTGGCGGCGGACCGGAGCGCTGCCTTGCCGAGTGACACGGTCGCGAGGGCCGGGATCGGATGATCGGCGAAACCTCCGCCCGTCACGATGATGGTGCCGGAGCCGGCGGCTCGCATGGCTGGGGCGGCGACCTGCGTGACGACGATGGCGCCGATGACGTCAACCGCATAGGCCGTGTGCAGGTGCTCGACGCTCGAGCTCAAGAGCGTATCCGGAGCTCCCACGACTGCGTTGTAGATGATCAGCCCGGGCGCACCCTGCTCGTTGTACAGATCAGCCATCCGAGCTCTCAGACCTTCTGAGTCGCTAGCGTCTGCCGCGATCGTGTCGATCTGAGCTCCGGTGTCAGCCAGGCTGGCCGCGAGATCGCGGAGGCCGTCCGTGCTGCGAGCAACCAACGTCACCCGATAGCCCTCGTCGGCGAAGCGACGAGCCACGGCCATGCCAAGACCCGGCCCGGCACCGACCAACAGAAGGCGACGGTTGTCGATCGAGGACCCAGGCTCACCTGTTGCGTCGTCGGGCATGAGGCTGCTCCTTAGACCGGTTTGCGCCGAAGTGGGCCGCGCCAACTGAACTCGAGTAGCCCCGTGACGCTGGTCGAATCAGTTGATATGGATCCCCGAGATCGCCCGCGAGATCACGAGCCGCTGGACTTCTGAGGTCCCCTCGAAGATCGTGTAGATCTTCGAGTCGCGGTGCCACTGCTCGACCGGGTTCTCCCGCACGTAGCCGTAGCCACCCAGAATTTGAATGGCCTGCTCGGTCACCCACACGGCGTTCTCGCCGGCGTAGAGCTTCGACATGGAGCCCTCGCCGTTCTCGAACTTCTTGCCCGTCGCCGCCATGTTCGCCGCACGATGCACCAGCAAGCGAGACGCGTCGGTGTGCATCTTCATGTCCGCCAGCTTGAACGCGATCGCCTGGTTCTCGATGATGGCCCGCCCGAACTGCTTGCGCTCCTTGGCGTAGTCGAGCGAGAACTCGTAGGCGGCGCGGGCGATGCCGACGGCCTGCGCGCCCACGATCGGACGGGACGCCTCGAAGGTGGCCATGGCCGCCTGGGTCGAGGTCCGCTTGCCCTCCTTGGCCCGGGCCAGGCGCTCGTCGAGCTTCTCCTTGCCGCCGAGCAGGCAGCGTCCGGGTACGCGGCAGTCGTCGAGGATGACCTCGGCCGTGTGCGAGGCGCGGATGCCCATCTTTTTGAACTTCTGGCCCTGCGAGATCCCGGGCGTGCCCTCGGGCACGACGAAGCTGGCCTGGCCCCGGCTGCCGAGGTCCGGGTCGACCGACAAGACGAGCACGTGCGTGTTGGCGATGCCGCCGTTGGTGATCCACGTCTTGGTGCCGTTGAGCACCCACTCGTCCTTGGCCTCGTCGTAGACGGCGCGCGACTTGAGCGACGAGACGTCGGAGCCGGCGTCGGGCTCGGACACGCCGAACGCCGCCAGCTTGATGTCCTCGGGCGTGCCGAAGCACTGCGGGATCCACTCGCCGATCTGCTCGGGCGTGCCGTTGGCGAAAATGCCGGCCACCGCGAGCGTCGAGCCGAAGATGGCGAGCGAGATGCCGGCGTCACCCCAACTCATCTCCTCGTTCACGAGGCACATGAGGAGGCCGGTCGGGTCGGAGAAGGCCTGCGCGATGAAGTCGAAGGAATACAGACCGATCTTGGCCGCCTCCTCGATCACGGGCCACGGCGTCTCCTCACGCTCGTCCCACTCGGGGCCGGCGGGGCGCACCACGTTCTCGGCGAACTCGTGCACCCACTTGGTGATCTGGATCTGGTCCTCGTTCAGGTCAAGCGAGTAGTCGGACATCTGTGGCCTCCTTGGCGGGCTCCGGCCTCCTGTGCCGGGCCTATGACGGCGGTGGGGGAACGATCGGCGCCGCGGCGTCCTGCGCGCGACGGGCCTCGAGTCACCCCAGATGCTTGGTTACTGCACAGTAACCTACCCGCCCGGCACCGGTCGACACATCCCCCGTGCTCCCGCCCCTGACCTGGGCTTCCGCGCCCCGCGGCAACCGGGATCGCCCGATCTAGCGGCGGATGGCCGTCCCCGACGGCGTGTCCTCGACCGTCCAGCCCAGCCCCACCAACTCGTCGCGCAGGGCGTCGGCGCGGGCGAAGTCCTTGCGCCGGCGCGCCTCGTCGCGTTCCGCCACCAACTGGGCTGCCGCCTCGTCGATCTCGCCGGACTCCTCCCGGAGGGACACGCCGAGCACCGCCACCAACACCGCCGCGGTACGCGCCAGCGCCGCCGCGTCCGCCTCGTCGCCCGCGTCGGCGACCGAGTTCGCCGCCGTCACCAACTCGAAGATGCCGGCCAGCGCGCCCGGGGTGTCGAGGTCGTCGTCCATGCTCGCTCGGAATGCGGCCACCGCAGCTTCGTCGAGACCGGTCGCCGGCTCGATGCCCTCGACGACGAAGCCCTCGCCCGCCTGCTCGAGCAGCCCGCCCACACAGAAGCGCCGCGCGAACCCGTCGAGGCGTTCGAGCGCCTTCTCCGCGTCGGCCAGCGTCTCGGGGGTGACCTCGATGGGCGAGCGGTAGTGCGCCCGCAGCACGAGGATGCGATAGGCCCGGGCGTCGTGACGCGCCAGCAGATCAGGGAGCGTGGTGAAATTGCCGAGCGACTTGGACATCTTGGCGCCCTCGACCTCCACCCACCCGTTGTGCATCCAGTGCTGGGCGAAGACCTTGCCGTCGGCAACTGCCTGCGCCCGCTCGTTCTCGTGGTGGGGGAACTTCAGGTCCTGCCCACCGCCGTGCAGGTCGAACCCCTCGCCCAGCAGGTCGAGCGACATGACCACGCATTCGGTGTGCCACCCGGGCCGGCCCCGCCCCCACGGCGACTCCCAGCTGGGCTCGCCCGCTTTCGCCTTTTTCCACAGGGCGAAGTCGAGGGGTGAACGTTTGTCCTCGTTGGCCTCCACCCGCGCCCCGACCTGCAACGACTCCAGCGACTGCTGTGCCAGCAGACCGTAACCCTCGACCTTTGCGACTTCCAGATAGACGCCGTCGGGGGTCTCGTAGGCCTTCTCCTTGGCAATCAGCTCGCCCACCAGGGCCACCATGTCCTCGATGTACTGCGTGGCATGGGGGATCTGGTGCGGGCGCAGGTCACCCAGCGCGCCCATGGACTCCCACCAGCGAGCCTCGAACTCGGCAGCCACATCGGACTCGGTGCGCCTTAGCTCGGCCGCCCGCTTGATGATGTTGTCGTCGACGTCAGTGATGTTGGCCACGTGGTGCACCTTCAGCCCGGTGAAGCTCAGGTAGCGCCGCAGGATGTCGAACGTGAGGTTGGCCCGGCCATGCCCAATGTGGGGCATGTCATAGACGGTTGGGCCGCAGACGTACATCGACACTTCGCCCTCGGTGCGCTGCGCCAATGGGCGCACGGTCCCGGTCGCGGTGTCGTGCAGGCGCAGCATCCAGGTACGGTAACCCGATCATGTCGAAACCCTTGACCGGCTCGCCCGGCGTCCCCGAAAAGCCTTCCCTCGAGGGGCTCGAGGACCGTTGGGCCGCCACGTGGGACCGCGACGGCACCTACCGATTCGACCCCACGGCCGCCCGCGCCGAGGTCTTCTCCATCGACACGCCCCCGCCCACGGTGTCCGGTTCGCTGCACATGGGCTCGGTCTTCGGCTACGTCCAGACCGACGCCATCGCCCGCTACCGCCGCATGCAGGGCTGGAAGTTGTACTACCCGATGGGCTGGGACGACAACGGGCTGCCGACCGAGCGCCGGGTCCAGACCTACTTCGGGGTCACGTGCGACCCATCGCTCCCCTACGACCCGGACTTCACCCTCCCCGACGAGCCCGGCAAGGACGACATTCGGGTCAGCCGGCCCAACTTCATAGAGCTGTGCGAGCGCCTGACCGCCGAGGACGAACGGGCCTTCGAGGATCTGTGGCGGCGCATCGGGCTGTCGGTGGACTGGCAGCGCACCTACGCCACCATCGGCGACCACGCCCGGCGCACCAGTCAGCGCATGTTCCTGCGCAACCTGGCCCGCGGCGACGCCTACTCCTCCGAGGCGCCCACCATGTGGGACGTCGACTACCAGACGGCCGTCGCCCAGGCCGAGATGGAGGACAAGGAACAGTCGGGCGCTTACCACCGCCTGCGCTTCGACGACATCGAGATCGAGACGACCCGTCCGGAGCTGGTCGCGGCGTGCGTCGCCCTGGTGGCCCACCCCGACGACGCGCGCTACGCGGACCGCTTCGGCACGACGGTGCACACGCCGCTGTTCGGCGTCGAGGTGCCGGTCCTCGCCCACCGCCTGGCCGAGCCCGACAAGGGAACGGGCATCGCCATGATCTGCACCTTCGGCGACTTCACCGACGTCACCTGGTGGCGCGAGCTCAACCTGCCGACGCGCTCGATCATCTTGCGCAACGGCCGCATCGCCGAGACGCCGCCCCCCGGCGTGCCCGACAACGAGGCCTGGCGCGCCATCGCCGGCCGGACGATCAAGCAGGCGCAGCGGGCGATGGTCGAGCTGCTGGCGGCGTCGGGGGAGATGGTCGGCGACCCCCGCCCCATCACCCACCCGGTGAAGTTCTACGAGCGCGGCGACCGACCGCTCGAAATCGTAACGAGCCGCCAGTGGTTCATCCGCAACGGTGGGCGCGACGAGGACCTGCGCCGGCGCTTGCTCGAGCGCGCCGCCGAGCTCGATTGGCACCCGCCCTACATGAAGGTCCGGTTCGACGATTGGGTGAACGGGCTCAACGGCGACTGGCTGGTCAGCCGGCAGCGCTTCTTCGGCGTGCCGTTCCCAATCTGGTACCCGCTCGGCCCCGACGGCGAGCCCGACCACGACGCCCCCCTCGTCCCCGACGAGGCGCGGCTACCGATCGACCCGACCACCGACTCGCCCGAGGGCTACACCGAAGAACAGCGCGGCAAGCCCGGCGGCTTCATCGGCGACCCCGACGTGATGGACACCTGGGCCACCTCCTCGGTCACGCCGCAGATCGTGTGCGGCTGGGAGGACGACCCCGACCTCTTTGCCGCCACGTTCCCCATGGATCTGCGACCCCAGGGACCCGAGATCATCCGCACCTGGCTCTTCGCCACGCTGCTGCGCTCGCACCTCGAACACGACGTGGTCCCCTGGAAGCACACCACCATCAACGGATGGATCCTCGACCCGGACCGCAAGAAGATGTCCAAGTCGAAGGGCAACGTCGTCACGCCGATGTCGTTGCTCGAAGAGTTCGGCTCTGACGCCGTACGCTACTGGGCCTGCAACGGGCGCCCTGGGACCGACACCGCGCTCGACACGGGGGTCATGAAGATCGGCCGGCGACTGGCCATCAAGATGCTGAACGCGTCGAAGTTCGCGCTCGGCCGCCTCGGCGAGGAAGCGGCCCCCGGGCTCGACGCGGTCCACGATGCGCTTGACGTCGCGCTGCTCGCCGAGCTGGCGAAGCTGGTCGAAGGCGCCACCGCGGCGCACGAGGGCTTCGACTACGCCCGGGCGCTCGAGCTGACGGAGGGCTTCTTCTGGTCCTTCTGTGACGACTACGTCGAGCTGGTCAAGACGCGCGCGTACGGCGAAGGCTCGGGCGAGGGCGCCGAATCGGGCCGCGCCACCTTGGCGATCGCCCTGTCCACGCTGCAGCGGCTCTTCGCGCCCTTCCTTCCCTTCGTGACCGAGGAGGTCTGGAGCTGGTGGCAGGAGGGCTCGGTGCACTCCGCGCCGTGGCCGACGGTGGCCGAGGTGGGCCCCCACGCTGGCGCCGAGCCCACCGTGCTCGACGTGGCGGCCGAGGTGCTCGGCGCCGTGCGCCGCGTGAAGACCGAGAACAAGCGCTCCATGCGCGCCCGTGTGGCGACACTCACGGTCACCGCGCGACGGGCGGTGCTGCTCGACGTCGAGGCAGCCCGGAGTGACATCGTCGATGCGGGAGGGGTGGACGACTTCGTCACCCAGGAGGACGAGGAGAGCGAAGTGCTCCGGGTCGACCTCGTGCTGGCCGAGGACTAAGGCACAGACAGTCACGCGGCAAGCAACGGCCTCGGATCGCTCGGGACACTTGCTCTCGAAGGTCTCGGTGGAGCAGGGCCGACGCGTTCTCGGGGCTCTCCCATCGAGCACGGGCCGTGAACCCCTGGATCATCCCGGGAGGGCAGCAGGCAATCCCGTTCCGGATACGGACCGTAGAAGTAATTGGTGCAACTTGCATCACGCGAGGAGGCGGACATGATTGCTCGCAACGAGACCAAGGAATCACCGAGCCGATCGCAGAACGGCAGCCTTTTGATGGCAGCGACCGCAACGGTCATCGTGATCGCGCTCAGCAGTTTGCCAGCTGGTGGATCTGGTGCGGAGACGCCTTCGTCGCCCGCAGAAACGATCATTGCGAACGTCGTGAGTGGGCCAGCCAGCATTCAGGTGCAAGCACAACGTGCCGCCAACGCACCAGCAGATTCCGCAACTGGTGAGTTCACCGCCCATATCTCTGTGGGACCGCTGAACGGGCTCACCCTCCAAGGTCCGGTGACGTGCCTCGATGTCCGCGGCGATCAAGCGGGTCTGTTCTATCCGATCACTTCCAGCAGCCCAGCGTTGTTCTCGGATCTTCACTCAGGGGTCTTCATCTATCTTTCGCTCAGCGCCTCAGGAAAGCCGCAGATGGAGGGCTTCCTACCCGTGCCGCTCGCGAGTACGACCTCCTGCCCGCCCGGCTTGGCTCTCCTCCCCGTCACGTCGGGGACTGCAACCCTGACGCCATAACCCAACACAGCCGACGGGAAATCCGGGGGATCCGCCGCTATGGGACCGAGC
>DASZLL010000116.1:0-18239 GCA_035552395.1 Acidimicrobiales bacterium
ATCAAGGATCTCGGCCTCAAGGGAGTCTCCTCACAGACGCAGGGCGATCAACTCCGCGTGACCGGGAAGAAGCGAGACGACCTGCAAGAGGTGATCGCCGCCTGCAAGGGCGAGGACTTCGGCATCCCGCTGCAGTTCGAGAACTTCCGGGACTGACCGGACCGGGCCGACCGGGCGGCTCGGCTATCTGAGCGGCTGCGCTACCTGACGGCCGAGCTCTGGACCGACTCTTCCGCCGTCAGGTGCTCGTCGAACTCCTCCAAGACCACCTTGAACATGCGGTTGAAGACCAGCAGCTTCACCACCCAGAAGACCGCGAACGACACGAAGTTGGCGATCAGCACCAGGAGGGTCTGCGCGGTGTGATGCAGCTTGAAGTGGATGCCCAGATGACGGGCCAGTGACGCCCCCACAATCGAGAAGGCAATGCCGAGGGCGGCCATCGTCCAAAAAGGCACGACCTCTTTGAAGAAGTGGGAACGGCCGTGCTTGCCCCAGGCCCACTTGCGGTTCAGCCAGTAGGAGGGGAACGTCGCCACGGCGTTGCCGAAGACGGTGCTCGGCACCTCGCTCCACAGCTGGAGCCCGCCGTACACGATGGCGATGACGACGAGGGAGACGGCGGTGGAGATCACCGAGACCATGGAGTAGCGGAGGATCTTCCGGCCTTCGTGCGTGTGCAACCAGGCGTAGATCGCCTGAAGGCGGGAAAGCACGAGCGTCAGACTAGCCGAGGCACCAATTCGGACCCTGGCAACCGGTCAGGCGCCCGCTGTGAACAGCCGGTTGGAACGGGCCACCTCGCCGAACCAACGGGCGCTTGGCTTGGGCCTGCGTTCGAAGGTGCCGGGGGCCACCCCCACGAGCCCGAACTTGGGGCCGTAGCCGAGGTGCCACTCGAAGTTGTCCAGGAGGCTCCAGACGAAATAGCCGCGCAGGTCGATGCCCTCGTCCAGGCAGCGGTGGGCGCTCTCGAGCGCCTCGGTGAGGAAGGCGATCCGCTCGATGTCGTCGGTCGTGGCGATCCCGTTCTCGGTCACGACCACCGGCCGCCCGCTCACTGCGGCGGCCCGCCGCACCGTGTGCTCGACCGCCCGGGGCCAGCGCTCCTCGCCCATCTGGGTGAGCGGGACGGTCGGGTCGTTCCCGGCCAGGCCGTCGGGGCCGAAGTGCATCCGCGTGTAGCACTGCACGCCGACGAAGTCGTCGCCCCCGGTGGCGCGCAGGAACACGTTCTCGAGCATCTCCTCGGCCGCGTCGCGCAACGCCTCGCCCCCCTCGTCCGCCGTGATCTCGGCCATGGACAGCGTGAGGCCGACCGGGAAGTCACCGGGCCCGGCGCGCAGCGCATCGACGGCCAACCGGTGGGCGCGCACCATGGCCTCGTTCACCGCCCCGTAGCGGACGAAGTCACCTTTCACGCCCGGTGGGTACTCGCCCTGGAAGTACCCCATGACCGACACCACGTTCGGCTCGTTGATCGTGCACGCCCACCCGACGAGGTCACCCAGGTACGCGCTGGCCCGGCTGACGTAGCGGGCGAAGCGGTCGGGCGCGTCGGGTGACTCCCAACCCCCGCGGCGAGCCAGCCAGCGCGGCGTCGTGAAGTGGTGGAAGGTCACCACCGGAGTGATCCCGTGCCCGTGGCACGCGGCGCAGATGCGCCGGTAGTGCTCGAGCGCGGCCGTCGAGAACTCACCCTCCTCCGGCTCGATGCGGCTCCACTCGAGCGAGAAACGGTAGGCGGCGAGACCCATGTCCGCCACCAGATCGATGTCCTCGCGCCAGCGGTGGAACGAGTCGCATGCGTCGCCGCTCGGCTCGAGCGTGCCCGAGTCGGGATCGTGCTCCCAGGCCCACCAGTCGTTGTTGACGTTGCCCCCCTCGATCTGGTGCGCGGCCGTAGCCACACCCCAGGTGAACCCGGCGGGGAACACCAGCTCGCGTCCGGCGCCCGGCGGGCCCGCAGTCGTCACGCCGCCGCAGGGTAGTGGCGCCCGCCGCCGCGTGCGCTTCGGCGCACGTGGGTGAGGGCCTGCGAACATGGGCCGATGAGCGCGTCCTTGGAGTTCCTCGTCCGGTTGCTCGACCTCGAGCCGATTGAGGTCAACATCTTTCGCGGCATCCAACCGAACGAGGAGCGCCAGCGTGTCTTCGGCGGGCAGGTGGCGGGGCAGGCGCTCATGGCGGCGGGTCGCACCGTCGAGCACGGCCGCGTGCACTCGCTCCACGCGTACTTCCTGCGGCCGGGCGACCCGACCGTGCCCATCCTCTACGAGGTCGACCGCATCCGCGACGGGAGGTCCTTCACCACCCGCCGCGTCGTCGCCATCCAGCACGGTCGGGCCATCTTCAACATGTCGGCCTCGTTCGAGGACCTGGAGGAGAGCCCGATTGAGCACCAGTTCCCCATGCCCGACGTGCCGGCCCCCGAGACGCTCGCGCCCCTGTTCGAACGGCTGGAGCCCTGGAAGGAGGAACTGGCCGACTGGTTCGACCGGCCCCATCCGATCGACCAGCGCCACATCGGCGAGCTGCCCTGGCACTCCAAGGGGTCCGGGGAGCCCCACCAGCGCCTGTGGATCCGCGCCGACGGCGAGCTGCCCGATGACCCCTTGCTCCACGCCTCCGTCGCGGCCTACGCGTCGGACATGAGCCTCTTCGACGTGATCTTGGCCCCCCACGATGTCAGCTGGGACGACGCCGACTTCATGGGGGCCAGCCTCGACCACTGCATGTGGTTCCACCGGCCGTTCCGGGCCGACGAGTGGTTGCTCTACGACACCGACTCGCCGATCGCGGCGCACGGGCGCGGCCTGGCGCGCGGCTTCTTGTTCGAGCGCTCCGGGAAGTTGTGCGTCACCGTGGCCCAAGAGGGCCTGGCGCGCATCAAGCGGCGCTAGTCAGCGCGCTTCGATCGGCGTGTAGTCACGGGGCTCGTCGCCGATGTAGAGCTGCCGCGGCCGCGCGATCTTCGAGTCCTGGTCCAACATCTCCTGCCAGTGAGCCAGCCAGCCGGCGGTGCGGGGGATGGCGAAGAGCACGGGGAACATCTCGAGCGGGAACCCCATCGCCTGGTAGATCAGGCCGGAGTAGAAGTCGACGTTCGGGTAGAGGCGCCGCGACGTGAAGTACTCGTCGTTGAGCGCGATCTCCTCGAGCTTGAGCGCGATGTCGAGTAGCGGGTTCTTGCCGGTGACCTTGAAGACCTCGTCGGCCGTCTGCTTGATGATCTTGGCCCGCGGGTCGTAGCTCTTGTAGACCCGGTGGCCGAAGCCCTGGAGGCGCTGGCTCCCGTGCCCCGCCTTCACCGTGGCGATGAAGTCGGGGACGTTCTCGATGCTGCCGATGTCGGTGAGCATGCGGATGACGGCCTCGTTCGCCCCGCCGTGGCGCGGGCCGTAGAGGGCGGCGGCGGCCGCGGCCGTGGCCGAGTAGGGGTCCGAGTGCGACGAGCCGACCACCCGCATGGCGGTGGTCGAGCAGTTCTGCTCGTGGTCGGCGTGCAAGATGAACAGCACGTCGAGCGCCCGGGACAAGACGGGATCGGCCTCGAACCTGGGCTCGGCGACCTTCCAGAGCATGGAGAGGAAATTGGGGGCGAAGTCGAGGGAGTTGTCGGGGTAGACGAACGGCATCCCGACGCTGAAGCGGTGCGCCGCCGCGGCCAGCGTCGGCATCTTGGCGATCAGGCGGATGATCTGCTTGTTGCGTGACTCGGGGTCGAAGATGTCCTTGGCGTCGAGATAGAAGGTCGAGAGCGCGGCGACGGCCGAGACCAGCATGCCCATGGGGTGGGCGTCGTAGTGGAAGCCCTCGAGGAAGCGCTTGCGTACGTTCTCGTGAATGAACGTGTGATACGTGACGTCGTGGCGCCACTCGAGGAATTGGTCGTCGGTGGGCAGCTCACCCTTGAGCAGGAGGTAGGCCACCTCGAGGTAGGTCGACTTCTCGGCCAGCTGTTCGATCGGGTAGCCGCGATAGCGCAGGATCCCGGCGTCCCCGTCGAGAAAGGTGACGGCGCTCTCGCAGGCCGCCGTCGACATGAAGCCGGGATCGAAGAACCAGACCCCAGGGAGGAGCTTGGCCCATTCCTCCGCCGAGACCCCGCCGTTGACCAGCGGGATCTCCATGGACTCGCCGTTGCGATTGTCCGTGATCGTGATGCTCTCGGGCACGAGCTCGAGCCTCCAATTCCTGGTTTCGGTGCAAGGTCGATCCTATGACCGCGATGTGCAAACGGTCGACACGCGGCGGCCTGACGCTCGGGCTCAGGTCGCCGGCGCCACCTCCAGCGGGTACTGGACCGCCGTGCCGAGCGTCTGGGTCTGACCGGCCGGCAGGTCCACGCTGACGGTGAGCACGTAGGTCGCGCCCGGCTTGACGTGGAAGTTCACGGTCGGGAGGGCCTGCGAGGCGTCGGGGGCGAGCGCCACGGTCTCGGCCTTGCTCGACGTGGCGCCCGTGGACTGGTTGGCCAGGGTGAAGTGGACCGTGCCGTGCGGCTCGTCGACCGTGCCGCCGTTCCCGAGCACCACGTCGACCGAGATCTGCGTCGTGGGGGTGAGGACCGACACGTTGGTCGATCCTCCCGGCGGTGTCGGCAGGGCCGGCGGGTTGATCCGGACCGTGCGCAGGGCCAGATAGTGCGACGGGGCGAGCGACGGTGACGTGGCGATGAGGTCGACCTGGGTGGCGATGGTGCCGAGCCCCCACTGCTGCGGGCTGCGCACCCAGGCCGACTTCGGGAGCCGGGCGTGGCCGGCGGCGGCCGCGAGCGTGTGCCGCACCGAGCGGTAGAGCGAGTCCGCCCGCGCCAGCAGCGCACCGGCGGCCGCGATGCGGTTGGTCGCCTGCGCCGCCGACAGCAGCGTGGTCTGGCCACCGGCGGTCGGCGTCGCGGCAGGTGTCGTGCCGGCGACCGGGAGGGGTTGCATGCCGAGGTACCCGTCGACGGCCGCCCGGAGACTGCGCATCGCCTCGGCCCGGTCGGCAAAGACGGCGGCGAAGTCCACGCCGAGCGCCCCGAGCGGAGTGGCGCGGGCCGCGTTGTCGGCCCGGACCGACTCGTCGGCCGACTGTTGGACGACCCCGTCCAGCTCGATCTGGAGGCCGGGCCGGTTCTGCGACTGGATCACGCCCATCAGCGCCGTGACCGAGGTCGCCGTCGCGTTGGACTGCTGGGCCACCACGCCACCCTGCGCGGCCAGCGTCCGGTTGGAGGTGGCGTCGTAGCCCTGCGACTGGCGCGACACCTGGGTCAGGCCCCCCACCAGCAGCGCCAGCAGGACGGCCACCGCCGCCAACACGATGAGCACTCCGGAGCGGGAGCGACGGCGCGCGCGACGGCGGGGCCTACGGGGCGACATCGCCGCAGGAACCTACAGCGGTTGGGGTGGGACTACAGCGCGAGGAAGGAAGAGTCGCCCGTTTCGCCCGCCGTGGTCAGCGTGCTGGCGCTCGAGCGCCACTGGACCGTCGGTGCGATGGCTCGCACGTCCACCCGGTCACGGTGGTGCTCGACCAGCTCGAGGATCTCCCCGATGACCGCGTCGGTCAGGAGGTGGGGCTGGAGCCCGAGGTCGAGCAGCTTGGTGTTGGCCGCGTGGAAGTAGTGCTCCTCGTTCTCGACCCGCGGGTTGGCCAATCCTTCCGCGATGTCGACGCGGTTCGGACAGACACGCTTGACCATCTCTGCCATGTCGCGCACCGAGTAGGACTCGGTGAACTGGTTGAAGACCCTGAACTCGCCGCGCTCGGCCGGGTTCTCAAGGGCCAAGGTGACGCAGGCGAGGGTGTCGCGGATGTTGAGCATGCCGCGCGTCTGGCCGCCTGCGCCGTAGACGGTCAGCGGGTGCCCGGTGACGGCTTGGACGCAGAAGCGGTTCAGCACCGTCCCGAAGACGCCGTCGTAGTCGAACCGGGTCGCCAACAGCGGGTCGACATCGGTCTCGGCCGTCGACTGCCCGTACACGATGCCCTGATTGAGATCGGTGGCGCGCAGGCCCCAGATCCGGCAGCCGAACATGATGTTGTGGCTGTCGTGCACCTTTGACAGGTGGTAGAAGGACCCGGGCTGCTTGGGGTAGGGCAGCACGTCGGTGCGGCCCTTGTGGGTGATCTCGATGAACCCCTCTTCGATGTCGATGTTGGGATAGCCGTACTCACCCATCGTCCCGAGCTTCACGAGGTGGATGTCGGGGTCGATCTCTTGGATGGCGTACATCACGTTGAGGTTGCCGACGACGTTGTTCACCTGGGTGTAGACCGCGTGCTCGCGGTCGATCATGGAGTACGGCGCGGAACGCTGCTCACCGAAGTGCACGATGGCTTCGGGCTTGGTCTCGGTGACCACGCTGTAGGTGAAGGCAGCGTCGGTGAGGTTGCCGATCCGCACGTCGATGGCGTGCCCGGAGATCTGCTCCCAACGCGCCACGCGCTCGGGCAGGGAGGCGATGGGCACCAGGCTGTCGACGCCCATTTCGCGGTCGTACTCGCGGCGCACGAGATTGTCGACCACGGTGACGTCGTGACCGCGGGCCGACAGGTGCAGGGCGGTGGGCCAACCCAGATAGCCGTCTCCACCGAGAACCAGAATCCTCATCCTCAACCCTTTGTTTTCGTTCAGGCTCCGCTTATGTTGCGGAGTCGTGTCAGATAATCATGCGGCAGGACCCTGAATCCAGGCTGTGTACGGCCTGTCATTGCTGTGAGACCAGGGTCTTTGGCTGTTCGGCAGCCTAAGAGAAGGGCGAACCGCCGTTGGCGGATGCCCACTTCAACCCCCGTCGCCCCAGAGGGTTTGCCGCAACCCCGAGGCCCGCGAGATGGGGCGGTCGATGGCGGCGCGGACGGGCTCCTCGCCTCCGACGACGATCAAGCGCTCCTCCGCCCGGGTGACCGCGGTGTAGAGGAGCTCTCGGGTCAACAGGCGTGAGCCGGCCGCCGGAACCAGGAACGCCACGGTGTGGAACTGCGAGCCCTGGCTCTTGTGCACCGTCATGGCGTAGACGGTGTCGACGGCGGCCAATCGGGTCGGGCTCACGGTGACGACTTCGCCGCCGCGTTCGAAGGCCGCGACCATCGGGCGATCAGCGCCGCGGACGACGACGCCGACGTCCCCATTGAAGAGCTTGAGCGTGTGGTCGTTCTCGGTGATGATCAGCGGACGCCCGACGTACCAGTCGGCACCGGTGGAGAAGCCGTCGACGTCCGCCATGAGCCAGGCCTCGATCTGCCGGGTCCAAGTGGTCACGCCCTCCGCGCCGCGCCGGTGCGCGCAGAGGAGGCGGAAACGACCGAGCGCGCCGAGCGCCGTCTCCGAGTCGCCGGCCCGGGCCGCCTCGATCGCGGTCCGGCCGTTCTCGACCGCCAGGGTCCGGATCACGCGCAGGTCCGGCGCGTCGGCTTCGCCGGCGGCCGTTCGGATCCACTGCACGTTTGACCCGCCGTCTGCCAAGACGCCGAGCGCGCCGTCGGCGTCACCGCGCTGGATGGCGCGAGCAAGGTCGGCGATGCCGCCGCGGTGACGGCGCACGTAGCGCAGCGCGACCACTCCGTCGCCGATGACCGAAGGCGCCGCGCCGTCGGTCGGGAGAACGTGATGGCCGGTCGCCTCGGCGACCCGGTCCCGGGCGGCGTCGCTCATGTGCAGCCCCGTCGTGGCCGGTCCCACCACGTCGCCGAGCACGGCGCCCGCTTCGACCGAGGCCAGCTGCTCCGGATCACCGACGAGGACGAGGCGGGCGTCGGGGCGCACGGCCTCGACGAGGCGCGCCATCATCGACAGCGAGACCATGGACGTCTCGTCGACCACGACCACGTCGTGGCGCAACAGGTTGCCCGCGTGATGCCGGAAGCGGGTGCGATTCCCCGGATCAAAACCCAGGAGGCGGTGGATCGTCGTGCCCCGCAACCCCTGCAACCGGGCGCGGGCGGCGTCGTCGACCTTCATGCCCTTCGCCTCGGCGCGCACCGCTTCTTCGAGCCGGGCCGCCGCCTTTCCCGTGGGCGCAGCGAGTGCGATGAGCGGCGCGGGGCCCACGCCGGCGGCGGCCTGCGCCTCGAGCAGCGCCAGGACGCGGGCGACCGTGGTGGTCTTGCCCGTCCCCGGTCCGCCCGCGATGACCGAAAGGCGGCGCAGCACGGCGGTGGCGGCCGCCACGGGTTGGAGGTGGTCGGGGTCCTCGTCGTCCGCATCCTCTCGGAACAGCGCCGCCAGTCCCTGCGCCAGGAGGGCCCCGTCGACCACCGGGGCCGTGGCAGCGGCCCGCTGCAGCAGATCCCGCCCCACCGCGACCTCGTCGAGCCAGAGCCGGTTCAGATAGAGGTTGGGGCCTTCGAGATGCAGCGGGCGATCCTCACCGACCAGGCTGGTCGCCGCGAGCATCCGCAGCCACTCCTCGGGTTCGGGCCAGGGCAACGCGTCGACCTCGACGTCGCTGTCGATGTCGCTGCTCGCCGTGTGCCTGATCTTCCTCAGGTCCACGCACACGTGGCCCAGCCGGGGCGCGCGGGCGGCGAGCGCGGCCGCCAGCTGGATGGCTTCGTCGGTGAGGCCGCCGAGTTCGCACAGGCAACGCGCCACATGGAAGTCGGACGGGGTCACGATGCCGGCCGCATTGAACAACTGGAGCCGACCCACCGAGGCCCGGGCCACCAGGGCGTCGAAGACATCGACACCGTCCACCGCCCTCACGAGAGCCGCCCCTCGTCGAAGAGGTTGCTGAGCGCTTCGAGCAGTGAGCTGGGTGGTCGCCACGACCACACGCCGCACGGGGACCCGTCCGAACGGACGTCTTCGACCGCGCTCATGCCGCGCAAGAAGAGGTACAGCACGCCACCGAAATGTCGATCCACCTCGTAGTCGGACAGGCGCCAGCGCAGGTAGCGATGGAGGGCCACCGAGTAGAGGAGCGCCTGCAGGGGATAGTGCGCGAGGCGCATCTCCGCTTGCAGCGCATCGGGTCGGTAGTGCCACGAGGTGAGCGACTCTTGCGGACCGCACAACTTGTTCGTCTTGTAGTCGGCGAGGAAGAACCGCCCGTCGTGGCGGAAGACCAGGTCGAGGCTCCCGTTCAGGTACCCCCGCAGCAGGCCGTCGAGGGACGGCTCCCGCAGGCGTGCGGCATAGGCGCGGACCGGATCGCCCGGCTCGAGGTGGGCGTCGAGGAGATCGGCGATGTCGGCGACGTCGAGGCGCTGGGACCGGTCCGTCACTTCGCCGCCGACCAGGGGGAACTCGAAGCCGAGCTCGTCCAGCCGCTGCGCGCGGGCCACGTCGGCCAGCCGGACGTCGCCCACCAGTGGGCCGAGTGGCGACTCGAGGGCCGAGCGCAACCCGGCGATCACGTCGGCGCGATTGCCGAGGTCGGCGTTGCGCCGCGCCAGCTCCCGCTCCAGCGCTCGGTCGATCTCCCCCGCCAGGTCGCTCGCATCGAACACCGTGTGCTGCAGGACCTCGTGCACGATCGTGCCGACCAACGCCCCGCCCGGCATGTCCGCCAGTCCCAGTGCGACGGGAGCCGGGTCCGACGCCGCCGGGGCGCGGGAGGCGATCGAGACATCCGAGGCGGGCTCGTCGGTCGTCCCTTCGTCTTCGGGCTCGCTCCCGATCGCCGGCGCCTCGTGCGCGTCGCGGGTGATGCCCGAGTAGGACACGCGCCGCCAGGCCGCATCGAGGGTCCGATCGAAGACCGCCGCGCTGAGCTCGCCCGCTGCCCCCGGCTGTTCGTGCAGCCGGGCGCCGGACGGCGCGGCGACCCGCTCGACCGAGACGTGCGGGCCGAGCGCGACGCACGCCGCTTCGACCTCGTCGTCCGGGCGCGCCTTCTTCATCCCGTAGGGCGCCACCTCGCCCGTCAGCGCCCGATCGAAGAGGAGCCGGGAGAGGGGCGAGTCGCCCGTGTCCCAGCCGCGGGCCCACCACAGCACCACCTGATGTTGGGCTCGCGTCAGCGCGACGTAGAAGAGCCGGAGGGCCTCGCCCTGGCCTTCGATCTTCTCGAGCTTGCGATGTTGGTCCAGCTCGCGCCCCGGACCACCCACATCGACCGTGCGGGCATGGTCGTGGTCGGGATCGTGGAAGACCGGGACGCCGACTTTGTGGATGTAGCCGTCCCAGGCGTAGGGATAGAGCACGATCGGGAACTCGAGGCCCTTGCTGCGATGGATCGTGATCACCTGCACGGCCCGGGCGTCGGATTCGAGTCGCCGGGTCCGCTCCTCGTTCTCGGAGTCACGGTCGGCTTCCCGTATGCGTCGCCCGAGCCAGTTCGCCATGGCCGTGGGCCCGACCCCTTCCGTCGCACCGGCCTGGTGGAGGAGCTGGAGCACGTGGCGCAAGTCCGTCATGAAGCGCTCCCCGTTGGGCCCCGCGAGTACCCCCTGGGGGACGCGCCGTTCGGCAATGACCGTCTCACCGAGCGCGGCGATGCCCTTGTCGCGGAGCAACGCGGCCCATCGGTGCAGGGACCAGTGGAGCTCCTCCCACTGGTCCTCGTCGGCGAGTGCCACCTCCTCGGCCGTCCAGCCCACGAACCGGGTCAGGGCCGTCAGCGCGGCCCGGTCACGCGCCGCGGGGCGCTCGAGCGCCTCGAGGAGGCGGAGCCAGTCGCGCGCGGCCACGGAGACGAAGACAGAACCGGCGCCGCCGATGACCACGGAGACACCCACGTCGTGCAGCGCGTCCCGCACCACCATCGCATGGGTGTTGGATCGCACCAGCACCGCGATGTGCCCCGCGTGCAGCGCGACCCGCTCCAGTTCGGTACCGACCCGATTGCGGACGACGACCTCGCCCCCCGCCGACAGCATTTCGACCACCTGTTCGGCCAGGTCGGTGGCGATGAACGCCCTGGCCTCGGCCGCCTTGAGGCCCTCCTTGGTCCGGGCCACGAGCCCATCGGCGACGTGCACCATGCGCACCCGCAGCGGTGTGGTCACGGGCACACCGAGCAGCCTCGGCTCCACGTTGGCCGCGGCGGCACGGACGATCCGATAGTCGATCCCACCCTGACCGAGCTGGGCGTTGCCGAAGAGCGCGTCGTATGCCTCGAGGAGCGGCGCGTCGCTGCGCCAGTTCTCGCCGAGCGTCCACTCCGATGTGACCGCGTCCTTCGCCTGCAGATAGGCCTGCACGTCGGCCCCGCGGAAGGCGTAGATCGCCTGCTTCGGATCGCCGATCAGGACCAACGTGGTGTCGTGGTCACCGAAGGCTCGCTGCATGATCTCCCACTGGACCGGGTCGGTGTCCTGGAACTCGTCGACCAGGACCACCTCGTAGCGCTCGCGCAGGCGCTGACGGGCGCGCGGTCCCCGCACCGGATCGCACAGCGTCTGGCGCAAGCGGAGCAGGACGTCGTCGTACGTCATGATCTTGCGCGCCCGCTTGCGGCGCTCCACCTCCTGGTCGAAGGCGGCGGCGAAGCGGGCCCGCACTGCGTGCAGGTCGTCGCCGTCGGAGGGCGCGGGGACGACCTGGGCGTCGGGGTGATCGAGGACCTTGCGGGCGATCGTCACGGCCTCGGCGTGGGTGAAGCCGTGCTCGTTCGGGCGGTGGGCGAACTTGCGGAGGTAGAGGTCGTCCACCACCTCCTCCATGAGGTCACGCACGTCCTCGACCAAGGTGACGTCGCGGTCGACGTCACCGGCCGTGCCGAGCCCGTAGAGAACCTGCAGACAGAAGCCGTGCGTCGTCTCGATCGTGGCGGCATCGAAATCTGCCACCGCTTTCGCCAAGCGGTCGCGTCGTTCCTCCTGCACGTCACGCGGCGCGTCCGCCAGGAGACCGAGGATCTCGTCGTCGGCCGGCGGCGCCGCGCCCGAGAGGACGGCAACCAAGCCGTCGAACGCGTGCACCAGGTGCTCGCGGACCCGCTCACGAAGCTCGCCCGTCGCCATCCGGGTGAACGTGATCACGAGCAGACGATCGATCGGCTTGCCCATCTCCGCCACATAGCGGGTCGTCAACGCGGCGATGGTGAACGTCTTGCCCGTCCCGGCGCTCGCCTCCAAGAGGGTCATGCCGGTCGGGAGCGGGCCACAGACGTCGAACGGCTCGGGGCTGCGGTGCGCCGTCACCGGGAGACGACCCGCTCGCGGACCAGCAGCCCGTCCCACAACAGCCGGGCGTAGTACCCGAAGCGCGTCCGCTCGGACGGGTCGTAGGCCTGTGCGCCGTCGTCGTCGCCGATCGGTCCCGAACACGACACCATGTCGTTGTACGACAGCAGCCCCCCGAGTGCGAGCTGGTGGGCCCGGTCCTTGTCCTCCTGCTCGCGCTCGAAGCTCGACTCCCACTGCTGGCGGGCCGCCACGTCGGCGTCGTCGGCGCCCGCCGCCCGGGCCGCCGCGTAGGCCGCCGACGTCCGGCAATACAGCGGCAGGGGCTGCACCATCCCGAGCCCGAACAGCTCGAGCAGGCGGCCCAGCTGGGCCTCGGCGTTCCGCTTTCGGCTGGCCGGGTCCGGTCCCAATGTTGCGATCTCGGCTGTGCTGACGGTGCGCGACGACCTCGCCTCGGCGCGCCCGATGGTGACGGCCGAGAAGGGCCGCTCGGGCTCGGCCGCCGTCACCGCGAGAAGTTGTACCCAGGCCGCCAAGCGCAGCGCGGGCTGCATCCGGCGGTAGGTCACCAGGTGCACCACGTCGCCGCGGACGCCTGGCACGACACCGGCCAGGTGGGGCAGACCGGTGAGCTCGAGGTCCACCGCGATGGATGTCGCCGCCGTGCCACCTTGGCTCGTCTCGCTCGCCTGCACCAGCGCTTCGACGTCGTGCTCCATGTCCAAGAGCGAGGGCTCCGCCAATTCCCCCGGCGGCAGTCCGCCCCGCGCCACTTCGGCGGCCCGGCAGGTCGCCCAGTCCGCACCGCCCAGGCGCGCGCGGAGCATGCGCTCTCCGACCTGCCAGGTGGAGAGCCCGTCGAGTGCGATGGGGATGGCGTCTTCGAAATCCCGGGTCCGGTCGAAGAGCGAGACACCAAGGCGTTCCCGCAGGAAGACGCGGACCGGATGCTGCACGAAGCGGTCCAAAAGATCGAGACTCACGGGGCCACTTCGCTCCGGCAGCGGGCCGGACAGGAACGGTGCCACCGCCTCTCTCGGCGCGCGGGCGGCGCGGGCGCCGTCGAGGTGGACGGTGTCGAAACTCCACGGCCGCCCGGCGACCAGCGCCCCCGGCACGTAGTTGCGTGCATCGAACGGCTGCAGCGGATGGGTCACGGTGATGGCGGCGCGCGCCGGTCCCTCGGGGACACGCATCGTGCGGTCGACGACATCGAGCAGTTCGCCGACCGGAACTGCGGGCGGCCGCCGCAGGTTCGACCGCTCGTCGCGACCCGTGTAGGTGATGATCAGCCGCTCGCGCGCCGCCAGAAGTGCGTCGAGCAGCAGCTGACGGTCTTCGCTGCGGACGTCGCGGTCACCCACGCGGGCCTCGAGCGCGGTCAGATCGTCGCCGTCGCGCTCGATGTGCCGGGGAAAGCTGCCGTCGTCGAGCCCGAGGAGGCAGACCACCTTGTGCGGGATTGAACGCATGGGCACGAGGGTGCACACGGTCAGATGACCAGTGCGGAAGTTGGCGCGGGTGGGCTGACCCTTCAGGCGGTCGGCCAGAATCGACCGCACGTCGTCACAGCTGAGAACGACGGGGCTGACGCCGCGCTCGCTGGTGGCCTCCTTGACCACCTCTTCGAGCAGGGCGGTGAGCTGGGACCGCTGCCACAGGTCTTCGGCTGCCGGCAGGCTCAGCGAGTCCGAGATGCCCGCCAGCGTCTTCGCCCATTCGTCGATCGTGCGCAGGGGCGCAAGATCATCGGTTGCGCTGCGGAGTCGCTCGACGAACTCGGCCAGTCGACCGGCGAGCTCGATGTCCCCGGTGTCGACGTCGTCGAGCGGCGCCGTCCCTTCGAAGAGGCGTTCACGCTCGTCGGCCATGGCGACGCCAAGAAGGATCCGGTCGAGTCCCGAGCGCCAGGTGTTCGCAGCGATGCCGCCGAGCCGGAAGGCCTCCCGGTGGTCGGCGTCGAACCCCCAGCGCACGTGCGACTCGCGTACCCATTCCTCCAGCCGGCTCAGGTCGTCGTCGCTGAAGCGGAAACGACGGCGCACCGGTTCGCGTCCCGCCAGGTCGATGACTTGGGTCGCCGTCATCCGCGCCCCGGCGAGATCGAGGACGTCGGCGAGCACGCCCATGAGTGGGTTCGTCCGCCGCAGGGCACGGTCGGCCAGGCGGATCTCGAGCTGGCTGGTCGTGTCCTCGTGACCGTCGATCCGATCGCGCGCGCCGAACGTGGCCTCGATGAGGGGCGCGTAGTTCTCGATGTCCGGGCACATGATGATGACGTCGCGCAGCTCGAGCTCCGAATCGGCTTCGAGCTCGTGCAGGATCGCATCGCGCAAGACTTCGACCTGACGCGACCTCCCGTGGCAGGAGTGGATGCGGATGCTGTCGTCGTCATCCGCCAGGAACGGGCGGGGATCGGTCGCGGCCCCGAACCCACCGTCGCCGACCGGCAGGCGGTCGGCGCGGATGTCTTCTTGGACCTGCCGCAACAGGGTGCGCGGCCCCGGCACCACCTCTTCGGGGTCAGGCCCATGGGAGACCGCCCCGCCCAAGACGAGCTGCATTTCACGGGCGTCGCGTCCCCACGAGGCGAGCAAAGGGTTGTCCGGCATCGCCGCCGTCGGATCCTCCCGGCGGAAGAGCAGACGGGAGGCGGGCCCGACATGGGGCTGCAGCCGATCCCACAGTGCGGGTGACGGGTGGAGCAGGAAGAGGTGGACGTCGCGCCCGGCCCCGAGTGCCTCGAGCACGTCGAGGTAGCTGGACGGAAGCCTGGTGAGCCCGAACAGCGAGAAGCGGTCGGGGAGGTCGACCAGGCCCCGGTTCTGCCGCAGCTTCTGGCACGCCTCACGTAGCCGCTCGGCGGGGCTGGGTGGACCGATCCGATCGCGCAGACGCAGCCAGAGATCGACCTGCCACGACGCCTCGGACCCCTCGCCGAGCTGCGGCGTCCCGTCGGCCCAGCGCTGCAACATGTCGGGCCGGTGCACGGCGTAGCGGTCGAAGAGGTCCGCCACATGCCGGACGCTCGAAAAGCGCTTCGACTCCTCGACGGTTCTGGACTTCCGGATGTGTTCGGCCAGCGGGGCGAGCCACCCTTCGTCGAAGTGCCCCTCCACCAGTTCCATCAAAGGCCAGACGGCGCGGTTCGGGACCCAGGGGTCGGCGTCGGGGTCGGCGTCGGAGGCCGAGGCCAGCGCACGGTTCACCAACACCCCGGGAAAGGGGAACACGACGTTGGCGCACACGCCGTCGTGTCGCCCTTCCCGTGCGCCCAGCTGACCCGAGAGTCGTTGGGTCAGCCACCGCTCAATTCCACGCGTCGGCACCGAGACAACCTCGGCCTGCATCGGGTCCGGCAGGGGAAGGGCGACCAGCTCGGCCAGTCGCGCCACCAGCTCGTCGGCGCGATCAGAGCGGTGGACGTGCAGCACCCGTGCAGAGTACGTCGCCGCTGTTCGCCGACGAACGGTCGGGCAACTCCAGGTGAAGCACGGCGCGGACGCGGCCTCAGCCGGCTCGCGCCGGTGTCGGTGTCAGCCCGGCAGGCGCTCGGACCGTGGGCCGCTGCCCGTGCTGTCGGGCATCGGCCAGATGTTCTGCTGTCCCAACTCCGTCTCGTCGTCGTCGTCGACCGACTGCAGATGGCGGGGCGCGCTCTCGATCGGCGACAGGTCGGTGATCTCCGCTCGCTCGCCGCCGACCACGCCGAGCGAAGGGAACTTGCGGGCGGTGACGAGGACGCGCGACTCGAGCGAGCCGACGGCCCGGTTGTAGGCATCGACACTGGAGGTGAGGCTCTTCTGGAGCGCCTGCATGTGACCCGTCCACGTGCGCAGCCGCTCGTAGAGCTCGGCGCCGAGGTCCCGCACCTCGCGCGCGTTCTCGGCCAGTGTCTCTTGCTGCCAGGAGAGGGCGATGGTGCGCAGCGCCGCCACCAAGGTGTTCGGCGTGGCGAGGATGATCCGCTTGTTCAGCGCGTGCTCCTGCAGGGCCGGATCGGCTTCGAGCGCGGCCGCCAGTAGGGGTTCGCCGGGGAGGAAGGCCACCACGAACTCGGGCGAGCGGTCGAGTTGCCGCCAGTACTCCTTCTTGGCCAGCTGGTCGATGTGCGTGCGCAGCTGCTTGGCGTGCTTTTCCAGCAGGGCGGAGCGCGTGTCGTCGTCGTCCGCCTCGAGGTACTGAAGGAACGCCTCGAGCGGGACCTTGGAGTCGATCACGACCTGGCCGCCGCCCGGCAGGTGCACGATCATGTCGGGCCGCACGTACCCGTCGTCGCCGACCACCGTCTTCTGCTCCTCGAAGTCGCAGTGCTCGAGCATCCCGGCCGCCTCGACGGCGCGGCGCAGCGTCATCTCACCCCAGCGACCCCGAGTGTGCGGCGAGCGCAGCGCGGTCACGAGGTTGCGGGTCTCCTTCTGCAGCTGCTCGTGGCCGAGATGCAACGCCGCCACCCGCTCGCTGAGGCCGGCGTAGGCGCCCTGGCGCTCCACCTCCATCAGCTGGATGCCCCGCTCGTAACGGGTGAGCGTCTCACTCAGCGGGGTCAGCATCTCCTCGATCGCCTGTTGCCGCTTCGCCAGGTCACCCTGCGCCGCCGTGCGCGCCGCACCCAGACGCGAGTCGGCCAGGGCGAGGAACTGCTCGTTGTTCTTGGCCAGCGCCTCGCGCGACAGCGTGGCGAAGGTGCCCGCCAGCCGCGCCCGGTCTTCCTCCGCCCGCGCCGCGGCCTCCATGTCGTGCTTGCGCACCAGGTCGAGCTCGGCCTGCGCCACCGCACGGGCCCGCTCGGCCGCCCCGGCGCTCTCCGACAAGGCCTGGAGCTGCACCGCCTGTTCGGTCACGGTCAGCTTCGCGTCGGCCAAACGCGCCTCGGCCAGTCGCGCCTCACCCGAGGCGCGCGCGCCGCGCGCGAGGTGCCAGCCCAGGCCGATCAGCACCCCGGCGGCGAGCCCGATGAGCACACCGATGATCATCTGGCCAGGGTAATGACGGGGTGTCTCAAGGTTGGGGACCGCCCGCGGACTCGGCAAACGCGACGCAGAACGTGCGGGCGTCGCCGCGGCTGTCCGGGCGGAAGGCACCCGGTAGCGTTTCGGCCGTGCCTTTCAAGCTCGGTGGGAGCACGAAGAGGGTCCATGACCACGCCCACGACCGCGACCGCGGCGACGACACGGAAGACACCGAAGCGGAGGCTCCGAGCGGGCCCCTGGCCATGGAGCAGCCGCTCTGGCCGCGCACGTTGCCCGAGCCCCAGGAGGTGGACCGGCTCTTCGCGCAGGTCTTTGCGCTCGTCGGCGAGGGCATCGCCGGCGCCACCCACGCGCTCCTCGCCGGCGATCGCGACGCGGCCAAGGAATTGGTCAAGCGCGACGAGGTCATCGACAGGCTGATCGGGCAGATCTCGACGACGGTGCAGCACCAGCTCGTCCACGGCGAGACGACCCCGTCCGAACGCCGCGAATACGTGGCGATCCTGCGCATGCTGCCCGATATGGAACGCAACGGCGACCTGGCCGAGCACATCGCCCGCCGGGCCGCCCGCGGCCTCGGGGCCGAGATGTCAGCCCGCAGTCGCGGCCTCGTCGAGCGCATGGGTGAGGTCACGGCCAACATCTGGCGCGAGACCGCCGACGCGTTCGCCGCGCGCTCCGCCGAGGCGGCCTCGTTCATCGATGACCTGGACGACGAGCTCGATGACCTCCACGTCACCCTGACTGCCGAGCTGGTGGCCGGCACCATGCCGCTCCCCGTGGCCGTCGAGATGGCGATGGTGGCCCGCTTCTACGAGCGCTTCGGCGACCACGCCGTCAACCTGGCCCGCCGCCTGGCGACGCTCGTCGTCGGTGGTCCCGAGCCGGTGTCCGCCGGCCCCGACTGAACCGCCGGGCCCTTCGCGGGGGTCAGATCCCTTCCTCCGGCGATCCTGGCGAACCGTGGTGCGAGATCAATGCTGTCGCGGCGTTGCCCGGTGCGTCTCGACCAACGACCACGACGCACCGTTCCACCCGCTTGGCGTCCTGTTCGACGCGCGCAACGGCGCGGGCGCCGGCCCGGCGCGGGGAGTCCCCGCGGTTCCGGCCTGGCCGGCCTCCGCACTCAAGATGAACAGGGGCAGGCCCAAGAGGGCCACCACAAAGCTGGTCGTGATCACCCGCATCACAAACCGCATA
>DASZLL010000117.1:0-11391 GCA_035552395.1 Acidimicrobiales bacterium
GCCGAGCGAAGAGGCGGTAAGACCCTTCCCGAGCGAACTCGAGACGCCGCCGGTGACGAAGATGAACTTGCTCACGCCGCCTTTGGGGCGCCGAGCGTCGCCTCGCTTAATCGGTGCACCTGACCAAGATAATCGAATGCCGGCGGACCGGGCGCGGACCCCCGGCTTCGAGCCGCCGAGGCTCGTACGGCGGGGGTCTCTCGACTGCATTGGCGTCGCTGTTGAAGAAAGTGAAGCCTCTTGCACGTATTCGTTCAGCTCGTGAACGAATACGTGGGCGAATCTCTGGAACTCTGAACGAGAGCGCCAATGCACCCGGCAGGTAGCGCCGAGACCGATCGGCCCATCGGATCGGGCCCATCGACCTGCCTAATCCCCCCTGCGGGAGCCCGCGGCCGCCTCAAGCAAGAGGAGCTCCTGAGGAGGGACAACCGCCGTCACAGTCCGCTTCGCGCCGAGCTTTCAAGCGCCCCCGACTTCGAGGAGCTCGCGGGCATGGGCCCGGGCGGCGTCGCTTCCCGGGTGGCCCGAAAGCATGCGGGAGAGCTCCGTGACGCGTTCCTCCCCCGCCACCGCACTTGCCACAGTCACGGTCCGGCCTCGTGCCTCCTGCTTGACGACGCTGATCTGCGCGTCAGCGCGCGAGGCGACCTGGGCGAGATGCGTCACGACGAGCACCTGGCGGTGCGTCGCCACCTCGTGGAGCGCCTCGCCCAGCGCCAGCGCGGCCGCGCCGCCCACGCCGGCGTCGACCTCGTCGAAGACCATGGTCTGCGGGCCGCCCAGCCCGACCAGCCGGATGGCCAGCATCGCCCGCGCCAGCTCGCCGCCCGAGGCGGCGCGGGCCAGCGGCTGCGCCGGCTCTCCGACGTTGGCGCCGAGCAGCAACTCCACCGGCTCACCGGCTCCCGAGTCGCCGAGCCGCACCTCGAGCCGGGCGCCGGCCATGGCGAGCCGCTGCAGGTGCTCCTCAATTCGGTGCCCGAACTCGCCTGCCGCCTCGGCCCGCACGCTACGCACGACGGCCTCGGCGTCAGCCAGCTCCTGGCCCACTTGCTCCAGCCGGGCCGAGAGCCGGGCCGCCTCGCCATCCGCGTCCTCCAGGACGGCCAACCGGGCCGCCGCCTCGAGCGCGTACGCCATCACGGCGCCCAGGTCCTCGCCGTACTTGCGCCGCAGTTCGCCCAGCAGCCGGCGCCGCTCCTGAACCTCCGTCAGACGCTGCGGGTCGTCCTCCCAGCCTTCGGCCTGGTCGCGCAGCGCGCGCGCCACATCGGAGAGCTCCACCGTCGCGCCCTCGACGCGCGCCCGGTGCTCGTCGAACGCAGGGCGCCCGCTCAATGCCGTGATCGCGCCGCCCAGCGGCTCGAGCACGCCGCCCTCGCCGCCCGCCGGGTCGAGAAGCTCCGCCGCGGCCGACGCGGCCTCCCGGTAGGCCGCCGCGTCGCCGAGCCGGTCTTCTTCGAGTCGCAGGCCGGCCTCCTCGTCGGGGTCCTCGAGGTGCGCGGCATCGACCTCACTAACCTGGTAGCGCAGGACGTCGGCCTCCCGGGCCCGCTGTTGCACGTCGCCCCCCAGTGCGGCCAAGGCGTCGGTCAGCACTTGGCGTTCGGCTCGCAGGGCGCGCACTGCGGTCAGGTCGGTCCCGGCGAAGGCGTCGAGCACGTTGCGCTGAGCGGTCGACGCCACCAGGGCGCGGTGCTCGTGCTGCCCGTGGATCTCGACCAGTTCGGCCGCCGCCTCGCCCAGCGCCCCGACCGGCGCCATGCGGCCATCCACCCAGGCCTTCGAGCGCCCGTCGGCCGGCACCGAGCGGGACAGGATCACCTCGCGCTCACTGCCCTCGCGCTCACCGCCCTCACCCTCCCCCCCTCCCCCGCCCTCGCTCTCCACGACAAACCGCGCCTCGACCAACGCCTCGGTCGCGCCGGCGCGCACCATGCCCGGGTTGGCGCGCCCGCCCAGGACGAGCTGCAGCGCCTCGACGACCAGCGTCTTGCCGGCGCCGGTCTCGCCGGTGAGCGCGGTCATGCCGGGGCCGAACGCGAGCGTCAGGTCCTCGATCACGCCGAGGTCGCGCACGCGGAGGTCGGTCAGCATCCCGGGTCCCCTCGCCGCGTCCTCAGGACTCGCGGTTGGCCAGGAGGCGGAAGCGCAAGATGGTGCCGAAGGTGTGCGGCTCGTTGCGCACCACCCGCACGGGATGCGCCGCCACCCGGCAGGTGATGACCGCGCCCGGCTGCAGGCGCCCCACCTCCTGGCCGTCGATGACCAGGACGCCGGCGCGGTCGGGCGCCACCTCGACCGTCACCTCCTGATCCTCGGCCAGGACGAGACTGCGGTCGAGGGCAAAGTGCGGCGCCACCGGTGTCACCACCATGGCGCGCAGGGTCGGGGCGAGGATCGGGCCACCCGCCGAGAGGTTGTAGGCCGTCGAGCCCGTCGGCGTCGCGATGATCAGGCCGTCGGCCGAGTAGGTCAAGGCCTGCTCGCCGTCGATCGTCGTGGCGAGGCGGACCGTGTGCCCGAAGTCGATCTTCTCAATGACGACCTCGTTGAGGGCCAGCAGCGTCGACACGTCATCACCGATCGAACGGTCCGCGATCGTGATCTCGAGTGCGCTGCGCGCCTCGATGGCCGCCCTCCCCTCGAGCACCTTCTTCAGCGCCCCGCGCACCTGGTCCGGCCCCAGATCGGGCAGGTACCCGAGCCGGCCGAAGTTCACACCGAGGACCGGGACGTCGGCCGTCGCGGCCAGGCGCACGACCCGCAGGAAGGTGCCGTCGCCGCCCAGGCTGACCGCCACGTCGGTCCCGGAGAAGTCCACCTCGTCGAGGTCGGCCTCCACGCCCGCCTCGGCCACCCGGTCGGGCCCGCTGAAGCGCAGGATGCGCGCCACGTCGCCGCGATCGGCCAGCCACTTCGCCGTGTCGATCGCGAGCTCGAGCGCGTCGGGGCGCTTGGGATGCACGAGGAAGGTGACGGTGGCCATGCGAAGGAAGACGAAGACTCAGCCAGCCGGCTCAGCGGCAGCGGCAGCGGCAGCGGACAGACGCCCCTCCGCCTCGGACACGGCAGAGGCGAGCATGGCGGCGTCGACCACTTCGACCTCCGGGCCAGCCGAGCCGCCCGCCCCACCCAGGCCCTTGCGGGCGTGCAAGAGGAACTCGACGTTGCCGGACGCGCCGGTCAGGGGCGAAGCCATCGCCCCCATGATGCCGGTTCCGGCGGAGACGAGCGCGGAGGCCACCCCTTCGAGCGCCGCCAGCCAGAGGGCCGGATCACGCACGACGCCCTTGCCCCGCGAAACCGCGGCGCGCCCGGCCTCGAACTGCGGCTTGACCAAGAGGACGAGGTCGGCTCCGGGCGCCGCCACCTCGCCGGCCAACGCCGGGACGACGGTCCGCAGCGAGATAAACGACAAGTCAGCCACGACCACCGGGCACGGCTCGTACGCCGGATCGACGGTCCGGAGCGTCTCGAGCGTCAAGGTGCGCACGTTCGTCCGCTCCAGGACGGTCACCCGGGCGTCGCCGCGCACCGAGGGGTCGAGCTGCCCGTACCCCACGTCGACCGCGTAGACCTGCGTCGCGCCACGCTGCAAAAGGCAATCGGTGAAGCCACCGGTCGAGGCGCCGGCGTCCAACGCGGTGCGCCCCTCGACAACCACGTCGAAGCGTGCCAGGGCCGCCTCGAGCTTGCGCCCGCCACGGCTCACGAAGGGCGGCGGCGGGCCCACGACCACGATGGGTTCGCCGGGGGCGACGAGGCGGGCTGGCTTGTCGGCCGGCGCGCCCGAGACGAGGACGGTCCCCGCCGCAATGGCGGCGCGGGCCTCCTGGCGGGAGGGGGCGAGCTGCCGTCGCACGAGCTCGGTATCGAGCCGGCGGCGGGCGCCCCCGCCGGTCAGCGCGCCTTCTTGGCGGCGGCCGACTTCTTGGTGGGCGTAGTCGCCTTGCTGGCCTTCTTGGCCGGTGCCTTCTTGGCGCCCGACTTCGCGGCCGGCGCCTTCTTGGTCGCGGCCTTCTTCGTGGACTTCGTGGCGCCCGTCTTGCGGGTGGGCCGGCTCGGCACCGCCTTCTTGGCCGCGGTGCGCGCCCGGTCTGCCGTGCTCCCGGCCTGCTTGCGGGCGGCCTTGGCCGTCTTGCCGGCCTGGGTCCGGGCGCCCTTGACCGTCTTCTCGGCCCGCTTGGTGGCCGACTTGGCGGTCTTCTCGGCCCGCTTGGTGGCGTCCTTGGTCGCCTTGCGCCCGGCCTCGGCCGAACGCTTCAGCACGTCGGCGACCTGGTTGGCCAGGCCCTCGATGCCTTTGGCATCCACCCGGTTGAGCTGGGTCGCCACCTCGTGACGCACCATCTCGATGATCTGCTCACTGGTCTTCCGGCTTCGCTCCACCAAGTTGTCCACCCACTCTTGTGCCTGCCCGCGCTGGATATCTCCAGCATTTACCAATTCTCGCACGATCTCCTCGGCCCGGCCACGAGTCACCTGGCCGAATACCGAGCCCGCATCGAGGTATTTACGTATCCGCTCATTGCTTGCCATTGAACAAGAGTATCTAAAGTGCTAGCTAGTAGCAAGCACTTTTTCACCATCGGTTTGCGGTAGCGGTCACGAGCGCCAGGAGGTCCTTGGCCGTGGCGGCCGGCTCCGGGGGTGCCGCCAGACCCTGGGCCGGAGGGTCACCCTCCCTGGTCACGCCCGAAAACACGAGGGCGAAAGGGATGCCGAGCTGGGCCGCCAAGGCCCCGTCGGTGGCCGGCCGATCCCCCACCATGACGCGCAGCTCACCGAGGGCCACCTTGGCCGCCAGCGCGTCGGCCGTCGGGCGGTGCGGCTTGCCCGCCACCTCGGGCTTGGTCTCCGCCGCGGTGGCCACGGCGGCCAGGAGCGCCCCGGCCCCCGGCACCAGCCCGTCGGGAGTCGGAAAGGTCGGGTCCTCGTTCGTCCCGATCAGGCGCGCCCCCTCGCGCACGGCGCGGGCGGCGCGGTCCACGGCGTCGAAGGTGAAGCTCCGCGTCCAGCCCACGACCACCGCATCGGCCGGTCCCTCCGGCACAACCGTGACCCCGCGGTCGCCCAGCGCCTCGATGACCCCGTCGTCGCCCAGCACCAGCGCGGTCGTGCCCGGCCGCAACAGCCCGGCCGCGACGTCGGCCGATCGCAAGAGGTCCTCGTCGGCCGCGGCGATACCACAGTGGTCCAACCGCCGGCGGAGCTCGGCCCGTGTCGGTGCCGAGTTGTTGGTGGCGAACAGCACGCGGACACCCGCGCCGCGCAGCCGCGCCACCGCCTCGTCGACGCCGGCGATGGGGTGGCCGCTCAACCAGACCACGCCGTCGAGGTCGAGGACCCAGGTGCCTCCGGGCGGCGGTGGCCACATGCGCGCCGAGGCTATCGGTCCACCCCGCCGCGTCCGCTCTCTTCGGTGCCGGCGAAATGACGGCCGGCGGGGCTTTGGCCCCGCCGGCCGGGACTCAAGCCCCGGCGGGTCTCGGCGCGGACGGGGACGCGAGGGAAGTCGGATCGCGGGCGGCAACGACGGCATGGCCGTCGAGGTGGAAGGCTGCCTTCGCCAACTCCCCTCCCTTTCGTCCCCTGGCCGGTACGGCGACACCCCGCTGCCGTCCGGCACATGCCGAGCCCGCTCGGGGCTCTGTACCCCGGAAACCGGCGCTCGGCGGAACGACTTGCGCGGGGCGCGCCAACTGTTGGCCGAATGCCGTCTGTCCTTCACCGGCCTGCAACATGGTCCGGCTCCAACGCGGGTTTCGACACCGGGCGCAATGGACCGTTCAGAACGGAAATCGAATCAGGCGTCGACCCACGACGGGCGGAACGAGAGCGATTGCGCCACGTCGCGCTGGGTGACCAGACCGATGACCCGATTCCCCTCGGTCACCGGCAGGCGCGTGCGGTCGTTGCGACACATGAACGTCACTGCGTCCTCGACGGTGACGCTCGCATCGAGCGCGAGCGCGTCGCTCGACTCGGCCAGCTCGGCAAGGCGAACTTCCCTGGGATCGCGGCCCTTGGCCACCACCTTGGTCACGATGTCGCGGTTGCTCACCGTGCCGGCGAGGCTGCCGTCGCTCAGGCACAGCGCCACCGAGTCGTCAAAGTGCCCCGCCAGGTAGCTCGCAGCATCAGCGGCAGTCTCGGTGGTCCGGAGAACTTCGATGTCCTCACGCATGACGTCGCGGACGGTTCTCATTTCGTACCCCCTTGTGGGTTTCGCAGAGACCCGCGAAGGCCTTCTCCACCCTCGCGCCTGCGCCCGACGACCACAATGGCAGGAGCGGAACTCATGCTCTACCTGGTCAATTGCGATGGCTCTTGCCCGTTGCTCGTGGCGAACATATGTTCGTAGCGTGATGGAGCGGAGATACGAACTCGAGACGCTGCGACGCTCACTCGCCATGCTGAGCCCCGGCGCTCCCGCGCTCGATCGGGAGGCGGCCATGCGGCTCGTCCGGGAGCTCCAGGACCTCGAGCGGCAAATGCGCACGCTGCGCCTCGGCCTGCAGCACCTGCTCGCCGAGACCGGGTGAATCGGGCGGCCCCCTTAGCCGAGGGCGATCAGGTTCGTCGGGTCGGCGAGGATCTCCCCCACCGCAGCCAGGAAGCGCGACGCTCCCTCGCCGTCGACGAGGCGATGGTCGAACGCCAGGCTCAGCGTGACCACGTCGCGCAGCGCAACGTCTCCTTCGTGCTCCCACGGCCGCCGTTGCACCGCGCCGAAGGCGAGGATCGCCGCCTCGCCCGGGTTGAGCAGCGGGACGCCGGCGTCCACGCCGAACACGCCCACGTTGGTGATGGTGATCGTCCCTCCACTGAGGTCGGCGGGCGTCGAGCGCCCCGCCCGGGCCTGTGCGATCAGCGACTCCAGTCCCGAGGCCAGGCCAGCCAGCGCGAGGCCCTGGGCGTCCTTGACGTTCGGCACGACGAGCCCGCGGGGTCCGGCCACTGCGATGCCGAGGTTGACGTAGTGCTTGGTCACGATCTCGTTGGTGGCCTCATCCCACGACGAGTTCAGGGATGGCCGGTCGACCAGGGCCAGCACGACTGCCCGCGCCACGAGGGTGAGCATCGTCAGCTTCACGCCCTCCAAGTAACGGTTGGCGCGCAGTCGTTCGAGCAGCTCCGAGCTCGACGTGACGTCGATCGTGAGGAAGACGCAGGCCTGCGGCGCCGTGGTGGCGCTGCGGACCATCGCCTCGGCCATGTGCTTCTGCACGCCGTGCACGGGCGAGCGCGTCTCGCGGTCAGGCTGGGGCGGGGGCCCGGCCGCCGGCGACGCCGTGGCGGACAGGTGCGCGGCCAGGTCCTCGCGGGTGATGATCCCGTTCGGTCCGCGCCCGACGACGTCGGCCAGATCGACGCCCCGTTGGCGCGCCATGAAGCGGACGGGCGGCGCGGCGAGCGGGCGCGACCCTAAGGGGCGCGCCGCGCTCGGCCGCGGGGGCGGGGAGGCGATTGTTTCGGTCGCGCGGTGCGGTGGGTGCTCGCGACGACCGCGGCCGGGAGTTCGACGCCGGCGTCGGCTCGGGGACGGCGACGAAGGCCCGTAGCCGACGAGCACCGAGACCTTCTCTTCCTCTGCGGTGGTCTCGCCGGCCTCGGCCGCTCCCGCGCCGGTGCCGGCGCCGGTCTCGATGGCGATGATCGGTGCGCCCACGTCGACGGTGTCACCGGGCTGGGCCAAGAGCTCGAGCACGGTGCCGGCGAAGGGGCTCGGCAACTCGACCACCGCCTTGGCGGTCTCGACCTCGACGAGCACCTGGTTGAGCTCGACGGGGTCGCCGGGCGCGACGTGCCAAGCAACCACCTCAGCTTCGGTCAGGCCCTCCCCCAGGTCGGGCAGCAGGAACTGCCGGACACCGGTCAGGCCGCCGTTCACGGCTGGAGGCATCGGTCCACCTCGTGGAGGATGCGATCGGCGTCCGGCAGGAAGTGGCGCTCGAGCTTGGCGGCCGGGTACGGCGTGGCGAAGCCGCCGACGCGGCGCACGGGCGACTCGAGCGAGTAGAAGCAGCGCTCGCTGACGCGGGCGGCGATCTCTGCGCCGAGGCCGCAGAAGACGGGTGCCTCGTGCACGACGACCAGGCGCCCCGTCTTGTGCACCGACGTCTCGAGCGTCTCGAAGTCGATCGGTGACAGGGAACGAAGGTCGACGACTTCGAGAGAGATTCCCTCCTCGGCGCCGATTCCGGCGGCTTCGAGCGAGGTGGCCACCATGGGGCCGTAGGCGGCCACCGTGACGTCGGTGCCTTCGGTGAGGACGCGGGCACGGTGGAGCGGCATGTCGTCGAGCGGCGCGTCGGTGTCGACGTCACCCTTCTCCCAGTAGCGGCGCTTGGGCTCGAAGAAGATCACGGGGTCGTCCGAGGCGATCGCCTGTTGGATCATGCGGTGGCCGTCGGCCGCGTTGGAAGGCGTGACGACGCGCAGGCCAGCGGTGTGGGCGAAGTAGGCCTCGGGCGACTCGGAGTGGTGCTCGACGGCGCCGATGCCGCCGCCGTAGGGGATGCGGATGGTGACGGGCACGGCGACGCGGCCCTCGTTGCGGTAGCGGAACTTGGCCACCTGCGAGACGATCTGGTCGAAGGCGGGGTAGACGAAGCCGTCGAACTGGATCTCGCAGACGGGCCGGTAACCGCGCAAGGCCAGGCCGACGGCGGTGCCCACGACGCCCGACTCCGCCAGCGGCGTGTCGATCACGCGGCGGTCTCCGAATTCATCTTGCAGGCCCTCGGTGACGCGGAAGACGCCGCCGAGTTTGCCGATGTCCTCGCCCATGAGGATGACCTTGTCGTCGTCGGTCAGGGCCTGGCGCAGGCCGGCGTTGAGCGCCTTGCCCAGCGTCATCGTCGTGGCGCGCTGGCTTGTGGGCTCCGTCGTGGTGGTGGTCGCGGTGGTGGTGGGGTTGGTGGTGTTGGTGGTGGCGACGGCCATCACGAGACCTCGTCGTACTCGGCCAGGTATTCGAGGTAGGCGTCTCGTTCGGCATCGAGCAAGGGGTGCGGGCCGGCGTAGACATTTTCGAACAGCGCGTCCGGCGTGGGGTTCGCCATGGCGAGCACGCCGGTGCGCAGTGCGGTGGCCGCCTCGCCCGCCGCGGTCGCAACCTCCTTTTCGAACCGCTCGTCCGCCAGTCCCTCGCGCTGCAATAGGGCGCGCAGGCGAACGAGTGGGTCCTTGGCCCCCCACTCCTCTTCCTCTTCGTGCGAGCGGTAGCGCCTGGGGTCGTCCGACGTGGTGTGCGGCCCCATGCGGTAAGTGACCGCTTCGATGAGCGTCGGGCCCTGCCCGGCGTAGGCGCGCGCCAGGGCGAGACGGGTCGCGGCCAGCACGGCCAGCACGTCGTTGCCGTCCACCTGCACGCCCGGCAGGCCGTAGCCCTGCGCGCGCTGGGCAATGGAGGCGTGCGCCTGGAGACGCACCGGCTCGGAGATCGCCCACTGGTTGTTCTGGCAGAAGAAGACGACGGGCACCGTGTAGCTGGCGGCGAAGCCGAGGGCCTCGGACACGTCGCCTTCGCTCGTGGCGCCGTCACCGAAGTACGCGACGACGGCCGAGCGGGCGTGGTCGAGCGTGATGCCGAGCGCGTAGCCGGTGGCGTGGAGCGCCTGGGCGCCCACGATGATGGCGGGGGTGGCGAGGTTGTACTCCGCCGGGTCCCAGCCCGAGAGGCCCGTCCCCCGCCACATCCGGAGCATCGTGACCGGATCGACGCCGCGGCAGTAGGCGACGCCGTGCTCGCGGTAGCTGGTGAAGGCGAAGTCGTCGGGCCGCAGCGCGCGGGCCGAGCCGACCTGCGCCGCCTCTTGGCCGAGCAGCGGCGCCCAGAGGCCGAGCTCGCCTTGGCGTTGGAGGGCCATCGCCTCCGCATCGATACGGCGGACGACCGCCATGTCGCGATAGAGGTCGCGCAGCTGGTGCCCGTCGACGTCGGCCACGAGCTCCCAGTACGGGCAGCCGACGGTGCGCTGCCCGTCGACCGAGATCAGCTGGACGGGGCCGTCGTAGCCCGCCCACTCGGTGAACCGTTCGGTCGGAACCGCCAGTTGCGCGATGGCCATCTGTACTCCCCTCCCGAGCTACGTGAGCAGCGCTCGGCACGCTTCATCTCACCACGTTTTGGGGCCAAGGAGCGGGATATCGCCAGAGATCAGAGGCTGGACACGGGTTTACCGCGCCGAGCTTCGGTTCGGCGCAATGGGCCGTCGGGGCGTGTCGGAGGCGGGCCGGAGGCGGGCCGGCCGAGGATTTGCGGTGAATCCGGGCGACGCCCGGTTGGCGCCGGCGGGAACGAGAAGTTCAGGAGGCCTTGCGGCGGGCGGCCGGCTGCTTGGCCCGGGCGGGCTGCTTGGCCGTCTTGGCGGCCGCCTTCTTCTTGGCCGGCGCGGCGCGTCCGGCGGAGGCGCGCTTGGCGGGCGCCGCGGCGCGGCTGGTCTTGGCGCCCGGCTTGGCGGCCGCCTTGATGCTGGCGTTGAGCGCCTCCATGAGATCGACCACCTTGGCGGCCGGCTCGGCCTGTTCTTGGATCACGATCTCGTGGCCCTGACGCTTCTCGTCGATCAACGCCTCCACCTTCTCGCGGTGCGTGTCGTGGTAGCGCTCCGGGTCCCAGTCCGACTCCATCGACTCGATGAGCAGCTCGGCCATCGAGAGCTCGCGGTCACTGACCTCGTCCACGTCGGGCAACTCGGGCAACTCGTTGCCGGGGCTGCGCACCTCGTCGGAGAAGTACATCGTGTGCATCGCCAGCGCGTCGTCCTCGGGCCGGATGGCGACGAGGTACTCCTTGTTGCGCATGACCATGGTGGCGATGCCGATGCGGTCCGAGTCCGCCATGGCCCGGCGCAGCAGGGCGTAGGCCTTGTCGGCGCCGGGACCTTCGGGCGCGAGGTAGTAGCTGGAGCGGAAGTACACCGGATCGATGTCGGCCTGGCTGACGAAGTCCGAGATGTCGATCTGACGCGACTTCTTCGGCTCGGCGCTCTCGAGCTCCTCGTCGGTCAGGATGACGTATTCGCCGCCGCCCAGGTCGAAGCCCCGGGCGATTTCGTCGTTCGTCACCTCTTCGCCGGTCCGCTCATTGACCTTCTTGTAGCGGATCCGGTCCGAGGTCCCCTCCTGGAACTGATTGAAGTGGATGCTCTTGTCTGACGTCGCCGGGTACACGCCGACCGGGATGTTCACCAGGCCGAAGCTGAGGGCGCCCTTCCAAATAGTGCGTGCCACGCCCAACAAATTACCAGCCCAGACCAGGTCCACCACCTTGTTACACCGATTCGGCACACTGAGACCATGTTTCCGAGCGTCCCCGAGGGCTTTGGAACGGCCCTGCTCAGCGGGCTGTCCGAGCTGGGTCCGATCGAGCCGTTC
>DASZLL010000118.1:0-3338 GCA_035552395.1 Acidimicrobiales bacterium
CACAGCGGACGCCAGCTGCAACACGCCGAAGGTCAGGAACAGCACGGCCTGGCTGACGGCTACCGACACCACCGAGACGAGTGAGTAACGAACGGCTTTCTTGCCCGACGGCGTGGACGCCCAAGCCCGAAGGTCGCTGGGAGCGAGGCTCACCCCCTTCATCATATCGTCACAATCCGCTCGGTCCCACGTCACCTTCGGCGGCGCCGCCGCCAGCCAGACGCCTCATGCCGGATCGAGCGCGTTCGCCCTGGCCACGGAGCCGAGCCACGAGGCACTGGGCTTGGGGTGGCGCTCGAAGGTGGTTCGGTCGACGGCGATCAGCCCGAAGGTCGGGCGGTAGCCGAGGACCCACTCGAAGTTGTCGAGCAGGCTCCAGTAGGTGTACCCGCGCACGTCGATGCCCTCATCCAGGCACCGGCGCACTCCGGTCAGGGCGCGGCGGACGTAGGCGACCCGGCGGTCGTCGTCCTCGGTGCCGATGCCATTCTCGGTGACCAGCAGCGGAACACCGCCCGTCACCTCCCACGCCCGGCGGAGCGCCGCCTCAAGCACCTCGGGCCAGAACTCGTAGCCCATCTGGGTCGTCTCTACCCCCGGCTCGGGCCCGACCGCCCCAGCGGGACCGATCCGCATGCGCGAGTAGCACTGCACGCCGAGGAAGTCGTCGCCTCGCGCCGCCTCGAGGTAGATGTCTTCCATCGACCTGCGGATGCGCGCCATTGTCGAGTCACCGCCGTCGACCGCCTGGTAGTCGGACATGGACAGGGTGAGGCCGACCGGCGCCGTCCCCGGTCCCGAGCGGATCGCTGCGGTCGCCTTGCCGTGGGCGTCGATCAGCACCTGGTTCACGGTCCGGCGCAGGGCGGGATCGCGGCTCCCGGGAGGAAAGACCCCGGCCAGGTAGCCCATGAGAGCCACGACGTTGGGCTCGTTGATCGTGCACGCCCACCCGATGAGGTCACCTAGGTGGGCGACGGCGCGCTCGCAGTACCGAGCGAAGAGGTCCGACGCCCCGTAGTCGGCCCAGCCGCCGGCTTCGGCCATCCAGCGGGGGCTCGTGAAGTGATGGAAGGTGACCATCGGCACCAAGCCGTGCTCGTGGCAGCAAGCACACACCCGCCGGTAGTGGTCGAGGGCGGCGAGCGACCACTCCCCCCGCTCGGGCTCGATGCGGCTCCACTCCAGCGAGAAGCGGTAGGTGCCGAAGCCGAGACGGGCCAGCAGGGCGATGTCCTCGGGATAGCGGTAGAGCTGGTCGCAGGCGTCGCCGCTCGGCTCGACGCAGCCTGAGCCGGGCTGATGCTCCCAGGCCCACCAGTCGTTGTTCCAGTTCCCACCCTCGACCTGATGCGCAGCCGTGGCGGTGCCCCACAGGAAGCCCTCTGGGAAACGCACCGCCATGCAGCCGACACTATCGGACCCGACGCGACACCACTCGGACGGAACGTCTACAAGGGAATGACAGTATGACCGGATGACGGCAGCGCTCGACGCCCTCGTCGCCCTCCTCGACCTCGAACCCATCGAGGTCAACATCTTCCGCGGCGTCAGCCCCGACGAGAAGCGGCAACGGGTCTTCGGCGGCCAGGTCGCCGGTCAGGCGCTGGTTGCCGCGGGCCGCACCGTCGAGCGGGGCGACGTGCACTCGCTGCACGCGTACTTCCTCCGCCCCGGCGACACCACCGTCCCCATCCTGTACGAGGTCGACCGCATCCGCGATGGACGATCGTTCACCACAAGGCGCGTCGTCGCCATCCAGCACGGCAGGCCGATCTTCAACCTGTCGGCGTCGTTCCATGTCCACGAGGAGGGAGTGGACCACCAGCTGCCCATGCCCGACGCGCCCGACCCCGAGTCGCTGCCGACCTACAAGGAGCGCCTGGCTCCCTACGCCAAGCAGCTCGGTGACTGGCTGGACCGCCCGCAGCCGATCGACCAGCGCTACGTCGACAACGGCGGAGGTCTGTTCCGGACGGGGGTCAGCGATCCTCGTCAGCAGGTGTGGATCCGTGCCGACGGCCGCCTCGCCGACGACCAGTTGCTGCACGCCTGCGTCGTGGCCTACGCCTCGGACATGTCCCTGCTGGACTCGACGATCCTGCCCCACCGGGTCAGCTGGGAGGACCCCCGGCTCATGAGCGCCAGCCTCGACCATGCCATGTGGTTCCATCGACCCTTCCGGGTCGACGAGTGGATGCTCTACGACCAGGAGAGCCCGTCGGCTTCGGGGGCACGCGGCCTGGCCCGGGGGAGCATCTTCACGAGAGACGGCCGACTGGCGGTCTCGGTGGTCCAGGAGGGCCTCGTCCGCCTGGTCTGAGGCTCAGCGCTCCTCGATCGGCACGTAGTGGCGCTCGTCCTCGCCTACGTAGAGCTGGCGGGGGCGGGCGATCTTGGAGTCCTGGTCCAGAAGCTCAGTCCAGTGGGCCAGCCATCCCGAGGTCCGCGGTATCGCGAACAGCACCGGGAACATGTCGATCGGAAAGCCCATGGCCTGGTAGATCAACCCGGAATAGAAGTCGACGTTGGGATAGAGGCGCCGAGAGGTGAAGTACTCGTCGGACAGGGCCCGCTCCTCGAGCTTGAGCGCGATATCGAGCAGCGGGTTCTTGCCGGTGACGTCGAAGACCTCGTCGGCGGTGCGCTTGATGATCCTGGCTCGGGGGTCGTAATTCTTGTACACGCGGTGGCCGAAGCCCTGAAGGCGGCCCTCGCCGCGCTTCACGGCGGCGACGAAGTCGTCGACGTGGTCGATCGAGCCGATCTCGGTGAGCATGCGGATGACGGCCTCGTTGGCCCCGCCGTGGCGGGGGCCGTAGAGGGCGGCGCAGGCGGCCGCGCAGGCCGAGTAGGGATCGGCGTGGGACGAGCCGACGACGCGCATGGCCGTGGTCGAGCAGTTCTGCTCGTGGTCGGCGTGGAGGATGAACAGCACCTCGAGGGCGTGGGCGAGGGCCGGGTTGGCATCGAACCGGGGCTCGGCGATCTTCCACATCATGGACAGGAAGTTGGCGGCGAAGCCCAGCGAGTTGTCGGGATAGACGAACGGCATCCCCACGCTGAACCGGTGGGCCGCGGCGGCCAGCGTCGGCATCTTGGCGATGAGGCGGATGATCTGCTTCTCCCGGGACTCGGGATCGAAGATGTCCTTGGCGTCGAGGTAGAAGGTCGACAGAGCGGCGACGGCCGATACGAGCATGCCCATGGGATGGGCGTCGTAGTGGAAGCCTTCGAGAAAGCGCTTGCGCACGTTCTCGTGGATGAAGGTGTGATGGGTGACCTCACGGCGCCAGACGTCGAACTCGGCGGGCGTGGGCAGCTCGCCCTTCAGCAGG
>DASZLL010000119.1:0-38567 GCA_035552395.1 Acidimicrobiales bacterium
TGCCTCTCGCGGGCTTCCTCGTGCTCGTCACGGTCGGGCGCCGCCTGGGCGACCCGGTGGCCGGCTGGGTCGGCACCGCGGCCGTGGGTGGCGCATTCGTCGTGGCCTGCATCGTGCTGGCCGGGCTCATCCAATTGCCGGCGGACCACCGGGTGGTGGTGCACGAGTACTTCACCTGGTTCAGCGCCGGCGGCCTCACCGTGCCCGTGGGCACCCTGGTCGACCCGCTGTCGATGACCATGTGCATGTTCGTCACCGGCGTCAGCGCGCTCATCCACCTGTACTCCATCGGGTACATGGAGAGCGACCGGGACTACACCAAGTTCTTCATCTACCTGAACCTGTTCGTCTTCTCCATGCTCCTGCTGGTGCTGGCGAACAACCTCCTGCTCACGTTCGTGGGCTGGGAGGGCGTCGGCGTCTGCTCCTACTTCCTCGTGGCCTTCTGGTTCGAGCGCGAGACGGCGGCCTCGGCCGGCAAGAAGGCGTTCATCTACAACCGGATCGGGGACGCCGGGTTCCTCGTCGCCATCTTCCTCATCTTCGAGAAGACGGGGACGCTCCAGTACGAGAGCGGCCCGGGCGGCGGCATCTTCGGCCAGCTCTCGCACCTGGGCGGCGGGACGGCCACCGCGGCGGTGCTGCTGCTCCTGTTTGCCGCGACCGGCAAGTCGGCCCAGATCCCGCTGTTCAACTGGCTGCCCGACGCCATGGAAGGCCCCACCCCGGTCTCCGCCCTCATCCACGCCGCCACCATGGTCACGGCCGGCGTCTACTTGCTCTGTCGCTTGAACCCGCTGCTGCACCTGAGCGCCGACGGGATGGAGGTGATCGCGATCATCGGGGCCGTCACGGCCCTCGTCGCGGCGACCATCGCCTGCGCGCAGCAGGACATCAAGAAGGTCCTCGCCTTCTCGACCATCTCGCAGATCGGCTACATGGTGTTGGCTGTCGGCTCGGGCGCCTACATCGCGGCGATCTTCCTGATGGTCATGCACGCATTCTTCAAGGGCCTTCTCTTCCTGGGGGCGGGTTCAGTGATCCACGGGCTCGAGGACGAACAGGACCTCAAGCGCATGGGCGCGCTCCGCCGCTACATGAAGTGGACCACGATCACCTTCACCGTCGGCTTCCTGGCCATCGCCGGCATCCCGCCGCTGTCCGGATTCTGGGCCAAGGGCGACGTGCTCGACAACGCGTTCGCCCACTACAAGCCGCTGTGGGCCATCGGGCTGATCACGGCGGTGCTCACGGCGTACTACATGAGCCGGCTGGAGATCCTCGCCTTCGGTGGCGAGCCGCGCTTCGACAAGGTCGGCCCCGAGGGGCAGCCGGCCCTGCACCCGCCGCACGAGCCGCCCTGGGTCATGCGGGCCCCGCTCGTGATCCTCGCCTTCTTCGCCTTCGTCGGCGGTGTGCTCAACCTGCCCTGGGTGCATACCCATGACCTCGAGAGCTGGCTGGCCCCGGTGTTCTCGGGCACCCTGTACAACAACGGCCTGAGTGGCGCCGCCGAATGGGCGCTCGCCGCGACGGACACCGCCGCCGCGTTGATCGGCGTGATCGTCGCCTACTCGCTGTGGCGAGGTGCGCAGGTGGACAAGCCGGCGCTGGAGCCCGCCTTCTTGCAGCGGGTCTGGTACTGGGATGACTTCTACGACACGATCATCGGAAGGCCAGGCCAGCGTCTCGCCACCTTCTTCGCCTGGGTGGTCGACGCCCGGATCATTGATGGCGCGGTCAACGGTACGGCGCATCTGGCCAAGCTCACCGGCACCGCGGCCCGGCGGCTGCAGACGGGCTACGCCCGGAACTACGCGCTGGGCATCGCGCTCGGGATGGCGCTGCTGATCGGTTTCATGCTGAGCAGGACGTGGTGGGGATGAGGCACGAGGTTCCATTCCTGACGCTCTTGATCCTGATCCCTGCCGTTGCCGCGGCAGTACTCGGCCTGCTCGGCCTGGACCGCCGGCTGCACCGCGAGATCACCTACGCGCTGGCGTTGCTCGCGTCGCTGGCGACGCTCGGCTTTGCCATCGCCGTCCTCGTCGTCATGAAGATCAACGACGGCGGCTTCCAGCTGGTCTCGAACCACGACTACACCGGCAACGCGCTCGGCGTGCACTGGTACCTCGGCGTGGACGGCATCTCCATCTTCTTGGTGCTGCTCACCGCCGTGCTGTTCCCGCTGGCCATCATCCTGGGTCGGAACCGGGAGAACAGCCGGGTCTACTTCGCCTGGATGCTGTTGCTCGAGGCGTCGGTGATGGGGAGCTTTTTGTCCCTCGACCTCATCGTGTTCTTCTTCATGTTCGAGCTGACGCTCGTTCCCTCGTACTTCATCATCGCCGGCTGGGGGCACCAACGCCGCGCCTACGCGGCCATCAAGTTCTTCCTCTACACATTCCTCGGGTCGGCCTTCCTGCTGGTCGGCATCCTGGCCCTCGCATTCATCCACCAGTCGCAGTACGGCTACCTGACGTTCTCGCTCGGGCCGCTCATGCAGACCCACCTGACCGGGACCCAGGGCGTGCTCCTGTTCTTGGCCTTCACCGCCGCCTTCGCCGTGAAGGCGCCGCTCTTCCCGCTCCACACGTGGTCGCCCGACGCCTACACGGAGGCGCCCGAAGAGGGCTCGGTGGTGCTGTCCGGCGTGCTGGCCAAGATCGGTACCTACGGCATCATCCGCTTCGACCTGAGCCTCTTCCCCCAGGCCACCCGCACGTTGGCGCCGATCCTGCTCACGCTGGCGGTCATCGGCATCGTCTACGGGGCCATCGTGGCGTGTGCCCAGCGCGACCTGAAGCGGCTCGTGACCTATTCGTCGCTGGCGCAGATCGGCTTCATCGCGCTCGGCACCCTCGCGCTCAGCACGCAGGGGCTGGCCGGCGGTGTGCTGCTGATGCTGAACCACGGCCTCATCGTCGGCGCGCTGTTCATCCTCATCGGCTTCGTCTACCAGCGGCGCGGGACGTGGCAGACCGGCGAGATGCGGGGGCTGCAAAAGGCGGCGCCGGTGCTGGCGGGCGTGTTCACCGTGGTCATGATGGCGTCGATCGGCGTCCCCGGGCTCAACGGCTTCGTGAGCGAGTTCCTCGTCCTGTCGGGCACCTTCATCACCCACCGGTGGTGGGCCGTGGTGGCGGTGCTCGGCGTCATCGTGGCCGCCATCTACCTGCTCTGGGCCTACCAGCAGGTGTTCCACGGCCCGCCGCGTGCGGCCGACGAGAAGACGCGCGACCTCGCCCTGCTCGAACGCGCCGTCATGGCGCCGCTGATCATCCTGATCGTCTTCCTTGGCATCTACCCCAAGCCAGTGCTCGACCGGATCAACCCGTCGGTCAACCAGCTGATCGCGCACGTGGAGTCGACCACGGGGCACGCCCAGCCGTCCGTGGCGGTCAAGGGTGTAGAGGGAGTGAAGTGATCGCGACCCTCCTGGCGACGACGCACACCGCCTCGGATACCATCGCGGTGCCCCCGATCCGGTGGCTGGCCATCCTGCCGCCCATCATCATGATCGGCGGCGCCGTGCTGTTGCTGGGCCTGGCGTCGCTGGTGTCGAAGCCGCTGCGGGTCGGGCTGTCGACCGTGGCGACGGTGGTGATCTCGGGCGGCGCCCTCGGCGTGGCCATCTGGCAGTGGACCGACGTGCTGGAGCACCATGCGCACACCTACGTCGCGCAAGCCGTCGTGATGGACGGCTTCAGCGTGTTCGTCACGATGCTGGTGGCGATCGCCATGCTGCTCAGCGCGCTGGTGGCGGACGGCTACCTGCGCCGCGAAAGCGTGCACGGCGCCGAGTTCCACGTCCTGGCGATGGTGTCGGCCTCCGGCGCCATGTTGATGGCAATGGCGAACGACCTGATCATCGTCTTCCTCGGCCTGGAAATCCTGTCGATCGCGCTTTACGTCCTCACGGCCTTCAACTACCGCCGGGCGGCGTCGGGCGAGGCGGCGCTCAAGTACTTCCTCCTCGGCGGCTTCTCCTCGGCCATCTTCGTGTACGGGATCGCCCTCACCTACGGGGCGACCGGCTCGACCAACCTGACCCAGATCGCCGACTTCCTCTCCAAGAACGTCGTGCTGTCCAACGGGCTCCTGCTGGCGGGATTGGCGCTGCTCCTGGTGGGCTTCGCGTTCAAGGTGGCGGCGGTGCCGTTCCACATGTGGACACCAGACGTCTACCAGGGTGCGCCGTCACCGGTGACGGGATTCATGGCCGCCGTGGCCAAGGCGGGCGCCTTCGCGGCCATGCTGCGGGTCCTCTTCTCCGCCTTCGGTGTGGTGTCGAGCGACTGGCGGCCGATCATCTACGGGCTGGCCGTGTTGTCCCTCGTGCTCGGCGCCTTCGTGGCGCTCCGCCAGCGTGACGTGAAGCGCATGCTGGCCTACTCGTCGATCAACCATGCCGGGTTCATCCTGCTCGGCGTCGTTGCCGGCACGACCCGAGGTGCGAGCGCCGCGCTGTACTACCTCTTCGCCTACATGCTCATGACGATCGGCAGCTTCGCGATCGTGACGCTGCTCGGCCGCGCCGGTGACGGCGACCACGACCTGTCGCGCTATCGCGGCCTGGCCGGGCGCCAACCGGTCCTCGCCCTGGCCTTGGCTGTCCTCCTGCTCGCCCAGGCGGGCGCACCGTTCACGACCGGCCTCTGGGCCAAGGTGCAGGTCGTCTTCGCCGCCATCGATTCGGGCAGCAGCGTGCCAGCCGGACTTTCAACTGGTGCCGCCATTCCGCTCGCAGCCATCGCCATGGTGACCGCCGTCGTTGCGGCCTACTTCTACCTCCGGGTCGCCGTGCTCATGTACTCGGCCGGCGGTCTCGGGGAGCCCGAGGGCGGGACCAATGGTTCCGCCGAGCTGAGCCGGGGGTCCGCCATGACGGCGGGCGGCCTGATCGAGATTGGCCAGCCGGTCGCCGCGCAGCCGGTGGGGGCCCAGTCGGCGGCGGCGCAGGACTGGGCATCTCCGGCCGCAGCTTCGAGCGCGATCACGACGGTCAACGCGCAGATCCTGTTGGCCGACGAGGCCGAGGGCACGCCGGCCGGGCCCGAGGCGGTCGATGTGCCGGTCCTCGGGGCCCTGGCCATCGGGCTGTGCACCGGGGCCACCGTGCTGTTCGGCTTCTGGCCGCAGCCGCTCATCGACTTCGCCAACCACGCCACCCTGCTCTTCCTGCCCCACTAAGCGGGCCCAGGCCCGGCTACGGGCGTGTGACGAGGAGGGGGTGGACCCGCAGCCAGGGCCTTGGGCCCGCTGGGCGGCGCACCGCCGGGCCGCCGTATGCTACGCGTCCAGTAGCGGTTTTCCTCAGGTGGGAAGCGCCGGTGTACCCGGTGGACGAGGAACGGATCGACATGAGCGAGGAAATGTCAGGGCTTGGGCCCGATGACAGGGCGGCACCGGCGGACCCTGAGCTCGCCGAGCGCCTCATTCGTGATGAGTTCGGCGACGCGGCCCCGGCGCAGCGCGCCTGGTTCCACCGAGAGGACAAGGAAGGGTTCGAAGCGGGGGAGTCTGCCAGCGACCTTGCGTCCGAGTCCGGAGTGGCCGCCCGAGACGATGGAAAGGTCGGCCAAGAGACCGCGCCCGACGCCCCCGTGACGGCAGAGATCCCAGTCGTTGCTTCTGAGGTGGCGCCTTGGGACGAGACGATCGTGGTGAGTGCGCCTGCGATCCACGAAGCGTTCGTCGAGCCGAGGCGTCAGCGCCCGCGGTCGCGTTCGCATCGCGTGGGGATGCTGGCCGGCCTCGGCGTAGTCGGGGCCCTCCTGGCGGTGCTCTTGGTGTTCGCTCCCGGTGGGTCCAAGCCGCGACTCCCGGCGCAGAGCGTGCACGACGTGAGTCCGATCGCAGCGAGCGGACCAAGGACCGACGCGGCGACAACGCCTTCGACGGCCGCACCGACGACCACCTCGTCGGCGCCCGCCGCCCCCACGACGACACAGCCGCATCAGAGCGAGACGATCACGACGTTCGTCACCTACACCCTCGTGCCGGGCACTGCGACGCCCGCGACGACAGCGCCCCCAGCCACGACTCCCACAGCGCCTCCGGCGACCACCACGACCACAACACCGCCAACGACGACGACGACAACAGCGCCACCGCAACACTGCCTCCTGGGGCTGTGCGGCCTCTAGCGTCGCGGCCGTCTATCTGTACTGCTTGGTGAAGTCCGCGGTGCGCCAGCGTTCGGGTGCCAACCGGAACAGCACACTGTTGGGCGCATCGTCCTTGGTGGCTTCGAGATAGAGCTCGCCGAACTCAGGGCCCAGATAGCGGTACGCCATGGTTCGAAGCGCCGCCGGCTCCACGGGGTCCACCGTGTCGATAATCGGACCCTCGACACTGACATAACCGTAGGGCGGGACTTCGGTCTGCGCGCACAACGAGAACCGGCCGGCCGCACGCAGACGGTTGGCCTTGAGGCTGTTGCGGTCGGTGATCACGTCCACCGTGCCGCCCGGCTCGTAGGAGTACCAGACCGGTACCGCCAGCGGCGCCCGGCCGGGATCGTCGACGCTCAGCACGCCCACGTGGACCCCGGCGAGAAAGGTCTCGCGCTCTTGCGGGGTCATCGCGATCGTCATGGCGTCACGCCCGCGGACCGGTCGGCTCGGCCTCCTTTGCGGCGGCGGCACCGTTCTCGTGTCCCATGGCCGCCACAATCTCCTCTGGCAAGGCCGGACCCGTCCGCTTGGCCGCGCTGGTCGTAAGGAGGCGCCCGATAACGGGGACCTCGGTCAGCGACTCAGCCCGCATGATCTGGATCGCCACGGGCACGAACTGTTCGGCCGAGTCGAAGACGATGTAACGGGGTAGCCACCTGGGCTCGTACTTCGCATTGAAGCGCCACAGTGTTTCGATCTGCAGCACGCCGGACAAGCGCCGGATCGCCCAGCGCTCGACGCGCTGAGTGACCCCGTCACCGGAGTCACCGTCGAGAATCGACCGCATGGCGGCGAAGTTCAAACTGAGACCGGTCATGCCCCGTTCCTTGAGGTGGCTGATCGTCGAGCACAGGGCGAAGTCGAGCAGGCCATTGGGATGGTCGGCCGGGTCGCGGCGCATGAGGTCGAGCGAGTAGCCATCGATGGCCGGCGAGGGCACGAATTGGCACATGGCCACCGGCGCGCCGTCCGGCCCCTCCACCAACGTGAGCAGCAACCCGGCGTCGCGGGGGTCGAAGAGGCGACCGAGCATCATGGAGAAGCCACGCTCCTGTTCACCGCGGCGGTTTTTCGCCATGAGCTCGGCCATGCGGGCGGCGTCCTCGGTGTCGAGGTGGGCCGGATCCAAGAAGCGCACGGTGTAGCCGTAACGGGCGACCCGGTTGACGGCCTGGCGCAACCCCTTCATCTTCCCGCCTTCGAGCGAGAACACGCGGGGATCGACGACCGCCTCGTCCCCGATGTACAGGAAGCGCATGCCAGAGGCTTGGTAGGTCGGCAGCCACTGCTCGCCAGCGCCCATCACGCCGAGACCCCAGCCCTGCCGGTCGACATAGCGGCGGAAGGCGTCCCACACGTGGGCTCGCTCGGAGAACGGCCCGATGGGATCGGGCGAGACGAGGCAGACCCCGCCGAAGACGGCGTAGGCGACCAGCGAGTCGCGGTGAAAGTACCACTGCTTGTCATCGCGCAGCGCGAAGTAGTCCAACGTGCCGGTGCCATGTCGACGCACGATGTCGCGCGCCCGTATTTCGGCCGCACGCCTTCCCACGGCAGCGCGACCCGAGGAGAGGCTGCGGTCGACGACCGGGCGCGTCAGCAGGTAGAGGGCCACCACGATGAGACTGATGCCGACCGCCAGAAGGGAGATGGACGCGAAGCGGTCGATGGTGGTCGGGAAGCGCACCCACTGCACGCCGACCAGCCGCTCTGCGGAACCGAGGAGCACGTGGGGCCAACTCGGCAGAGAATGGTGGTGCACGTGGCCCGCGACCTCCACCCCGATGAAGCCGCCGAGGGTTGCAAACAGGCCGCCAACGGCCAGGATGGTGAACGCACCGACCAACGTGGCCGGCTCCGTCTGGGCCCGGAAGAGGTCGCGTTGGGCAACCAAAAGGACGAGGACAGCCGCACACACCAGCAGTGTCACCACGTCGGCGGCGTGCACGACGTGCAGGGCGAGCGACCCTGCCAGCAAGGCGATCGCCACGATCCAGGAGCGGCGCTGCCCCTTCAGGATGCCCCGGGACAACATGATCATCCCGATTCCGGCGATGGCCACCAGTGCGCCGGCCGCCTGGACGACGGAAATGGGCAGGTACTGCGCAATCAGGTGCAGGTGCGCGCGCAACGGTGCGGTGACGGCGGAGAGGAGGTCGATCGCGCCGGCGGCAAAGAGCGAGATGGCGGCGATGCGACGGATCCGGCGCACCCGGATGCGGTCAGCCGCGACCCCCGGCGCTGGCGGCCACGACGCTCCGGTCGGCCAGCCCGCGGCCAGCTCGGCGTGGACTTCCGCCGCCTTTGTCCGTCCCTTGATGACCGAGTCGGTCGTCACCAGTCGCTCGCCCATCGTGGCCGTGGGCAGATAGGCATCAGCCAGGAGGAGGCGGACGTGCAGCTCCGCACCCGTCTCGATCTCGATCGTGGCTTCTTGGCGGTGGTGGAGGTAGGTGGGCGGCAAGCCGATGCGTCCTCGGTGCTCGTGCACCACCTCCGATGTGGCCCCGGGACACGCGAAGAACCCGGCGTCGAGGTGCGTGAGCTCGGGTACGAGCGCACCACCCGCGATGACACCGGCGGCGCCACTCTCGACGGCAGCGCGGGTCTTGTCGAGCGCGTCCTCGCCATCGATCTCGAGCTGGGCGTGTGCGATCGGACCGGTGCCGACGCCGCCGCGGGCCCACGGCGCAGGAAGGCCTTCACCGCCCAACGCTCGCCAGATACCGCGCGACGTGATGGCCACGACCACCGCGAGGACGACGAGCAGCGCGACGGCGATCACCACGGTCACGATGAAGCGGGAGAACCATGATGCGCCGTACGCGTGCTGCAGCGCGGTCTGCTGGCGCGGCGAGCGAAAGACGCGGCCCAGTCCGTCAACGACCCATTCGATCCGGAGCAGGAGGGCGATGGCAGCGAGCACGAGCGGCGGCGCCCACAGATAGCGGCGGAGGCGGCGGTACAGCAGGCGTGAGGTGACGAACTGGCGTGCCTGGAGCGGATCGTCCAGGCGTTCGATGCCGGACAACCAAGGTCGGTCTTCCCGTGGGGCGGCGTCGATTGGAGGGTTGGCGTCTGGCCGCATCGAACCCGCTCGGACCAACACCGTCCGCGGCCCGGACCCCGTCTCGCAGTGGAGGTCGACGCCGTCGGTCACGCGCACCCCTTTGCGGGTCAACGCGTCGACCAGTTCTGGGTCCCGGCCGCCCGATGGCATGACGACGATGACCTGAGAGTCCGGGCGCGCGGCGAAGGCGCCCAACGCGCCCCCGAGCACCGCATGGTTGTCGAGGGCGCGGCGCGCCGACCCCTCCGGACACCCCGACGCAACCATGCGGCCGCAGATGATCAGGATGCCGGGGCCTTGCCAATCCTCGAGGCGGCGGGCGATGTCGTGGGACACGGCAGCGGACGAGGCGGACGGGTCGAGGGGAAGGAGGAGGTCACCGATCACCTCGACCCGCCGGCCCAGCGCCACCTCGATGCGATGATCGGCGCCGTGTGGCTGAGGCTCGGTTGGGACCGGCGCCATGTCGACGTTGCCGTGCATGCGACGTCCATCGTCTCACTTCTCGGAGCGTCGACCCCTCCCCAAAGAGGTGGAGCCGTTCCGCCAGAAGGAGGAGACCAGGTCGTTAAGCTGGGTTTTCGTGCCGGACCCGCGTCCAGATACCGACCGGAGGAACTGGACGTGGCGGCAGGGATCGGGCCTGGCGGGCGGACCGGCGGTCGTCTTCGACATCGACGGCGTGCTGTCCGACGCGGCAGGGCGCCAGCACTTCATAGAGCGTGGCCGGCGGGATTGGACCGAGTTCTTCGAGGCCTGCGGGGACGACCCGGTCATCGAGGAGATCGCGCGGCTCCTCGAGCTCCTCGACGGATCGCTCCACGTGATCCTTCTGACCGGGCGACCCTTCCGAGTGCAGCCCCAAACGGTCGCCTGGCTCCACCGCTATGGCCTGCGCTGGGACCTCCTCGTCATGCGAGCACGGGGGGATTACGCACAGGTCACCTCGTTCAAACAGTCGGTCGTCGAGGACCTGCGGGCGTACGGTTTCGACCTCCGACTCGCGTTCGAGGACGACCCGTCGAACCATGCCATGTTCGTGGCGGCCGGTGTGCCGTGCGTGTATATCCACTCGGGTTACTACGAGGAGCGGAACTGACGGACCCAACCCGCCGCCAGGGCGAGGGCGGCAAGGATCAAAACTGGGAGATCGCCCCAATGGTCGTATGGCGTCATGCCTCGCCGCAGGGCCACAGTGGAAAAAATCACTTGACGCTTTCCCAATGAGCTGCGCGCCACGACCACGCCACGCTGGGTCACCACCCCGCTGAAGCCGGTCGGCGCCGCCTGGACGAGGTCACGTCCGGTCTCGACCGACTGCACGACCGCGGCGGCGATCTCCTGGCTCGGGACTTGCGAGGTGCTGTAGGACGACGTGTTGGTTGGCACAGCGAGCAACTCCGCGCCGGCGCGCACGGCGGCATGACTTCGTCCCGAGTAGAAGATCTCGAACGAGACCAGCACGCTCAGCGGACCCACGGGTGTGTGTACGAGGCCGGTGCCGTGCCCGGGCACGGCGTCCGTCGGCACGCCCGAGAGGTCGGCGAAGTGCGCGAAGAACGACCGGTCGGGCACGTATTCCCCGAAGGGCACGCGGTGCACCTTCTCAAAGACGCTGACGACCTTGCCCCGAGGTCCCCACACCACGACCTCGTTGCGGAACGTCGTGTCCGACGCCGGTTCGGTCACCCCCACCATCAGCGTCGTGCGGAGCTCCCGGGCCAGGTGGCTCAGCGTCGTCGCCTCGGGCGATCCGGCCAGCGGTCGGTTCAACGCCACCACGTCCTCGGGCCAGACCACGAGATCGGGGTGCGTGCGGGACGAGATCAGGGGGTACGTCGCCGAGAGCTGCGCGTTGTACACCGTGGCGGGTACCACCTCCTCTTTGCTCACCCCTCGTAGACCTCCTCCCTGTACGAGGGCCACCCGGACCGTGCCGACCGGAGGACCGCCGTCAGGGACCACCGCGCCGACGACTGCCAGCACGACGACGCCGAGGCAGATCACCACAGCGCCGACCACGGCCGGCGCGGCGGCCCGAGACCGTTGCGCCCTCAACCACACGACCAGGGTCGCCACGGCGACGCCGCCGGCCCACACGCCTGCAGTGATGAGCAGTGGACCGCCCAGCCGTGCCAACTGGACCAACGGTCCGTCCGCCTGGCCGAGGAAGACGCCGCCCAGGGGGAGCCCGCCGAACGGCCACGTCAGGCGCAGAGCTTCGGCCAGGGTGCACGCACCGACGAATGCGGGCGCGCGCCCACGTAACGGTGGGCAGAGCGCAGCGGGGGCCGCAAAGAACAGGGCCTCGATGAGGACGAGCACGACCGCGCCGTACCAATTGAAGGCGCGGGTCCAAAAGAGCCCGATGGCGTAGCAGCCCAGCCCGGCCAACCAGCCGGACCACACCCGAGTCCGCAGCCGTAGCCCGGCGAGCCGCCAATACCAGAGCGCCGCGCCGGCCAACCCGAGCGGCCACCATCCCCACGGGGGGAGGGAAAGAGCGAGGAGGACACCGGCAGCGACTGATGGCGCGGCCACGCGACCTCGGCGTGGCGGCCAGGTCATGACACAGCGTGTGCCGCTGCCCTGCCGCTCGCGATGCAGGCGGGGATGCCGACACCGCGGTACGCCGCCCCGGCTACGGCCACGCCACCCAGCCGTGCCACCGCAGCCTCGACCCCGGCCGTGCGCAAGAGGTGGTGCACGCGGTACTGGGGCAGCGCACGCGGGTGGCGCACGACTGTGGATTCGGTCGGCTGTCCGGTCAGGCCGACCAGTGCGCCGAGCTCGTCCCAGGCCCGCGCCGCGCACTCGTCGTCCGACCATTCGTCCGGGCGGGTGTCGTCGATCCGGCCCAGTGACGCACGCACCAACACCTCACCGTCTCGAGCCAGATGGGGCCATTTGCGGTCGAGATAGGTGCAGGCCGTGACCGCCCAGGGATCCCGACCTTTTTTCGAGGTCCGACGCGGCACGAGGAAGCCCGTCCCGTAGAGGTCGGTCGACACGCAACCGCTCGGGGCACGAAACGTCACCACCGTGACCGAGGCGTAGTCGATGGAGTCCAGCAGCCCGGCTGCCTCGTCATCGTGGGGCCGCAGCAGGGTCGCGGCACTCAGGGCCGGCACCGCCACAACCACGGCGTCTGCGTGCCATGCCCGCTCGCCCGCGACCGTCCACCCCTCCCCGTCACGCTCGAGCCGATCGACGGAGCTGGACAGTCGGAGCTCCACGCCCCGTCGCTCGAGTCCGACGACGAGGGCCCGGACCAAGGCAGCCATGCCGCCTTCGAGTGCCCAGAAGAGTGGCGGGCCGTCAGGAACCGGCTTTGGCGTCTCGGCCCGCAGGGCGCGCATGAGGCTGCCGCGGCGCTGAGCCGCGACCAGGAGCGGGGGGAAGACGGCCGCGGCGGACATGTCATCGACGCTTCCGGCGTGGATGCCACCGATGAGGGGGTCGGCCAGCGTGTCGACCACCCTCCGGCCGAGCTTGCGCGCCACGAGCGGTCCGATAGCGCGGTCGCCGATCGGACCGCGGATGTCAGGCCGGGGCAGCAGGGAGTCGGCGGCCAGCGCCAGGGAGCCCCGAAGTCCCAGGATCCCCGAGCGCGCGGTGGGCCAGAACCGGGTCGGGATCCCCATGGCGTGGCCCTCGGGCAGGACGCGCAGCCGTCCCCGGGCCCACACTGACGCGCCCCGGGTCCCGATCGGTACGAGCGCGTCATCGAGCCCGGCCTCCCGGGCCAGGTCGATCGCTTCGGGGCGACGCCCGAGGAAGCCGTCTGCCCCCATGTCGACCGTCTGACCGGCGAAGTCGTCGCTCCGCAGGACGCCGCCGAGGCGGTCTGAGCCCTCCAACACGACGACCTCGGTTGGCTCCGCGCCCTCGCTGAGCTCCCAGGCGGCAGCCAGCCCGCTGATGCCACCACCGACCACCACGACCCGCCGCGCCGACATGTCAGGACCCGGCCGCTGTGATCAGATCCGCCAAGAGCTCGATGAAGGCAGGGTCGTCGTTGAGCGACGCGGTGCGCGCGTAGGCCAGGCCACCCTCCGCTGCGACGAGCGCAACTTCCACATCGAGGTCGTAGAGCACCTCGAGGTGGTCGGCGACGAAGCCAATCGGGCACACGACGACGGCGTCCGCCGTACCATCGGAACCCAGGCGCCGCACCTCGTCGCGCACGTCAGGCCCGAGCCAGGGTTCAGGTGTGCGCCCCGCGCTCTGCCAGGCCACACCCCACTCGTCCAGGCCCGCCGCGGTCGCCACCAGGCGGGCGGAATCCGCCAACTGCTCGGGGTAGGTGTCTCCGGCCTCACGAATGCGCTCGGGGAGCGAGTGCGCGGTGAAGATGACGCGCGGCCGCCCCGTTACGGTGCCCAGGGCGGTCGTGACGCGGGCCGCCAGGAGATCCACGAGTGCTGGTTCGCCGTACCAGGGCCCGATCGCTACGAATGGCGTCGGGCCGAGCGCGTTCGCCGCCCGGTCGAGGTACTCCTGGGACCCCATCGTGGATGCGTGTGGCGTCAGCACGAGCCCGATCACCCGGTCGTGGCCGGCCGCCACCAGCTCGGCCGCGGCCGTCTCGATCAGTGGGTCGGTGTGCTTGGCGCCGAAGGACACGGCGTAGCGCCCCGGCGTGCGGCGTTCGAGCACGGCGCGCACCGCATCGACCTGGGCCCTGGTGCGTTCCGTCAGGGGCGACACGCCGCCGATCGCCTCGTAGCGGCCCAGGAGTTCGGCCAGTTGGGCGGGTTCGGGTGGCCGGCCGCGCCGGATCCGTGTGTAGAAGGCGCCGATCTCGTCGGGGCTCGCCGGGGTGCCGTGCGCCATGATGAGGACGCCGGTGGTCACCCCCGCGCGGTCTCCCGGTGCACCAACTCGACCACCGCAGCCAGGATGGCCGGGTCGGTTTCGGGCAACACACCGTGCCCCAGGTTGAAGATGTGCCCGGTGCCTGTTCCGTCGTCGGCGCGGACGAGCACGTCGCGGACGGCATCCTCTACGACCTTCCACGGCGCCAAACAGAGGGCAGGGTCGAGGTTCCCCTGCACCGCGTGGCGCCCGCCGACCCGAGCGCGCGCCGCGTCGAGTGGTACCCGCCAGTCGACCCCGACGACATCGGAGCCAGCACCGGCCATCTGCCCAAGGAGCTCCCCGGTGCCGACGCCGAAGAGGATGGTCGGAACGCCGAGGTCTGCGATCCCGTCGAGCACGGCGCGGGTAGCCGGCAACGCGAATCGGGCGTACTCGTCGGGCGACAGCGAGCCCGCCCAGCTGTCAAAGAGCTGGACGGCCTGCGCGCCGGCGGCGACCTGGGCTCGTAGCGACGCCACCGCCATGTCAGCCAGGCGCTCGGTGAGGCGACCCCATAGCGCGGGCTCGCCATGCATCAACGCCTTTACGCGGGCGAAGGTGCGCGACGGGCCGCCCTCGACGGCGTAACTGGCGACCGTGAAGGGGGCCCCCGCAAAGCCGATCAGCGCGACGCCGGTGCCTGCGAGTTCCTTTGCCACCAACCTCGCCGACTCCGCGACGTAGGGGGCATCTGTATCGGGCTCGAACGGCCGGAGTCGGTCAAGGTCGGCCGGCGAACGAAACGGCTGGTCCACGACCGGCCCACGGCCCTGCTCCACGTCGACGCCGAACCCGATGGCATGCAGCGGCACGACGATGTCGGAAAAAAGGATGGCGGCATCGACGCCATGGCGCCGGACCGGCTGCAAGGTGAGCTCGGCAGAGAGTGGGGCGTCGCTGATTGCCGCCAGAATGGAGCCCTCGCCCCGCGCGGCCCGATACTCGGGGAGCGATCGTCCTGCCTGTCGCATGAACCAGACCGGCGTGCGGCTCACGGGCTCCCGTCGGCAGGCCCGCACCAGGTCGGGCACGGCGTCTGCCGCCGTCGTCACCCGATCGGCTCTATGACAACCGCGGTGCCGTAGGCGCAGATCTCGGTCCAGTTGCCGCCCATCTCCGACGTGTCGAACCGCATGGCCAGGACGGCATTGCCTCCCCTGGCCTCCGCCTCGGCGACCATCCGGTTGGTGACGTCCTCGCGGCTCAGCTGCAAGTTCTTGGTCATCCCCTTGAGCTCACCTCCGGCCAGCGACTTGAACGCCGCACCGAACTGGGAGCCGATGTTGCGCGAGCGGACGGTCAGGCCGAAGACCTCCCCGAGCACCGAGGTGACCTTGTAACCGGGCACGTCGTTCATAGTCGAGATCAACATGGCAATCCTTTCGGTCTGGGTCATCGTAGGCGTCGCCAAGCGGGCATCCAGGGCGTGTGCGGCGTCTAAACTGAACCGTTTCCCCGTCGGGACGGGGGCGAAAGGGGAGAGGTGCCCGAACATCCCGATTTGCAGGATGAGCAGGAGTTCCTCAACCGGGCCTACGACGGACTGGAGTTCATGCGCGGGGAGGCCCGCCAGATGCTTCAGGGCGTGTTGGATCTGGGCCGCGGCGGCACCTTTCAGTCCCGCACTGAGCGCGACATCGTCGTGCGCACCAGCCTGGCCCGCCTCGACCAGCTGGACATAGGTGACCAAGCCCTCTACTTCGGCCGCATCGATCGCCTTCCTGAGCCTGACCAGGCAGCGGCCGACGGCGCGCTGGGCGAGTCGTTTCACATCGGCCGGCTCGCCGTGTCTGGACCAGACCACGAACCGTTAGTTGTCGACTGGCGGGCGCCCGTGGCGGAGCCTTTCTACCGGGCCACCGGACTCGATCCTCAGGGCTTGGCCCGACGCCGGCACCTCGCGGTGCGAGGTCGTTCCGTCCTCGGCCTGGAAGACGAGTACTTCGTCGATCCGGCAGGCCGGCCCGAAGGATCGGCGGTCACCGGCGAGGACGGCGACACGGGCAACGAGCGCCTGTTGTCCGACGGCATGGTGCTCGGCGGGCCCGGGGCCTTGCTCTCGGCGCTCGGTCAGGCCCGGACCGGTCGCATGGGCGACATTGTGGCGACGATCCAGCGCGAGCAGGACGAGATCATCCGGGCGCCACTGCCGGGCGTGCTCGTGGTCCAAGGTGGTCCCGGCACCGGCAAGACTGCTGTCGCTCTGCATCGGGCGGCCTATCTCCTCTATACGCACCGCTTTCCGCTGGAACGCCAAGGGGTGCTCGTCCTCGGTCCCAACCCGTTGTTCCTGCGGTACATCGAGCAGGTCCTTCCCTCGCTGGGCGAGACAGGAGTCAGCCTGGCCACCGTGGCTGGGCTCGTGTCCGAGGTGCGGGTCCGCGGTGTCGACGACCCTGCGGTAGCAAAGCTCAAGGGCGACGTGCGGATGGTGAAGGTGTTGGCCAAGGCGGTTCGCACTCGCGAGCGTCCGTTGCGACACGACACCGAGATCCCCTTCGGCGCCGGCGTGCTCCGACTCCGCGCGCACACGACCGAGGAGATCATTGCCCAAGCCCGCCGTCGGCCCGGCACCCACAACGCGCGCCGTCGTTTTGTCGAGGCCCAGGTTGTGCGGGCACTCTCCAATGAGTACCAGGCCCGGATCACGCGAGGTCGGGTCGCATCGGCAGAGGAAGCGCCGAGCCAGGAGCAGCAGAACGACCTGGCCCGGCGGCTCCGTCGTGTCCCGGCGGTAGCCGAGGCGCTCGATCGGATGTGGCCGCGCTTGTCGCCGCACGAATTCCTCCACGACCTCCTGGGCGCACGGCCGCTCCTCGCCGCAGCGGGGAAGGGGATCCTGAGCACGATGGAGGTGCAGCGCCTCCACCGTCCACGCGGCGAGACCCTGGACGTCGTGCCCTGGACGGTGGGCGACACCGCGCTGATCGACGAGGCGAGAACCCTCCTTGGTCCGCGCCGAGGACGTTCCACGCGCGCTCGAATTCAACGGAGCGACGAGGGGACGGCCCCGGAGGTGGGGTTCTGGCCTCAGGGGCTGGCGGCCTCACCGGCGCCCGCCGGCGCAGCCCCGGGGTCCGGTTCTGACGAGGAGATCAGGTCCTTCGGTCACATCGTGGTCGACGAAGTCCAGGACCTCTCCCCTATGCAGCTGCGCATGCTGGCGCGCCGCTCCCTTTCGGGTTCCATGACGGTCGTCGGCGATATCGCGCAAGCAACGGGGCCATGGGCGCCGAGGAACTGGGATGACGTCACTCGCCACCTGACCCCGAATCGAACGCCGCGCCTGGTCGAGCTCACCGTGAGCTACCGCACGCCGGCGGAAGTGGTGGCGCTTGCGGCGCAGGTGCTGGCCGTGGCCGCACCGTCGATCGCCCCGCCCCGGCCCGTCCGGGAGTCCGGGCAACAACCGCGCATCGTGCAGGCGAGCCGCCTCGAGCTTGCGGCGCGGCTGGCCGAACTCGCCCGCGACGAGATTGCGGCCGTGGCGCCAGGCCGGGTGGCGGTCCTCGGCGCGTCGGTCATGCTCCCCGAGCTGGCCCGAGCCCTCGCCGACGCCGGGCTCGACGCGACAGACCCGCGTGACCCGAGTGGCGAGGGACTGGCGGCCGGCCTCGTCCTGTTGCCCGCCGACGAGACGAACGGTCTGGAGTTCGACTCTGTGATCGTCGTGGAGCCTTCCCTGATTGCGTCCGTCGATGACGAGCCGGCCGGGGAGGCCCCGCCGGTGCCCACTACACGGGGATTGCGAACCCTGTACGTCGCCATGACGAGACCGACCAGGCGACTAACGATTCTCCACGCGCATCCGCTGCCCGTCGACCTTCACTGACCTGGGAATTCACAGGTTGATCCGAGGTCGCATGGCCTTCACCTGCTTATTGGCGACTCCGGCACCTGGTCGACTAGAAATTGCGCTGTGACGCAGGCTGTTTCGGCGGAGGTCCCCGCGCCCCAAGGAAAGATCGTTCACGACCGCCCGCCGATGCTTGCGGTCGGCGTCATGATCTGGCTCGGGTCCGAGCTGATGTTCTTCAGCGGCCTCTTCGCGGCCTTTTTCACCATCCGGGCCAACACGGTGGGCCCCTGGCCCCCGGCCGGGACCGATCTCGACGTTTTGCGGGCCGGCATCTTCACCTTGGTGTTGGTGTCGTCGAGCTTCACCATGCAGTACGCCGTTTACCAGACGGAGTGGCGCAAGCGTCGCTCGGCTCGGATCTGGATCGTGGCGACGATCGTCCTGGGCACGGCCTTCCTGGGCAACCAGGTCCTCGAGTGGCTGTTCAACACCACCCGTTGGTACACGAACTCGTACGGCTCGCTCTTCTACATCATGTCGGGGCTGCACGGTCTGCACGTCTTCATCGGGTTGGTGGCCATGGTCTTCCTACTCGGCCGCATGCGCGGCGACGTGGGCGGCGACCCCGGTGAGCTCTCCGCCATGCAAGGAGTCTCCTACTACTGGCACTTCGTCGACATCGTCTGGGTTGGTCTCTACAGTTGTCTGTTCCTTCTCAAGTAGGCATGCGAGGCGTGCGCGCACCACTCACGAGGAAGACGGGTATCCAGTTCCTGTTGCCGGCCGGTCTGCTGACCGTCGCCGCCATGGCGTCGCTGGCCGTGTTCTTCCCCGGTACGGGTGCAGGAGCGAGCGGGCACGCCGATGCGTCGCAGGTGTCGACGAACGCCAAGCAGGTCTTGAAGGCGTGTGGCAGCGTCAACACGAAGGGCGTGAGCCCCACCCCGAATACCGGAAACCCGTTCAGAAGCACCAATCTCATCTGCCACGGCGGCAATTTGCTCGCTTACGGCAACAACTCGATCACGTACGCCAATCCGCCAGCGTCGTACATCACGGCCGGGCGTCTCCTCTTCGCACAGACCTGCTCGAGCTGCCACGGCAACGAGGCCAACGGCGTCGGGCCCGGGGGGGCGGCGACGATCGGCCCGAACCTCCAGGGTGTCGGCGCCGCCACCGTCGACTTCTGGGTCAGCTCGGGCCGCATGCCCGCCGCCGACGTCAAAGCGGTGGAGGCGGAGCGCCGGCCGACCCGGTTGACACCGAAGCAGGCCCTGGAGCTCGCAGCATGGGTCAACTCGCTCGACCCGGCGGTGCCGGCGGTGCCCTATCCGCACCTCGGGGGCGCCAATCAATCGGTGGGCGCCTCCCTCTTCTCGTTGAACTGCGCGGCCTGTCACACCATCACCGGCGCAGGTGACGCGCTGGCCTACAACACCAACGCCCCCACACTCCAGAACCGCGAAATCACGCCGCAACAGGTTGTGGAGGCCATCCGGACCGGCCCGGCCAACATGCCCCGCTTCTCGGGCAACCTCAGCGACGCGCAGGTGCGCGACATCGTCTCCTACGTCACCGGACGGCTCCAGCACCCGACGAACCCGGGTGGTTTCGGGCTCGGTGGCGTCGGACCCGTCGCCGAGGGGTTCGTTGCGCTGCTGATCGGCGTGGGCGGTCTCGCCCTCGTCTGCTTCTGGATCGGAGAGCGCTCGTGAGCGACGCCGACCACGAGCCCTCGCGCACCCGGGTCCCCATCCCGGTCGCCGCGTTGAGCGACCCGCACATGAGCGACGCCGCCCGCCACCCCAAGCGGGTGGAGAACATCATCGCCTTGGTCTTCGTGGTGGCCATGATCTTCTTCGGCCTGGCCGGTGCCGCCTACTGGCAGAACTGGAACGTGTGGACGTTCGGTGGCGCGCTCGGCGGCGGGTTGTTTGCTCTCGGCTTCGGCCTCACCGCTTGGGGCAAGTACCTCATGCCCCAGGGACCCTTTGTCGAGGAACGCCACGTCCTGGCCTCTACCCCCGACGAACGCGACGCGATGTCGGCCGCCCTGGTCGAGCGTTCGGCCGTGGTGATCAGGCGGCGCAAGATGCTGGGCGGGCTGTTCGCCGCTGGTGCGGGCATCTTCGGGATCGTGGCGGCCTTCCCCCTGATCCGCTCCCTCGGCCCGCCGCCCAAGGACGAGCTCGACGTCAACCAGTGGAAAGCAGGCTCCGTCCTGGTCGACTCCAACGGGCGGCCCGTGCGCCGCGACACCCTCGTGATCGGCGGCATCATGACCGTCTACCCTCGCAACACGGAACGACACGAGGACGGGCAGGTGACCTTCACGGATCAGGGACTCGCCACGGACCAGACCGTGCTGATCCGCCTTTCGAACGAGTCGTTCACCACGATGCAGGGGCGGGAGAACTGGACCCCCGACGGGTACGTGGCTTACTCGAAGGTCTGCACGCACCTTGGTTGCCCGGTCGGTCTCTACGAGCAAGAGCTCGAGGTGCTGGTGTGCCCGTGCCACCAGTCCATGTTCAACGTCCGCAACGGCGCGGTCCCCCAATTTGGACCGGCACCGCGCCCGCTGCCCCAGCTGCCTCTGGGCTACAACGATCAGGGGTATCTCATCGCCACTGCGACCTATGATCAACCTCTCGGACCCGGATTTTTCGAGCGGACCACATGAGCGATACTGCGACTAGGACGAAGCGCAGCACGAAGAAGGCCATGGGCCCCTACGGCCAGGTCAGTAAAATCGTCGACGAGCTCGACGAGCGGTTGGGCGTGGCCAAGGGCGGCCGAGTCTTCCTCGACAAGATCTTCCCAGACCACTGGTCTTTCATGCTGGGCGAGATCGCCTTGTATTCGTTCGTCGTCCTGATCGCGACGGGCATCTTCCTGGCGCTCTTCTTCGTCCCCTCGGCCAGCCAGGTCATCTACCACGGCAGCTACGCACCCTTGCGGGGCCAGCGGGTCTCGGAGGCCTACCAGTCGACAGTCAACATCTCGTTCAGCGTGCGGGGCGGCATGCTCATACGCCAGATGCACCACTGGGCGGCGGACATCTTCGTCGGTTCCATCATCGTGCACATGGCGCGCATCTTCTTTACCGGAGCATTCCGCAAGCCGCGCGAGCTCAACTGGACCATCGGGATCTTCATGCTCGTGCTGGCGGTCCTCGAGGGCTTCATCGGATATTCGCTTCCCGACGACCTCATCTCGGGCACCGGATTGCGCATCGGCTACTCCATCGCCGAGTCCCAACCCTTCATCGGCAGCTACATGGTCTCGTTCCTCTGGGGCGGCCAGTTCCCCGGCGACGGCACGATCATCCCACGGTTCTTCATCATCCACGTCTTGATCATCCCGCTCATCCTGCTGGCCCTGATCACCGTGCACCTCGCACTTTTGGTGCGGCAGAAGCACACGCAATTCGCCAGCGAAGGGCGAACCGAGGACAACGTGGTCGGTTCGCCGATGTTCCCGACCTTCATGGCCAAGACGACCGGGTTCCTCTTCATGGTGACCGGCGTCACTGCGCTGCTCGGCGCCTTCGCGCAGATCAACCCGATTTGGCAGTTCGGCTCGTACGAGCCGTCGAAGATCTCCTATGCCGTGCAGCCGGACTGGTATATGGGCATGCTCGACGGCGCCCTGCGCATCATGCCGTCGTGGGAGTTCGCCGGTGACGGCCATACGGTACCGCTCGAAGTGTTCCTGCCCTCGGTCCTGTTCCCGATGCTGCTGATCACTCTCTGGCTCCTGTATCCGGGCTTGGAACGCAGAATCACCGGTGACAATGCCATGCACAACCTGCTCGACCGACCGCGAGATCGACCCAAACGCACCGCGGCCGGCGTCGCCATGTTCACGTTCATGTTCACGCTCTTCGCGGCTAGCTCCACCGACGTGCTGGCCAACTTTTTCCACGTCTCGCTCAACGCGACGCTGTGGTTTTTCCGCATCGCGATATTTGTCGTCCCGGCGATCGCGGCGCTGGTGGCCTACCAGCTTTGCAAAGAGATGCAGGGCGTCCACGGGATCGGCAAGCGGAAGCGGGCCGTGATCGTGCGGCGTTCGGTGCAGGGCGAGTACTCGACCGTCCCTTCGGCACCACGCCCGGACGACGAGAACGTGGAAATCGACCCCGAGCCGGTGCCCGTGCGCATCGACCTCGAGCCGCTGGGCAACGGCGACGGGCAGCAGCCCGAGCCCTCGCCCACGGGCGTGCGGCAGGTCACGCGCTGAACCACCCGGCCCACCGGCCTGGCGCCCGGGATATCTGGGTCGCGCTCGAGACTCTCCACGCCGTCACCTATTTCGATCCCGGTTGCCGGGCTGCGTTGCGTGAGGCCGGTCTGGGCGGATTCTGGGCGGGCTACTTCGCCGGCCGCGCTGCCCCGCTCGGCCGCGTCGGTGCCGGGCCGGTCACCGCGGCCTTCTACAACTTCCATCCGGCGATGGTGGCGAAAGCAGTGCCCGGGTGCTGGGAGGCGGTGGCGCCGCTCACGCTCTGCCGCGTGCGAGCGATCGCCGCGTCCGAGGCCTTGGGCCAGGCCTGCAGCGTCGAGACTCGCTCGAACCTGGTGGCTGCCCTGCCTCTGCTCCGGCGCGCCACCGCCGGCTGGGACGGCGCCGGCCGCGTCATGGCCGCCGCCAACCGTGGTCTCTGGCCTGCCATCGGCACAGCGCTCGGGACCGGGGGGCTCGCCGAGGCGTGGCAGGCGTGCACCACATTGCGCGAACACCGGGGCGACGGGCATGTCGCGACCTTGGTCGCGCACGACCTGGCTGGCATCGACGCCCACCTGCTGGCGGCCGGGACGAAGGCGGTGCCGCCCGAAGTGCTGCGTGACAACCGCGGCTGGAGCGAGGAGGAGTGGGAGCAGGCCTCGTCGAGGCTGGCGGCCCGCGGCTTACTGCACACCGACGGCCGCGCCACCGACGACGGGCGGACCTTGCACGCCTCGGTCGAGGAGCAGACCGACCGGCTGGCGGTGGCCCCGTATGCCGAGCTCGGCGACGCCGCCGTGGCCGATCTGCACGGAGCGCTGACCGCGTGCGCCCGTGAGGTCGTGGCCACCGGCGTGTTGCCATTCCCCAACCCGATGGGGCTGCCCCGCGTGGCCTAACTATTGGCCAGAGGGCCTTTCGTTGCCGGGCGCGGCGGCGGCCACCCGGCCACCAGACCGAGCTCTCGACACAGCGAGCGCGACGACACCATCTGGCCGGCGTAGCCGACGGCAGCCTGGTCGTCGGCCAGCCACGCCACGACCTCGCCTGCGACCTCGGGCGGTGCGGGCACGTGGCCAGCCCGCACGAGCACCTCGTCGGTCCCCGAGGCGCGCATCGATTCAGTGAGGGTGAGCCCCGGTGCGACGGAGAAGGCCCAGAGGCCCTGGTCGGCGAACTCGACGTGGCACATGTCGGTGACGCGATGAAATGCCGCCTTGGCGGCGGCATAAGCCACGCCCCAGCCCCCAGCGCCTGCCGGCGCCGGGGGAGTGGTGAACGCGGCCTCCGAGAGCATGTTGACCAAGCGGCCCGAGCCGCGCTCGAGCATCTGGGGCAAGAGCCGCTGGGTGAGCAGCAACGGGTGCAGGTAGTCGCCGACCAGGCAGCGCTCGGCCAGTTCGAGAGGGAGATCGAGGATCCGATCCATGGTCCCGGGTCCCTGGTAGATGGCGTTGTTGACGAGCACGTCGACGCGGCCCCATGTCGCGAGTGCTTCGTCGGCCACATGTTCGACCGACGCGCGCTCCATGAGGTCCATGGGTACGGGGAGGCAGCGGCGTCCAAGCGACTCGATCTGGGCCGCCGTCGTCTCGAGGCTCCCGGGGATCGGCATGGGCGCAGCCCGGACGAGCGCGCTCGACGCGTGGGCCCGGCCCTCGCCCTCGTGGACCGTGCGCGCCGTGATGACGACGTCGAAACCCCGCCGCGCCAGGGCGATGGCGGCGCAGCGCCCGATGCCCCGGCTGGCGCCCGTCACGAGCGCGACCCTCGACCCGTCAGCCACTTCGCACCTACATCATCCCGGCGATCTGGTGTCCGCCGTCGACGTGGAGAACCTGACCGTTCACATAAGCCGAAGCGTTGCTGCACAAGAACACGACCACGCGGCCGATATCCGCGGGCGTGCCGAGTCGACGGGTGGGATTGGCCTCGGCCAGGCGCCGCTGGGTGTCATCGGGCACGTTGGCGGCCGCGGTGGCCGTGAGGATGAAGCCCGGGGCAATCGCGTTGGCGCGGATTCCGTCGCGCCCGTAACGGACGGCCAGGTGCCGGGTGAGCTGATTGAGCGCCGCCTTCGAGACGCCGTAGGCCACCCGCGTCGACTCACCGATCGTGCTGGTGCCGGACGAGATCGTGACGAACGATCCGCCACCTCGCGTCGCCATGGCCGGAATGGCGTGGCGCGCCAGGAGCAAGGCGCCACGGGTCGTTGTCTCGATTGCACGTTGCCATACGCCGAGGTCGACGCCGACCGCATCGGTGTCGAGCCGAGCGTGGCTCCACGCGGCGTTGTGGTCGACGCAGTCCACGCCGCCGAACTCGGCCACCGCCCGGTCGACGAAGGCGCTCACCGACTCCTCGTCGCGCACGTCGCAGCGCAGTCCGATGGCGCGTCCTCCGGCGGCTATGACCTCGTACGCCACTTCCGACGCGGCATCCTCGGTGACGTCGCCAACGACAACCGCGGCACCCTCTTGGGCCAGCAGCTGCGAGGTGGTCCGCCCGATGTCCGAGGCGCCCCCACTCAGGAGCACGACCTTCCCGTCGAGCTGGCCCACCTTCAGGCCCTCACGCTCGCAGCCGTCGACGAGGGCGCGCTCGTCCGAGGGGTCGCGGCGACATGACGCCATCGTAGGACGAGGTCCGCCGGCGGATCGTGGTCGTACGGGCTGGACTGAATTGGGCGCCGACCTGGGGCGCATGGCACGATCGGGGGGTGCGCGTGCACCGGAGCTTCGCCTTCATCGACGTGTCGGGCTTCACTGCCTTGACCGAGGTGGAGGGCGATGAGCGCGCCGTCGACGTGCTCACGGCCTTCCGGTCCCTGCTGCGGGACATCTGCGCCCGCCGTGGCGTCAGGATCGCGAAGTGGTTGGGTGACGGCGCCATGCTCGTCTGCGTGGACACCCGCCCGCTGCTCGAGACGGTCCTCGAGCTCCACTACGTCGTGACCGAGGTCTCGGGGCCGGTGAAGACGGTGTCGATCCGCTCGGGCGTGGCGTCCGGCGAGGTCATCCTCATGGAGGGCGACGACTACATCGGTCACTGCGTGAATGTGGCAGCACGCCTGTGCGATCTGGCCCCGGCCGCCGAGGCGTGGGCGGCACCTTCGGTCATGGAGCACCTGCCCAACTGGGGCATCGCCGCGAGCGAAACGCCGGTCAGTCTGCGTGGCGTCGAGAAGCCGGTGCCGGCGTCGAGTCTGCGCATGGCGGTGGCCGGCGAGGATGGCTCGCGCGATCCCATTTGCGGTCTGCCGTTGTCGCACGACACGGCCGAAGAGATCGCGCACGACGTGCGCGGCTCGGTCGTGCTCTTCTGCTCCTCCGGTTGTGTCGACACTTGGCGCCGACGCCCGTCCGCCAACAGGGTGGGGGCGACAACCGAGTAGGGCTTCAGTCCGGGATGTGCACGCTCCCGTCGTCCGCAAGGACCCAGCCGGGGTTGTGCGCCACCTCCCACGGGTGCCCGTCAGGGTCGAGGAACACCCCCGAGTAGCCGCCCCAGAAGGTGACGGCTCCGGGTCGCCCGATCGTTGCCCCGGCGGCGGCCGCGTCGGCCAGCACGGCGTCGACCTCGCCGGGCGACCCCACGTTGTAGGCCAGCGTGACGCCGCCCCAGCCGCCCGGATCCTCGACCCGGCTGTCCTCGGCCAGCCTGTCTCGACCCCAGAGCGCCAGGATCATGCCGCCGGCCTGGAAGAACACGACGTCGCCGTCGGGTGACAGGCCGGACCAGCCCAGCGCCTCATAGAAGGCACGGGCCCGCCCAGTGTCGGCCACGCCGAGGGTCACGAGCGAGACGCGGTTTTCCATGGCGTAGTGATAGCGCTGCCCGTGACCGTCGTCGGCTTCCCCTATGGGGCGTCCGTACATATAATGTGTTTATGTACCAAGAAGAACTCCCCACGCACGTCGGCCCGGATACCGTCCGCATCGACCTGGGCCCAGATTCGCTGCTCTGGCGCTGGGCCGGCGACACCCGCATCGCGTTCATGGGGGCCACGATCGGCCTCCTCCAACTCATGCACCCGGCGATCGGCGCCGGCGTGCTGGAGCACTCGGACTTCTTCGGGGATCCCTACGGCCGGGTCTTCCGGTCCCTGCCGCGCATCTTGGGCGCGGTCTACGACGGCCCAGCGGCCGCGACCACCGGCCGCGAGGTCCGTGACTTCCACCGCACCATCAAGGGTGTGGACGACCACGGCAGGCGCTATCACGCGCTCGACCCCGAGACGTTCTGGTGGGCCCACGCCACGTTCCAGTACATGGCGGAGCAGGTGGCCGACCGCTTCGACCGCCACCGCCTGACGCCCGACGAACGCGAACAGCTCTACCGAGAAGGCCTGGAGTGGTACCGCCGCTACGGGGTGAGCGACCGCTGCCTGCCTCCCAACCGCGCCGCCTTTCAGGAGAAATGGGACTACTACTGCGCCGAAGTCCTCGAGCTCAACCCGGCGGCCGAGTGGGTGCTCGATTCGCTGCGACGCCCGGTGCTGAGCGCAGAACCCCTCCTGCCGCCCCAGCTGACGCTGCTGCGCCCGCTGGTCAAGACGGCGTTGGCCCGCCACTCCGTCTTCCGCGTGGTGCGGGTGTGCGCCTTCGGCGGTCTGCCACCCGTGGTCCGCGAGCGATTCGGGATCGGGTGGTCCGCCGTGGATGCCGTCGCGCTCGACGGCTTGGAGCTCGCCGTGCGCAACGCGTGGCCCATCGTTCCCGAGACGGTGCGGTGGCAGCCGCGCGCCCTCGAGGGTTGGCGGCGCGTGCGGGCCGAGCAAGCGGAGCAGGCGGCCTGACGATGCCGAGGCGCAGGGTGACGTTGGAGCTCGAGCCGATGCTGGGGGCGTTCGCGGTCGTATCCGTGGCCGGATCGCCGGAGGAACTGATCCTCGACGCGGCTGCGCATCTCATGCGCACCTATGGATTGAAGCGCTGGAGCATGGAGGACGTGGCCGAACAGGCTGCCATCGGCCGGACCAGCGTTTACCGCGCCTTTTCGACGCGTGACGAGCTCGTGCATGCCGTGTTGGCGCGAGAGTTGCGGACCACCATCGCAAAGATCAACACCGCCGCAGCCGGCAGCGGCTCGGTGGAGGACGGCATCATCGAGGGCGCGCTCACGGGCTTGGCCGCGCTCCGCAGCTCGCTCGTCGAGCAGTTGCTGCGAACCGACCCCTCCACCATCCTCCCGTTCCTTACGACCGAGGCGGCACCACTCGTTGCTCTCACGCGGCAGTTGCTGGTCGCGCAGGCGCGGTCTGCCGGCGCGTCGATCACAGACGAACTCGCCGAGGAATTGGCAGAGATCGCGGCCCGCTTGGGACTCTCGTTCGTCCTTACCCGCGAGACGGTCTTCCCGGTCGACGACGAGGAGGCGCTTCGCGCGTCACTCCGTCGGGTCTTACGCCCGGTGCTCTCGCCGCTGTTCGCGGGGGACTCCTCCGCCGTCTGACTGTTCGGGCGTCAGCCCGTCGACCCGGTGGTCCCTCCGAAGTTGCGGCCGTGTGGAGTCACCAGGGTGATGGTGACGCGTTCTGTTTCGGACGCGACGCGATGGCTGATCCCCGCGTCGGCAGTGTTCTCTTCCCACAACACCTCGACGGCCGCTCCGCTCTCGAACGCGCTGCGCAAGGCCTCGAGCACGCCGCGATTGACATCATCGGGCAGGGCGTCGAGCACGGCCTGCGCCTCGCGCTGGATGTCCTCGGGGAACCCGTCCAGCAGACCTCCGTTCTCGACGGCCTGGCGGACCGTCGACGCGTTTTCGATGGCCGACTTGGCGGTCTGGTAGTCCCGGGCCTCCGGGGAGCCGAGGGCTTCGTTGGCCTGATGCATCACGACGACAGCTGGCATGGCCCCATGCTACTGCAATGGCCATTTGACGTGCTGGGAAATCCCCGAGGCGCGGGCACAAGGCTTTCCCCGCCCAACGGCGGGTGCCACACTTCACCCATGCGACGGCCCACCGGCGTCAGAGGTCGATAACGGTGCTCGCCGCGCCCCCCATTCAGTTTGCCCAACGTGGCCACAGGCACCTGGCGTACCAGGTGGTCGGGACCGGTCCTCCCGACATCGTCTACGTGACGGGCTCGTTTGCTTCGACCGTCGCCTGGGACGAGAACGCTTCTGCGCGCGGCTTCCGCCGCTTCGCCAGCTTCTCCCGGCTCGTCACCTACGACCAGGTGGGCATGGGCTACTCGGACCCCATCGACCCGTCGGCCGTGCCGACCGTCGACGACCTCGTCGCGGATCTCGAGGCCGTGATCGACGCGGCTGGGGTCAGCGATCCGGTTCTGTTCGGGACACACAACGGCGCGGCCGTCGCCGCGGTTTATGCGTCCCGGCACCCCGTGCAGCGCTTGATCTTGTGCAACGGGTGGGCCCGCCTTCCGGTGGCGGACGACTACCCGATCGGCTTCGGCGCCGAAATCCTCGACCAACTCGAAGAGAACTACCGCAAGCAGTGGGGTGAGGGCAGGATCACCGGCTATTGGTCCAAGCCGCGAGCCGACCTCGAGGCCCGGCGCGCCGAGCTCAGCTCAACCAGTCGCAACCAGGCGGTGACGCTCTTCCAGATGAACCGCGAGCTCGACGTCCGTCAGGCCCTTTCTTCGATCGCCGCACAAACCTTGGTGATCCACCTAGAGGACAACATGGCCTTGCCCCCGGCGTTCGGGCGCTATCTGGCCGAGTCCATTCCCGGAGCGCGGCTCGCCCTCGTGCCCGGGAGCGACCAGATCTTCCTCCGCAACTCCGCCGACTCGGTGATCGACGTCGTCGAACCCTTCGCAACGGGGATGCGCACGCTCTTTGTGGACCGCATGACCACGACCATGCTGTTCACCGACATCGTCGACTCCACCCCGATGGCGGCATCGCTGGGTGACAGCCGCTGGAGCGAGCTCATCGACCACCACAACGCTCGGGTGCGACGGCACATCAGGAAGACCGACGGCATAGAGGTGAAATGCACGGGCGATGGCTTCCTCGTCGCGTTCGAAGAGACCGACAACGCGATCCGGTGCGCTCAGGCGGCGATGGAGTCGATCGCCGGCCTCGGCATGGAGCTGCGCGCGGGCGTGCACGTGGGCGAGGTCTCGCGCATGGGCAGCCATGACCTGTCCGGCCTCGCGGTGCACTTTGCGCAGCGGCTTTGCGCGCGGGCTGAAGCCGGCCAGGTGCTGGTCTCCGACGCCGTGCGCGCCGCCTGCGCCAAGAGCGACATCAGTTTCGAGCACCGGGGCAAGGCTGAGTTCAAGGGCATCCCCGGCGAGTGGGAGGTGTTCGAGGCCCGCCTGTAGCGCTCGACTCGGTTGCGATGTGGCGGTTCCACCATCGGGTCCTTGACATGTGACTAATAGGTCACATATAGTGGTCGACGTGGATGAAGTGTTCAAGGCGTTGGCCGATCCGACCCGGCGACAGCTGCTCGACGAGCTGTTCCGCCAGGACGGCCAGACCCTGGGCACGTTGGAAGAGAAGTTCGCCATGACCCGCTTTGGCGTCATGAAGCACCTCAAGCAGTTGGAGGAGGCCGGGCTCGTCGTCACGCGGCGTCGGGGCCGGGAAAAGCTCCACTTCCTCAATCCGGTGCCGATCCGACTCATCCACGACCGCTGGGTCAGCAAGTACTCCGAGCCCTGGGTGGCAGGGTTGAGCGAGATCAAGGACAGATTGGAGAGGCAGATGGAAAAGGTGTACGAGATCTTCATCAAGGCGACGCCCGAGCGGCTCTGGGACGCCATCGTCAACCCCGAGATCCGCGCCAAGTACAACTTCGGCGCCTCCGCCAACTCGGAGTGGAAGGTGGGCTCGCCGATCAGCGTGGACGTCGAGAAGCACGGCATGCATCTCGCCGACGGTGAGGTCCTCGAGGTCGACCCGCCGCGCCGGCTCGTGCACACCATGGCCTGCGACTGGGACGACGACGTGCGGGCCGAGGGCGTGACCCGGGTGACGTGGGCGATCGAGCCGGTCGGCGACTCGTGCCACCTGACCGTGACCCACGACCAGATGCGCGAGGGCGCCAACTCGCAGATCTTCGGCGGCTGGCCCATGATCCTCTCGGGCCTCAAGACCTGGCTCGAGTCCGGTGAGCTCCTCACCACGCCCGGCTCGCTCATGTACGCCTGAGGAGCCGTCATGGGAACCAACACCCGCATCACCGGCCTGCACACCGTCGGCGTCCCGGTCAGTGACCAGGACCAGGCGCTCGCCTTCTACGCCGGCACGCTCGGGCTCGAGATCCGTCTCGACGTCCGCACGGGAGCGGGCGCCCGTTGGATCGAGGTGGCGCCGGCGGGCGGCGGCGTTTCCCTTGCGCTCGAGCGTGCCCACGATGCACGGCCCACGGGGGTGGAGACCGGTATCCGCCTGACGTCGGCCGACATCGACGCGACCCACGCCGCGCTCCGCGCGCTGGGTGTCGACGCCGACGACGTGCTGCGCTGGCCCGGCGTGCCGGCCATGTTCGCCCTGCGCGATCAGGACGGCAACGGGCTCGAGATCGTCGAGGCCTGAGGCTGGGCTTGGGTTTGGATCTGCGCTGATCCGGACCGCAACGGCCGCACCCGCTCGTAGGCCGAGAGTGCAAGGGTGGCCACGCCGAAGCCCACGCCGAGCAGGCACACCCCGGCCCAGCCGTGGGACGCGTAGAGCGTCCCGGCGCTGACCGAGCCGACGGCGCCGCCGACGAAGTAGCAGACCATGTAGGCGCTGGTGATCCGGCTGCGAGCGTCGGGGCGCAACGCGTAGATCACGGCCTGATTGGTGATCTGCATGCCCTGCGTGCCGATGTCGAGCACCACGATGCCGACGATGAGGGCCGCCAACGAAGTACGGCCGGCGTACAGGAGCGCGAAGGAGCCGGTGAGGAGCACCCCCGCCGCGACGGTGGGAAGCGTGACCCGAGCTGAGTCGGCGAGCTTGCCGGCCACATTGGCGGCCAAGATCCCGCCCGCGCCGACGAGGCCGAAGAGGCCGATGACGGCGGAGGAGTAGCGGTACGGGCTGCTCGAGAGCAGGAAGGCGATCGTGGTCCAGAGGACGCTGAAGGCGCCGAAGGCCATTGCGCCGTGCCAGGCGCGGCGGCGCAGGACCGGCTCGGTGACCAACAGCCGCAGCGAGGTGCCGACCAGGGACGCGTAGGTGCGATGCGGGCGTGGGCCTTCGGCGGGCAGCGCGCGCCACAAGATGAGGGCGAAGCACAGCATGAGTCCGGCGGACAGCCAGTAGACCCCCCGCCAGCTGCCCGTTGCCTGGGCGACGAATCCAGACACCGTGCGGGCGAGCAGGATCCCCAAGAGAAGCCCCGTCATGATCCGCGCCACCACGCGACCGCGCCGTTCCCCGGGGGCCAGGTCGGCGGCGAAGGGGATCATCACCTGGCCGGCCACCGACGCGGCGCCCACGGCGAGCGAGGCGACGGCGAAGAACCACAGGCTGGGCGCCAAGGCGGAGGCGACCAGGGCGACCGCGGCGAGGCAGAAGAGCTGCACGACCAGCGTGCGCCGTGGATGGAGGTCACCGAGAGGGACGACGAGGAGCAGCCCGGCCGCGTAGCCGACCTGGGTGGCCGTGATCACCCAGGAGGTGGCGCCGGGTCCGCTGTGGAAGCCTTCGGCGATGTGGTGCAGCAGCGGCTGGGCGTAGTAGAGGTTCGCCACGATGGCCCCGGTGGCCACCGCAATCAGGGTGACCAGCGCGCGCGACAGGGCGCCCTGGGGGGACGTCGGGGACATCAGTCCAGAGTACCGGGGCCTCTGCAGCCTTCTGGCTGGCGTCGGAAGTGTGTGGAGACGTCTCCACACACTTCGGGATGAAGGTGCCGTGCCGCGAGGGCGGTCAGCGTTTCCGTGGTCCGCCCGGACGTCGGGCGCTCAGGCCCGCCCGTTGAGGTAAGAGTCAGACTCAGACGGTGCCGCCGCGCCGGCTCTCGGCGGTGACGCCGGTCAGCGCGGTGAGGATCAGCGGGATGGCGATGAAGGCCAACCAGGCCCCGAAGACCAGGGCCAGCACGAGCATGAGGGCGCCCATGCCCATGACGAAGGGCCAGATGGACGAGCCGGGGAACGAGTCGATATTGCCGGCCCCGTCGGCCACCTCGGCGTCCTCACGGTCGTCGGCCCGGTCGCCGACCTCGTCGATCTTGCCAACGAAGAAGTACTTGTGGCCGTGGAAGCGCCGGTGCCAGAAGAAGTAGTAGCTGCCGGGTAGGAAGCCGAGCAGCGTGGCGCCGAGCAGCATGACGCCGCCACCGTCCTCGTAGCTCCAGAACCAGTAGACGAGGCCGATGAGCCCGAAGAAGGCCCCGAGGAAGAGCAAGAAGACCGCCGAGATCCTCATACGCCGGCCTTGACCCTTCCGTTCCCGCTCTTGCCATTGGCGTGCCCGTTGCTCCCGGACCCCCGGTTGTGGGGAACCGTCACGTGGTCAGGGTGGTTGTAGTCCCACGTCGGCCGCTCCGAGCGGATCGGCGGCAGGTGGGTGTAGTTGTGGTGCGGCGGCGGCGACGTGGTGAACCACTCGAGCGTCTGGGCGTCCCACGGGTTGTCCCCGGCCGGGATGGGCTTGCGCCACGACACGACGAAGTTCCACAGCAGGAAGACGAACGACACCCCGATGATGAACGCACCCACCGTCGAGACAATGTTGTAGCTCTGCCAGCCCAGATTCGAGGGGTACGACGCCACCCGGCGCGGCATGCCCAACAGCCCCACCACGTACTGGGGCATGTAGGCGATCCAGAAACCGATGAACATCAACCAGAAGTGCCACTTGCCCAGGTTGTCGCGCAGCATGCGGCCGAACATCTTCGGATACCAGTAGTAGACGCCGGCGAAGCCGGCGAAGACGGCGGTGCCGAAGAGGACCTGGTGGAAGTGGGCCACGACGAAGTAGGTGTCGTGGGTGGCGAAGTCGATCGGCGGTGAGGCCAGCATGATGCCCGTGACGCCGCCCATCAAGAACGCGAACAGGAAGCCGATGCTGAACAGCATGGGCGTGTTGAACGTCAATTGCCCATGCCACATGGTACCGATCCAGTTGAAGAACTTGATGCCGGTGGGCACCGCGATCAGCAGGCTGAGGAAGGAGAAGAACGGCAGCAACACGGCGCCGGTGGTGAACATGTGGTGCGCCCACACGCCCGTCGAGAGGGCCGCGATGGCCATGGTGGCGAAGACCATGCCCTTGTAGCCGAACACCGGACGCTTCGAGAAGACGGGCAGGATCTCCGTCACGATGCCGAAGAACGGCAGAGCGAGGATGTACACCTCGGGATGGCCGAAGAACCAGAAGAGGTTCTGCCATAACAGCGGTGATCCGCACGAGGGCGCGGCGGCGCCACTGGCGAGGTGACAGCCCACTGCCGTGAAGATGTGGGTCCCGAAGTGGCGGTCGCAGAAGAGCATCACCAGCGCGGCGGTGAGCACCGGGAACGCGATCAGGATCAAGATCCCGGTGACGAGCATGTTCCAGGTGAAGATCGGCATGCGGAACATGGTCATGCCGGGCGCGCGCAGATAGAAGATCGTGGCGCACAAGTTGACGCCGGTGAAGATGGCGGAGAACCCCGTGAGGACCAGGGCCATGATCCACAGGTCGGGGCCGGCGCCGGGCGAGCTCGTGGCGCTGGAGAGCGGGGCGTAGGCCACCCAGCCGAACTGGGCGGCGCCACCCGCCACGAAGAAAGTGCTCAGCATGGTGATGGAGCCGCCGAGGAACAGCCAGTAGCTCAGCGCGTTGAGACGGGGGAACGCCATGTCCGGTGCGCCGATCTGGAGCGGCACGACGTAGTTGGCCAGGCCACCGAATGCGATCGGCCCGGCGAACAGGTACATCATCAAGCTGCCGTGCATGGTGAACAGCGCGTTGTACTGCGAGAAGCTGAGGAACGACGAGTGCGGCGAGGAGAGCTGGATCCGCATCAACAGGGCCATGATCCCCGAGATGTAGAAGACCGCGATCGCCGTGATCATGTAGCTGACGCCGATGACCTTGTGGTCGGTCGAGGTCAGCCATTTGAGGATGCCGCTCGGGCCGTGGTCCTCGTGTCCGCCGTGGGCGTCGTGGCCGTCGGCCGGGACCTGCGGAGGGAGGTGGACCTCGGTCTCTCGTGCGCCGCCAGGGGCGATGACGTCAGTCACCGTAGAACGCACCTCCTGTATTGCCAGTGTTGCCCGTGCCCGTGCCCGTGCCCGAGTTGCCAGAGTAGCTGGGCGCGGTGCCGTTTTGGTTGGGGTGCACGCTGCCCGGAAGCTGGCCGACGGAGTTCGGGTGGTTGCGCTGGAACGTGCCCTCTGTGCGCAGCCAGGTCTGGTAGGCGCTGGGGCTGACGGAACGGACGTTGAAGAACATCAAGGAGTGATAGAGGCCGCACAACTGGGTGCACTGCCCTCGATACACGCCGTTGTGCAGCACGTTGAGGTCGAACGACGTCCAATAGCCGGGGCTGGCGTAGCGGCTGAAGTTGAACTCGGGCACGTAGAACCCGTGCAGCACGTCGTAGGACCGCAGATAGACGCGCACCGACTCGTTGGTCGGCACGACCATCGTCGGCGCGTCGGTGGTCTGCCCGATGACCTTGACGCCGTTGTCGTACTGGAACTCCCAGCCCCACTGGAAGGCGGAGACGTGGATGGTCGTGTAGGGGTTCGGCGTCACGGCGTCGACCGTGTTCTCGACGAAGACGGTGGCGACGAACAAGCCGATGACGGTCAGGATCGGCGCCACCGTGTAGATGATCTCGGTGAGCGTGTGGTATTGCGTCTGGCGCGGGATGTCGTCGGACCGGCGTCGGTAACGGATGATCGCCCAGAGGATCAGCAGGAGGACGAAGCCCCCGATGACCAGGCTGGCGATGAAGAAGCCCTGCCAGAGGTGGAAGGTGGAGCGGGCTTGCGAGGTCGCGCCCTTGTAGGCGCCGAACGTCGGGAGCTGGCAGCCGGTCAGCAGGACCGCCCCGAGGATGACCCCGGCGACGGCAAGCCGGTGACGGCGGGGACTCTTGGCGCTGTGACCTGGGACTTCGGGCGTGCTTGTCGTAGGGCCGGTCAGCGACGAGTCCACGACGGCGACACTATCGAACCGGCCCAAAAAACACGAAATGCGCAGCCCAGTGACCTGCGGCGTCCGCCGGCGCCCCTCCGAACGTCAATGGCTGTGCGTGCTCCCGGTCGATTCGTTCGCAGCCCAGTTGAAGATGCCGCGGGCCATGGTCGAGGTGGCCCGGGCCGCCCGGGCGGCAAAGACCTCTTGGCGGGCCCGTTGAGTCGCCGGGTCGGCCGGTGCCGCGAGCCAGGCGTGCTCGGCCAGGTGGCCCGCCAGGCGTAACGCCCCGTCGGCGTCGCCGGGCCCGGTCTCGGGCGCGGCGCTGGCCAGCGCCAACAATTCGAGGGCCCGTTCGGCCAGCGCGCCGGCACCGCCGGCCAGCTCCGCCAGCTCGGCCGCCAGCGCGCGCTCGGGCGCGGGCTTCAGCGTGGCGGGGTTGCCGTCCCACCAGCCGCCGTACTGGCGCCACACTGTGTGCACGATGAACTCGGGCTCGTCGTAGACCGGCTGGAGGTACGGCCGGGCCGCCAGCTCGGCCGGGGGCGCGACGGCGTGGATGGCGTCGTCGAGGCGACCACCGGCGTTCATGATCTCGAGCGTCTGATCGACCAGTGCGTCGAGGAGGTCGGCCGTGTCGGTGAGCGCCTGGCGCACCCGGTCGGCCCCGATGACGGGGAACCCGTGGCCGGGCAGGAGGAACTCGGCGTCGAGCGTGAGCATCCGGCGCAGCGCGCCCGCCCACTCGCGCGGGTAGCGCTGCACCTTCTGCGGGTTGCCGGCGTTGGGCGAGGCCCAGATGAACAGGTCGCCGCAGCACAGGACCCGCGACTCGGGCTGCCAGGTCACGGTGTGGTCGTCGGTCTCGCCCTTCTCGTGGCGCAGGGCGAAACCCACGCCCCCGACCGAGAGGTCGAGCGTGTCGTGATAGGTGCGGTCCGGGTAGCGGTACTCGGTGGGCCAGTTGAGGTCGCTGAAGCCGAACTGGCGGCGGTTGATGATCGTGTTGTAGCCCGCGGTGAAGATGTAACGGTCGAAGCGAGCCGGGAGCGCGTGATGGGCGATGACCTGTGGCGCCGCCCAGCCCTTCTCCGTCGCCTCTGCCTCCCAGACCGGCACGCCGAAGACATGGTCGATGTGGCCGTGCGAATAGACGGCGGTGTTCAGGCGCTCCGCGCTCCAGCTGCGGATGTCGTCGTGGACGATCTGGGCGAGCGGTGCGCTGCCGGTGTCGACCAGGACGAGCCCGTCCTCGGTGGCGAACGAGGACACGTTGGCGAAGGAGGGGCAGAACCCCACGCCGTCGGTGATCTCGACGAACCCGCCCATGTGGTCGACGGGGTGGAAGGTGGAGGTCGACAGCTCTCCGTTCCAGAGTCGTTCGGCCACGGACAAGACGTCGGATGCCATGTTCCCCCCCCGAGTGCGGTGTCGGCGCCGGCGGCTTCGGGGCGCCGGCGGTTCAGCAGCTGCGAGTCAGCGTCGGAAGGTCAGCCGGTCTGGGACTTGCCTTCGGCCGGAGGCGCGGGCGCCTGGGCCGGGGTGTCGCTCGCGGTGGAGGTCCCGTTGCTCTTCGCCGACTCCGCTTGACCTTCTTTCATTCCCTGTTCGAACTGGTTCTTCGCCGAGCCCAGGCTCCGGGCGAGCTTGGGGATCTGCGTTCCGCCGATCAGCAGGACAGCCACGATCACGATGACGATGACGAGGTCGGCACCGAAGATTTCAGCGAGCATGAGATTCTCCTTCACCTGGGTTCACGAACCGGTGACTCATTCCAGGTTAGACCCAATTCCGGCCCCCGGTCGCTGCAGGGCGGCAGCCCGGGGTGCGCCGCCGAGAGGCGGCCCGCCGGCGGCGGTGACACGGGGTGTCCGCAGGTCAGCCGGCGAGCAGGATGCCCATGACGAGGGCGGCGACGCTCGCCGTGCCACCGACCGAGCCCCACAGCGCGAGCTGGGCCTTCGACGTCGCCCGCTGGTGGAGGAAGGCGCCGACACCGGCCAGGAGCACGACGACGATCTTCGCCATCAAGACCGCCTTCCACGTCGAGCTCGCAGTAGAGGCGTGGACGGCGGAGATGTTCCAGATGCCGGTGGCCAGCAGCACGATGTAGGCGGGCCAGGCGAGGCGGGCAAAGGCGCGGGCGAGCGTCCTGGGCGCGTCGCCGCCGAGCCCGCGGGCGGGGCCGACGAGGCCGGCCATCACGATCTGGCCGCCGACCCAGATGGCGGCGGCGAGGACGTGGAGCGTGAGGCGGATGGTATCGAGCGCGGGGGCGAGCGACGCGGTGGCGAACACGGGGCTGGCTCCTGGTATTGGCGTGTCGTTACTGGTCTCTACGGTTTGTCTACTTGCCCTGCCAGTTCGGCGGGCGCTTCTCTGCGAAGGCGATCGGGCCCTCCATGGCATCGGCCGAGGAAAAGACGACGCCGACCGCCTCCGAGTTGATCTTCCAGCCGTCCGCTTCGGGCAGCTCGGCGGCCTCCTTCATGACCTTCTTGGAGTAGCGCACGGCCAGCGGCGCATTGGCCGCGATGCGCTCGGCCAACGCGAGGGCCTCGGCCATGAGTTTTCCCGAGGGCACCACCTTGTTCACGAGGCCGAGCGACAGGGCCCGTTCGGCGTCGATCGGGTCGCCGGTCATGGCCAGCTCGAGCGCGATCGCCATGGGGAGGCGCTTGGGCATCCGTATGAGCCCGCCCGCGCCGGCGATCAGGCCGCGCTTGGCCTCGGGGATGCCGAAGGTGGCGTGCTCGGCGGCGACGACGAGGTCGCACGAGAGCATGATCTCGAAGCCGCCGGCCAGGGCCGACCCGTTCACCGCGGCGATGATCGGCTTGGGAAAGTCTCTCTGCGTGATGCCACCGAAGCCGCCGCTCGCCCCGATGATGTCCCCGCCCTCGCCGCTGCTGAAGGCCTTGAGGTCCATGCCCGCGCTGAACGCCTTCTCCCCGCTGCCGGTGATCACGACGACCCAGCACTCGTTGTCCTCGGTCAGTTCGTCCATTGCTGAGGACATGGCCCGGCTCACGGCGCCGTTGATCGCGTTGCGCGCCTCGGGCCGGTTGATGGTGAGGACCTCCACGTTGCCGCGGCGTTCCCGCAGGATTTCGTCTGCCATCGGAATTGGCTCCCTTCGGGTGTTCGTGCGCCGCTCTTGGGATTGGGGCGACGGAGCGGCGCCGGGGTCCGAGGATAGATGCGGGGCCTCGTCGGGTCCCAGTCCGCGGCCCGGGACGAGGAGCGCCGAGGGTCAGTCGATGGGAACCGGCGATCCGCCGGCGCCGGGCGGGCCGTCGCCGGTCTGCGTGTGCGAGACGACGGGTGGGCTGAGCGGACCCTGCGGATCCACGGCCGGCTCGGTGGCGGTCGCAAAGGAC